>JBBSDO010000121.1:0-8589 GCA_038241515.1 Elusimicrobiota bacterium | reverse complement strand
TGTTCAGTGTGTTCCCGGTCCCGGTATAGTCCATGCAGTAACGCGGATTTTCCGGCGTCAAGCGGTAATAGGAGGTGTTATCGACGCCTCGCAAGGACAGCGTGGGGCCTAGATGATTTCCTTCGGAGGTATGATTGTAAACGACGTCCAGAATGACTTCCATTTTGGCATTGTGGAAGGCGCGAACCATGCGTTTAAACTCACGAAGCACCTCTTCCGGAGCGCTCCCGGGCGTCGCATACCGAACCTCAGGGGCAAAATAGGCCTCCGTGTTGTACCCCCAATAATTCGCGAGACCCTTCTCAAGCAAAATCTGATCGTTGGTGTGATGGTGGACGGGCATGAGCTCCACCGCCGTAATCCCTAAATCCTTCAAATAACGTATGGATTCCTCGGTGGCTAATCCCGCGTAGGTTCCCCGCATGGATTCCGGTATATTCCGCTTAAGCTTAGTGAATCCCTTCACATGCAACTCATAAATGATTGTTTTATGCCAGGGGATGAGAGGGGGCCGGTCGTTCCCCCACGTAAAGGCCGTGTCCGTTACAGTTCCCAGCGCGGCTAATGCGGCATTATCGCGATCATCCATCACTAGATCCTCGTTGGGATCACCGAGGGGGTAGCCGTACATTTCCGGACCCCATTTTAGAATACGTCCAATGCCTTTGGCATAAGGGTCGAGGATCACTTTATGGGGATTGAATCGCTGGCCCGAGGCCGGATCAAAGGGCCCGTGAACCCGAAATCCGTAGAGCTGCCCAGGGCGCGCGTCCGGGAGATAGCCATGCCAGACCATATCGGTCTGTTCCGGCAGTAGAATGCGTTGGCTTTCGTTCGTCGATTCCGCTGAGTCGAAGAGACACAGTTCGACTTGGGTCGCGTGTTCCGAGAAAATGGCAAAGTTGACGCCAACGCCATCCCAGGTGGCGCCAAGGGGATAGGGACTACCTGGTCTAATTTTCATGAATCTCCCACGTAGGTAAGGACGAATAATAACAAAATCGACGCGAATTATCGGCAATTAGACATGATGGGTTCCGGTACGGTTACATTAGCAGAGAGCCGCTGAAATGTAACCTTTGGGGTAGGAAATCAGTCCAAAATAATCGTCAGGGGGCAAAAGATGACTGATGATCTGGGGTTTGACGAGTTCTGCGACGATCTAAATTCCATGCATGCCGAAATATCCCTTTTCCACCCGCGAGAAGGGCTTACCTCAAAGATCCTTTCTGCTGCGCGAAACGATCAAAAACGACGTCGTCAGGCTCGACTCCGGGCAGCGCTGCCTGCCTTTGCATTAGCAGGCGTAGGTATTGCATTTTGGCTATTTTTTTCTACCCCAGCCATCCGCTCTCTGTAATCCAACCGTATAGTTAAAAGGACGCGTTTAGGATAAAGAACGCCGGAGGAAAGGCTCATTTCTTACTATGTTCTCGAAAGCTCCGCTGATACTAGAGGGACCTGCTTTTATAGGCTATTCAACGGTTACGCTTTTGGCGAGATTGCGCGGCTGATCCACATCGCACCCTTTCAGCACGGCCACATAATAGGAAAGGAGCTGGAGCGGCAAGATGGTGAGAATGGGGGCCAACACTTCGTTCACCTTTGGAACTTGCAGAACGAAATCGGCCTTATCGGCGATCTCCGTATCGCCAGTCGTACAAACGGCGATAACGCGTCCCCCGCGGGCTTTCACTTCCTCAATGTTGGACAACATCTTTTCGCGAATTGACGATTCCGTGGCGATCGCCACGACCGGAAGATTGGCATCAATTAAAGCGATCGGACCGTGCTTCATTTCCCCCGCGGGATATCCCTCGGCGTGAATGTAACTGATTTCCTTAAGTTTGAGCGCTCCTTCTAAGGCAATCGGATAATTCAAATGACGTCCCAAGAAAAGAAAGCTAGTCGCGTTTTGGATTGCTTTAGCGACTTTTTCGACTTCAGAAGCGCGATCCAACGTCTCTCGAATCAAAACCGGCAGGTGTGAAAGGTCTCTCAGATAAGGCGCCCTCTGTTCGGCAGATAATACGCCTCTACATTGCGCGATATAAAGCGCTAAAAGAAACAGGCCCGTGAGTTGGCCGGTAAACGCTTTGGTCGAGGCGACGCCTATTTCCGGCCCGCAGAAGGTATAGAGCGTGGCTGCGGCATCACGAGTGACTGTTGAACCTACTGCGTTGCAAACCGCTAAGGTGCTCAGCCCTTTGCCTTTAGAATCGCGCAACGCCGCTAAGGTATCGGCGGTTTCGCCGGACTGTGTGATGGCGACGATGAGGGTTCCGGGCTCTTTTTTCGAACGCCTGTAGCGATATTCGCTGGCAATTTCAACATCGCACGGAATATGCGCCAGCTCTTCGAACCAGAAGCGGGCGACTTGCGCAGCGTGATGCGAGGTCCCGCATCCCACGAGACAAATCTTGGGGAGCGCTTGCGCGACCGATCGTGGAAGAATGTCCTCGAGCTTGACGCGACTGTCTTCGAGCGAGATCCGGCTCCGAAAGGTATCGCGTACGGTCACTTGCTGTTCAAAGATTTCTTTCAACATGAAATGGGGATATCCGGCCTTTTCTGCCATTCCGGGATCCCAATCAATGAGTTTCGGCTCCCGGTGAACAGTCTCACCTTTCGCGTTGAATAGCCGAATATCGTTCTGAGTGATTTCAGCCAGGTCGCCGTCTTCTAGAAAAATAACGCGACGCGTATAGGGAAGTAAGGCGGGCACATCCGACGCCAAAAAGTTTTCGTTGTCGCCAACTCCCAAAACGAGGGGCGAATCTTTGCGAGCGGCAATAAAACGCTCGCGGTCGTCGGCGCACACGACACCAACAGCATAGGACCCATGCGCTTCATCGAGCGCTTTCTGTACAGCGGCCCGAAGGTCTCCTTCATAATACGCCTCAATTAAATGGGCAAGAACCTCCGTATCGGTTTGTGATTTAAACGTGTGCCCCAACTCGGAAAGCCGCTTTTTAAGTTCGACATAGTTTTCAATAATTCCATTGTGAACGACGACGATCTTGTTGAGGCAGCAGACGTGAGGGTGGGCATTCGCTTCGCTAGGACGGCCGTGGGTCGCCCATCGGGTATGGCCGAGTCCCAAGGTGCCGTGTGCCGGCTGCTCTTTGAGGAGAGTCTCTAAAGAATTTAGTTTTCCTACGCTGCGCCGCAACTGGATATCGCCGCCGTTGAGGACAGCGACCCCCGCCGAGTCATAACCCCGGTATTCGAGCCGACGAAGCCCTTCAACGAGGATGGAAGTTGCATTTTGCGCACCAATATAGCCGACGATTCCGCACATAAGAGTTTTCTCCTAACCAACGAGTTTAACGGCACCGCTTTCACAGTCTGTCGGGAACCTGGGTACTCGCCTTTGCCGACGGTAAACCAGCCCGACCGGCAGACCCCACTTCATGGATTAGGATCTGCCGACCGGGAGCGGCTTTAGAGCAGAATAACGTTAGGGCTAGTAATCCCTTTCGTAATGTTGCGTGTATCAATGAGGAGCGGCGAGTGCTTGGCGATTTCCTTGGCGTTGAAGGCGCTGTGTCCGGTCGTCACGATGACCGCATCCATGGATTTCAGCAAAGCCGGAGAAAAGGCTTTATTGTGAAGCGTCTTTCCATTCACTTCAATACTCGTCACATGAGGATCATGAATGCTCACTTCGGCTCCGCGCGTCATGAGAAGGTGGATTAAATCGAGCGCAGGCGACTCTCGAACATCTCCCACGTCGGGTTTATAAGCGACTCCCATGACGAGAATCTTTGAGCCATTGACGGCTTTTTTGCGCTCGTTAAGTGCCCAGGCGGTCTTCTCGAGCACAAAGTCGGGCATATGGGAGTTGACTTCGCTTGCGAGCTCAATAAAGCGCGCATTAAAATTGAGCGATTTCATCTTCCACGAAAGATAATGGGGATCGAGAGGGATACAATGTCCGCCAATGCCCGGTCCGGGATAAAAAGGCATGAACCCATAAGGCTTCGTCGTGGCGGCATCGATGACCTCCCACACGTTCAGATCGAGACGGTCACAAATGAGAGCAATTTCGTTGACCAATCCAATATTGACGGCACGGAACGTGTTCTCAAGAATCTTGACCATCTCGGCCGCATCCGCAGTGGAAACCGGCACGATACGATCGATGGCTTGGCTGTACAGCAATCCCGCCAGTTCCCCGCAAAGCGGCGTGATGCCGCCTACGACTTTTGGCGTATTGGCGACTTTATACTTGGTATTCCCTGGATCGATACGCTCCGGGGAGAAAGCAAGGAAAAAGTCTTTACCGACCTTAAATCCTTGAGCCTGGAGCACCGGGAGCATAAATTCCCTTGTGGTGCCGGGATAGGTGGTGCTTTCAAGGATGATCAGCTGTCCCGCCCGCAATTGCTTGGCGACTTTATCCGTGGCGTTGGCGATATAGGAGATGTCGGGATCCTTCGTCTTGTTTAACGGTGTGGGGACACAAATGATGATCGCATCCATTTCTTTGAGGCGCGTAAAGTTCGTTGTAGCTGAAAAGCGCTTTTTGTTCACGACCGTGCGAAGCTGAGCCGTGGGCACGTCAGCAATATAAGACTCCCCTGCCAGGAGACTTTCAATTTTACGCGGATCGACTTCAAATCCCATGACGGAGAAGCCGGCTTGCGCGAACTCGACCGCGAGCGGAAGCCCTACATATCCTAAACCGATGACCCCTACTTTGGCTTGACGCGTTTCGATCATGTTGTGCAGACCGAAATTTTCTGCTTTCTTAGGTTGAAGTGTGGCGCTCATTTTTAAGTTCTCCTAGCGTTTTTTAATTACGGTGTTGAGAAAAGTGTAACCGGTTTGATGTTAAAAGCATATAGAGCAACAGGCCAAAAAACTTTTCCAAAGGACCCATTTTCCTCTGTTGTCCGCTCCCATCAGGGGCGACACCTTTCGTCTCGCCGAAGGGTCTGCTCAACTTTTTCTCCGTTGAGCTGCTGTAAAAATAGGTTAATTATAGAGGACAGTTTCTGTCCAAAAACCCCTTCTAACCTCAGGAAAGCAGAGCATCTGACACAGGCCGTCAGGTAGGGGTTACACCCCAGATAGACCAGGGGATTTGAAAAGAATGGGGGTTGGCGGCGGCTTCGTCACCGCCGCCATTGCCACGGAAGTCTGGAGGTTAGCTAAGAAGTTCCGGGTGCTGAGAAAGCTTCGCGGCGAGCGTCGTCATCAGCTCGGAAGAAGTTGTATGACTCGAAGGGAAGAGCTGCGAATAATTTTGCTGAAAGAACTTCATGAGTTCTGGGCGTCGGGCCTCGGGAGTACCCAGGAGCGTAGCGAACGCCGATACGTACTCGCCTTTGCCGATCGCCATCTCTTGTCGTAAACTCTCAAGATTGAGCTCGGCGAAGACTTCCGTCTCTTTGGCCATTTTTACCGCCCCGTCTTCCGTGCATCCAGAGGTCCCTGAGGTGATTCCAAATGTTTGCGAACCAAAGGTACCGTTCGTGGTAGCACCGAGGACTTGCGTTACTTTGGTATTGTCTTTATTCGAAAAAAGTAAATATCCCAGTCCACAGCCCGCCATCGGATGACTCCCCGTAGCCAGGGCAAGTGCTGGGACTAAACTAAAGATCAGACCTACCGCCGTTAATTTTTTAATTATTGCCGCCCTGGAATATGTGACTTCGTGCAAAAAACCGTGCAAATTGCCGGACAAGAAAATCAAGAGACAGGTAACACGTTAGAAGAAGTTAGAGACCTTCGTTGGAACGGCGCACTGTGATTCGATCTTTTAGGCGGACGTCATCGAGCGCCACCAACCGCCAATCCCGGAAAATCTGCACGCTTCCGTCAACGTTGATATGGGCGAGATTTCCATTTTTATCGCGAATATGGAGCTGTCGGTTTTCGAGATCCGTCGATTCGACACGACCGGAGAGTTTTTGCCACTCCACTTTACACTCCGCGGAGCCGAGGTTGCCGGCAGATAAGCACACCACTGGAATGCCGCCCATTAAAGCTACCCAAAGAATCAAACCTTTCATCGAAACCCCTCGCTCGGAGCGGTCGCCAGCAGCGCTGACGACCTGCCCCAGGAGCAAGAACGGTTAGGGACGTTCCGTGAGTGCACGACCGACGGAAAGGCCTGCCACCAGAAAGACGACAAACAGGGCCAAAGCCAGGAAAAACAGCGTTTTAGCAATCGCGGCTGAGCCCGCGGCCACACCGGTAAATCCAAAAACTCCTGCAATGACTGAAACGACAAAGAATATAAGTGCCCAACGTAGCATAGAATCCTCCCTTTAATTTAGGTTCGATACCGCAATTCGACAACGTCGTTCGGTTCCACATCTCGGTACTGAACTTCTTCCCCTCTACGATAGATGTGCCAGCTGTTATTCATGCTGATCCCGATATCTTTGCCTTGAGGATCTTGAACCACGAGGCTATGATTACGCCGATCCACAGATTGCACGGTTCCGCTCATGTCCTGAGATTGGGCCGTCTGATCTTCAACAGGCGTGGGATTTGCGGAAACTGTGGGAGCCACCGCGCCAGGTGCCGTTGAATCCGTCGCATTGGGAGAGATAGTGACGGTAGCAGGCTGAGTGGTCGTCACGTTCACTTGCCCCGACGTTGAAGTGATGCTATCGGCATGAGTAGCGGCGGCCAGCCCGCACGACACACAGATGATTCCGAGCCAAATCCTATTTCTTTCCATATATACCTCCTGAAGTTGTTGTCGAGATCAGTCTGCCCGACTTTTTCTACATCTAATTCGACAAGGCTATAATGACGAGGTTACAGAACGATTTTCGCTACCGCGGGCTCCATCGACGTGGAACGACTGGACCGGAGGTCGTGGACCGCTGATACGTAGGCTGAACTTGAACGCGCGGGCTCCCCAGGCGTACCACCAGCAACTCGAGAGTTTCGATTCTTTTACCGAGCTCCGCGATTTGCCCCTTCTTCTCTTCGATGCTCTGTCTCAAAATTTCAAGCTCGGCCCACTTAAATTCACGAGCGGCTTCCTCAGGAACGGCGATCTTCACCTCAGGGTCCATCAGTATCGTATCCACCTTAATGCCCTCCTGCTGGCCTGTAGCGGATCAGAACCTTATCGCCCAATTCGATTTTCGAAATAGATACTTTGTGCCCGTTACGAAGGATGTCTGTCTCCTGGTCGATCGGGATAATAAGCGCTGCGCCTTCGCTCGGCCTCACTTTCAACGTTTTGTTGATTTTATTGATATTTTCTACGGTCCCCTCTAGATGATTGTGCAGGCGATCCCACTGAACCGTGGGCATCTGTTCTGCCATATACGGATGGGATGGGCTCACCACTTCGGAGGTCCGCCCTCCTAGAGGTTCAGCGCCAGCCCCGGGTTGTATACCTGCCATCAAAGCCAGCGCACAAGGAAAGATAAAAAAAGTTTTCATGAGTGCCTCCTGTCTGCTTAGACATCTCATGAAGTAATTGGGGTTACAGACTGTAAAACGCTGCAAGCTCGAGGGGAACTATTTCTTAAGCCTCTACGGAGTGCTATTTCACTTTTAGATTCTTAAAGTCAATGTGCGGATCCGGTTTGGGGGTCTTAAGGTTCATTTTTTCTAAAGCACTCACAACGAGATGCGCGACGACCCAATTTCGGTACCACTTGTGGTTGGCAGGGATAATGTACCAGGGAGCGGCATCGGTACTCGTCGCCGAGAGGGCCTCTTCATAGGCGCGTTCGTAGGCTTTCCAGTTCTGGCGCTCTTGCATATCGGCGGTGCTCAACTTCCAGCGCTTTTCGGGTGTTTTAATGCGATCTTCCAACCGCACACGTTGCTCGTCCTTCGATATATGGAGGAAGAGTTTGAGAATCACTGTCCCGTTGTCGCACAAGAGTTTCTCGAAGTGATTGATTTCTTTGAAGCGCCTTTTTGCCTCCTTGTCAGAGATCATTTTGTGAACTCGCGTGACAAGAACGTCTTCGTAATGAGAGCGATTAAAAATCCCCATAAAACCTTTGGGAGGCGTCTTGGGATGGACTCGCCATAAAAAATCGTGCGCCTGTTCTTCCGGAGTCGGCACTTTAAACGAAAAGACCTGACAACTCTGTGGATTGACGCCTCGCATCACGTGGCGAATTGTCCCATCCTTTCCCGATGTATCCATTCCCTGCAATACCACGAGCAGTGCGCGCGATTTGGCGGCATAGAGCTTGTCCTGAAGGGCGTCCATGCGTTCTAGAAGTTTTTCAATCTCCTTCTTTCCTGCGTCTTTATCATCGCAGAGGTGAGTGTCCTCAGGGCTAGCGTGCTTGAGTTTAATCCGCGTATCGGGAGTTACTCGATAAATTTTCATTATTTTGCCTTTCGAAGCTTTGGCATGGCCTTGGTGCGGAAAGAGAGGGCGCGAGTGGCATCCCTAGGTACAAATTGTCCGCGCTCGTACATTTCGCCCGCCACCAGGCAGGCAGCCGATTTCCCGCTCGCTAGGCCCATGTCGCAGGCTTTGTCAAAATAGTTTCCCGCTTTCAGCGGATCTGCGGGTGTCTCTTGACCGCGGGCGTACCGAAAGGCCAACATCAAACACTTCGCCTCATCCCCGTTGGTGCAAGCGAGATC
>JBBSDO010000120.1:0-8609 GCA_038241515.1 Elusimicrobiota bacterium | reverse complement strand
GGAGGGCGGATGAGGGACTCTTGCTTTCGCCCAGCAAATTTACGAGTAAGAGCCCCTTTCCTTCGCGAAGGGCGGTTTCGACCGAATCTGCCAGGCGCTCACGGACATCCGGCCCCATGACAAGCCGATCTACGACGAGATCGATGTGGTGCTTCTTGTATCGGTCAAGCTTAATATCCTCTTCGAGGCCCATCCCTTGGCCATTCACTCGCACCCGCACAAATCCGCTCTGGCGCAGCCGATTGAACAATTCTTGATAGGTACCGATGCGCCCTTGAACAAGCGGCGCCATCACTTGGAACTTCGTTCCCGCCGGAAGCTTTTGAATTTCGTCAATAATCTGCTGTGCCGACTGAGGCTTGATTTGACGACCGCAGGTGGGACAGTGCGGAATGCCTACGCGGGCGAAAAGCAGCCGCAGGTAATCGTAGATTTCGGTCACCGTACCCACTGTGGAACGGGGGTTGTGGGAAGGCGTACGTTGTTCGATCGCGATGGCGGGAGAAAGTCCTTCAATCAGATCGACATCGGGTTTTTCCATCAGCTCGAGGAACTGGCGGGCATAAGCCGAAAGGCTTTCCACGTAACGGCGTTGCCCTTCGGCGTAAATCGTATCGAAGGCCAGCGATGACTTGCCGGAACCTGATAGCCCCGTAATGACCACAAGTTGATTACGAGGAATCTTAAGAGTGAGGTTCTTAAGGTTATGCTGCCGGGCTCCTCGGATCAGGATGTGGTCATTTTGCATTGTGGTTTAGGAGAACGAACGCGTTAGTATTTGACCGAACAGCCGTACGGTTTTGTGGCGGAGGTCGTGACGGGTTTGCCGGACATCGCTTCGGAAAGGGCTTGATCGACATAATTTTTACCGCCAGGAATGTCCGCCAGATCGGTGGAGGGTCGATCGTCGATCGCCCCTTTATAAATCAGAACACCTTTGGGATCAATGACGAACATGTGCGGTGTCGTCTTCGCCTCGTAAAGATGCCCGACTTTTCCGTCGATGTCCAGCAAGACCGCCGTGGCCTTCGCGTGGTCAAGCTCCGCATTCTTGTTGGCCTCCTCGGGGGTTACGTTGCCTTCTTTCCCCGGCGCCGATGAGATGACCGACAACCAAACCACGCCCTGTCCCGTATACTTAGTCTGCAGTTGTTGCATATGGGCGCTGTCGTAATGTTTACGGACGAAAGGACATTGGTTATTAAACCATTCGAGAACCACAAATTTTCCCTGAAAATCTTTTAGTCTTCGGCTCTCACCATGGGAGTCTGTTAGGGTAAAGTCAGGCGCCGCCTGACCTATCGCAGGGCTGGCAGCTGCCGCGTACCCACGGGCGAATAGTGATGCCAGAAAGAGAGCGATAAGACAATTCAGAAACATTCGATTTTTCATACTCATAAGTAACAACGACCTCCTGGTTTGAGTTCCCTTTCGCTTGTTTAATCGAGAAAGCGATCCTTCGCTCTTATCTTAACAAAGAGGATAATCGGGAGGGACAGATGAGGGCTTTGAAAAAGGTAATTCGGGAGGGTTACGTTTTTAGGTCGAGTGCTTCCGGTGCCGCAGCCAGGTGAACGGACAAAAGCTAAAGGCAGCCGTCAGCAGCAGAAAGAGGCTGGTCCAGAGAAAAACCTGGCCGATCGTTCCGGAAAAGTTATGTTCCATGAAAAGGCCCGATGCAAAAAGCATCAGGCCGATCATGAGTCGAACATATTTTTCAGTCTGGCCGAGATTGCAATGCATCAACGATGGAAAGTTCGAACGATTTTCTCCTCAATGGTGGCGAAGACGGCCTCGGTGCGAGAAATCACGGCTTCGGTCATGGCCATATCTTTTTCAAAAGTTTCCCATAAAAATTGGGTAGCGACATCGAACATTTGTGTTAGTTTTTCCGATACCTGGGTAAACATCCGGCCTCCTCGTGTCATTTCAACGACTGTCTATGGATATCAGGAACCCCCCAAAAATGCAAGGGGACGCGTCGTACGACTCGCTCCGACTCCGCGTAGTTCTCCCTCGCCCCGGCATGCCGTTCTGACGGGGAGAGGGTGGAGAGAGGGGCCGCAGTCGAATAAATCTCTCGCGTAGCGATCTAATGTATGGACAATGAAATGGGTTAATGGGTTTACCAAGCGGCTACGCCACTCCTCTACCGATGCAGAGCAAAAGCTCTGGTATTACTTACGTGCCCATCGCCTCCAGGGTTTTAAATTTCGCCGCCAGCATCCGATCGGACCGTATATTGTGGATTTTTGTTGTCTGGGCCAGCACTTGGTCGTTGAATTAGATGGCGGACACCATTTAGATCAATTGGCCCCTGACCTTATTCGAACTCAACTTCTGAATCGATACGGCTTTAAAGTGCTGAGGTTTTGGGATAACGATGTGCTGAATCATACGGAACCTGTGATTTCTGCGATTTTAGAGGCGTTGGCCCCTCTCCCCGCCGAAAACATGCCGGCGGGGAGAGGGAGTTAATACTAAGCGAAATGCAGATTGGGGGGTGCAGGAGTGGCGGACAAGCGCTGAACGAGAGTGTCGTGCCGGCCCTGACTTTCGTCTTTTTGGGGATGGTCTAAATTAAAATGCAATCCGCGGCTTTCCTTGCGCATCATCGCACAGCGAACGACGAGTTCCGCTACGGTGGCGATATCGCGCAGCTCAATCAAATCGGCGGTAATGATGAAGTCCCAGTAATACTCGTGAATTTCCTGCTGCAAAAGCTGCATGCGCCGATAAGCCCGTTCCAGTCGCTTGTCCGAGCGGACAATTCCCACGTAATTCCACATCAACTGTCGGATTTCATCCCAGTTCTGAGTGATGACCACCTGCTCATCGCTGTTTCGGGCGTTTCCGGGGTTCCAAGGCGGGACGGTCGAGCGTGTTCCCGTGCCCCGGTGCTCCGGTGCTCCAGTAACAGACATCGTCTTAACTGGAGCACTGGAGGACCGGAGCACCGAAGCACGGACCTGTTGATAGGCCCGATGCGCAAACACCAACCCCTCGAGTAAGGAGTTCGAAGCGAGCCGATTGGCGCCGTGCAATCCTGTACAAGCCACTTCTCCGATGGCCCAAAGGCCGGGGATGGAGGTACGCCCTACGCCGTCCGTTTGGATCCCTCCGCAAAAGTAGTGGGCCGCGGGGACGACGGGAATCATATCTTTGGCCATGTCGATTCCATAGCGCAGACATTCCCGATAGATATTGGGAAACCGTCGCTCCAAAAACTCTTTCCCCTTGTGACGAATATCGAGATAGACAAAGGCGTCACCGCGCTTTTTAAGCTCCGTGTCGATGGCCCTAGCCACAATATCCCGCGTGGCCAGTTCCTTGGCGGGATGGTAGGCTTCAATGAACGCGCTCCCATCGCGCAACCGTAAAATTCCTCCCTCGCCGCGCACGGCTTCGGAGATCAGAAAGGATTTGGCTTCTGGGTGATAGAGGCAGGTAGGATGAAACTGAACAAATTCCAAATTAGAAAGAATCGCACCCGCGCGGTAAGCCATCGCAATGCCGTCCCCCGTCGATACATCAGGGTTCGACGTGTAGAGATAGACTTTCCCGGCTCCGCCGGTCGCCAAGAATGTTCCGAGGCGTCCTAAAAAAGTCACCACTCGGTTCTCTTTTGTATTGAGAACGTAAGCCCCTAAATTAACAAAGGGAGGCGCCGCACCGACCTTTTCAGTTGTAATCAAGTCGACGGCTATATGAAAATCGAAGAAGCGAATGTTGGGGAGGCCCTTTGCTTTTCCGAGCAACGTCGTGGATATTTCCTTGCCTGTGAAGTCCCCTGCATGGACAACACGGCGCTTGGAATGCCCACCTTCCAACCCCAGCTCGTAATCCGGATCGTCATCCTGATCGCGGCTCTCTTTGGTGAAGTGCATACCCCAATCGACGAGGTCTTTGATCCGTGCGGGCGCCTCTTCCACCACGCCGCGAACGATGTCTTCATGACACAATCCGGCTCCGGAAACAAGCGTATCCTGGATGTGCCTTTCGAAGGAATCATCGGGGGACATCACGGCAGCGATGCCCCCCTGCGCATACAACGTGGAACCCTCCAGAAACTCTCGTTTTGATACGAGAGCCACTGTTCCCAGTTCAGCCAATCGGATGGCTAGGCTGAGCCCAGCGATTCCGCTGCCAATAATAAGGAAATCGGTTTCGACTTCGCGGCTAGGAAATGACGACATTATCGATCAGGCGGGTTTTACCAATCCATATCGCAATCGCCAAAAGCGCAGGGCGCTGCACCTTCTCCATCGGCTCCAAGGTGAGGGGATCGACGAAAGCGATGTAATCGATTTTGCTATGAGGAATTGTGGCTAGGACGCCCGTGAGACGTTTAACCAGCATCTTGGATTGGGTCATGATTTTCTGAGAGACGAGTTCGCGACCGAGATAGAGGGCTTGATAGAGTTTTACCGCTTCCTCGCGCTCTTTGCGTGATAGAAAACGATTGCGCGAAGAAACCGCCAACCCATCCTTTTCGCGGACGGTGGGACAGGCGATCAAGCGCGTGGGAATCCGCAAGTCTTCGATCATGCGGTCAATGACGCGAACCTGCTGAATATCCTTCTCTCCGAAATAGGACCGGGTGGGCTGGACGATTTGAAACAGCTTTGCAACCACCGTCGCGACCCCTCGGAAATGATGGGGTCGCAGCGGACCGCAGAGGGTTTTATTCAAAGACGGGACATCGACAAAAGTTGAAAATCCTGCCGGATACATCTCTTCCGTGCTGGGAGCAAAGAGAATATCCACGTTGGCTTTTTTGAGCGCCGCTTGGTCACGAACAAGGGTCCGAGGATAACGGATCAAATCCTCTTTGGGCCCAAATTGCATGGGATTTACAAATATGGAGACAATCACCGCATCATTCTCGTCACGGGCGCGGCGCACAAGCGCTAGATGGCCCTCGTGCAAGGCTCCCATCGTGGGAATAAAACCAATGGACTGGTTTTGGGCCTGAAGATGTAAAGCATTGGTCTGCATTTCTGCAACAGATCGTATGATTCTCATGATAGTGCCTTTCTAAAAAAGCCTAAGAGTCGGCTTTCATATTCCTGTTTCACCATTATCCAAGGTTCCCCATGGTCGGCGCCCGCCACAACCCACTGTTCTTTCGGCTCTTTAGCCCGCTCCCATAAAATCGTGTGATCACTCATCGGCATTCGCCGATCCCTCTCGGCGGCGATGAGAAAGACTGGCCTCGGACTGATTTTACCGATCGCTTGTGCCGGGGCAAAGTCCCCGATCCGCATTCTTAATCGCAGGGACGTAAAAAAAAGAGAGAGCGGAACAAAAGGAAAATAAGGAAGCCCATAAAATTGCCAAGAGAAATGGCGAACCGTATTGGCGATGGCCGCAAAAGGACTTTCCGCCGCCACCGCCTCAAGCTCTGAATGTTCTGCGGCCCCCACAATGGCCACGGCGGCGCCGAGGGAGTGTCCGTATATCGCCAGCCGCCTACAGGCCTCGGGTTTCTCTTTCTTCAGCCACTCGAGCGCCGAATTCATATCCTTCAGCTCCATCGGACCCAGAGTTGTCTTTTCGCCCTGACTATCTCCGTGTCCGCGAAAATTGTAGTAAAACAGGTTCCACTTTCCACCATTTCTTAAACAGGCCGTGTTGTGAAGCATATCACCTGCGTTAGAGCCCACACCGTGTTGAATGACCACCGTCGTATCCGAAGGCGAACTCGCCGGAATGAACCACCCGGTTAATCGCAGCCCATCGACGGAATTAAAACTGACCGACTCGCTCGGCCATCCGAAATCTTCCGGTCGAAAGGGAATCGGGAGAAACGGAATTCGGGTAATCTCGGATGACCCATACATACTGATTCCCAGTACCACAAGTAGCGTCGCCAAAAGGGCGATCGCGCCCATCATGGATAGGAATGGGGCAGGTCTGGATACTCATTCCGCCGAACATCGCGCCCGAATCGTCTCACGGCCTGCCCGATCGTTACTCCCAGGCTGGCATAGGTCTTAACAAAACGCGGCAAAGGAGGCGCCGTTAGACCCAAAAGATCATCAATGACTAAAATCTGCCCGTCACAGGAGACACCGGCTCCGATGCCAATGGTCGGGATGGAGATCTTGGCCGAAATTTGTTTGGCGAGTTCGACGGGTACACATTCGAGAACGATTGCGCAGACTCCCGCGCGTTCTAGCACCATGGCATCCCGAAGCAGACGCTGTCGGTGAATTTTTTCCTTGCCTTGGACCCGGTAGCCACCAAACACGTGGACCGATTGGGGGGTCATACCCAAGTGGCCGACCACGGGAATCTTCGCTGCCTGCAACGCACGAAGGGCTGGAAGCATCTCTTCCCCCCCTTCAATTTTGACCGCTTCGGCGCCTGCTTTTAGCATCCGTCCGCAGTTGCGCACGGCTTCTTCTTTCGAGGCATGGTAGGAAAGGTAGGGCATGTCAGTGACGAGTAGCGCTCGTGAGTTCCCCCGCGCAACGATTCGGGTGTGATACTCCATGTCTTCTACCGTAACAGGGAGTGTTGACGGGTAGCCCAATTTGACCATTCCGAGGGAATCGCCAACAAGCAACAGATCGACTCCGGCCTCATTCAGAATCTGGGCCATCCGGTAGTCGTAGCAGGTGAGCGCAACAATTTTTTCACCGTCCCGCTTCATGGCTTTGAGAAAAGGTGCCGTGATCTTGTTTTTCATTTTTTCTTTCAGCGGACCCTCTCCCTTCTAGGGAGAGGGTGAGGGCCCTCATCCGGCCTCCGGCCACCTTCTCCCAAGACGGGAGAAGGGCTAGATCCGCCCCAACTCAATTCCTTTAGCGCCTCCAAAATAAACGGCCTATTGTGTATTTCGGGGTGCGGAATCTTGAGCCGGGGGTGGTTATAGGGGCGATTCCCGTATATGAGGATGTCCAAATCTATGGTCCGTGGCCCCCACCGTTTCTCTCGGACACGGCCTAGGCGCCTTTCGACAGCAAGAAGCTTGTCCAACAAGACCAGAGGCCCTAGACTCACTTCCGCTTTCGCTACCGCATTTAAGAATTTGGGTTGCTGTAAATAACCGACCGGTTTTGTTTCAAGAACCCGCGACACTTTCAAAATTCGGATTTCTTCGACTTGGGCTAAAAGCCCCAAGGCTTTGTTGATCATCTCTTCGCGATCGCCCAAATTTGAGCCCAAGCCGATGTACACAACTGCCGGACTCCCGCGCAGAAGGTTCCGGGCCCTGAACTTTTGACGCTCGGCTCCTTTGTCTCGTCCTACCATTTCACCTTTTGGATCCGTTGTACGGCTTCCTGCAGGCGTTTTTCCTCCACGCTTAAAGCGAACCGAACAAAACCTTCCCCTGAGGGTCCAAATCCAACACCAGGTGTACACACGACCCCCTGTTCATCCAAAAGTTTTCCAGCAGTAGCCGCTGAGGTATAGCCTTTAGGCGTATGTGCCCAAACGTAAAAGGTTGCAGGCGGTTTTGCCATCGCCCAACCCATCTGGGTCATTTGACCTACAAAGAGTTCCCGGCGCCCTTGATAAAGCTTTCGCATATCCGCGACAAACGACGATGTGTCGCTGAGTGCGGAGATACCCGCCTCCTGAATGGCCTGAAAGGCCCCCGAATCAACGCTATCCTTTATAGAAGCTAAACCCTTGATAATTTCTGCGTTACCGCAGACCCAGCCAATGCGCCAGCCGGTCATGTTGTAGGTTTTAGATAGCGAATGAAACTCAATACCAACCTCTTTGGCGCCAGGGAGTTCCAGAAAACTAAGGGGCGGTTCTTCGAAGTACATTTCGGAATAAGCGTTGTCGTAAGCCACGATCAGCTTATGCTTTCTGGCAAATTCGACAGCCTCTTCCAAGAACGCTCTGGGAGCTGTGGCGGCCACCGGGTTATTGGGATAGTTCAGGAAAAGAATCTTGGCACGAGACAGAACCTGCGCGGGAATTGCCTTTAAGTCGGGAAGGAAATTGTTTTCCTCTTTCAACGGTATCAAGTACGGTTCTCCTCCTGCAAAAAGTGTTGCGTTCTTGTAGACCGGGTATGCGGGATCTGGGACTAGGGCAACGTCTCCGGGGTTGAGAAAGGCTAAGGGAAGGTGGCCTAGTCCTTCTTTGGAGCCAATAAGCGAGTAGACCTCAGTGGCTGGGTCCAAGCGCACTCGGAACCGCTTTTCCATCCACTCGCTGATGGCCTTGCGAAAAGTAAGAAGTCCCGCTCCAAAGGGATACTGGTGATTCGAGGCCTTGGCCATGGCTTCCTGGCCGGCCCTGATAATATGCTCCGGCGTAGGACGGTCCGGATCACCGACGCCCAACGATATGATGTCGACGCCGCGTTCGATCGCGGCTTTCTTCTTGCGATCGATTTCAGCGAATAAGTAGGGCGGCAGTTGCTCGATGCGCGCTGCGTACTTCATTGATTCTTTTCCTCTACGACTGGATTTCGAAGCCGGCCTACTCCTTCGACAAAGACTTCGACTGTATCGCCGGCATGGAGCGGGCCCACGCCGACCGGCGTGCCTGTCGAAATAACGTCCCCGGGAAAAAGCGTCATGATGCTCGAAACAAAAGCCACGATCTTGGCTACGGAAAAGATCATTTGGCTTGTGTGTCCT
>JBBSDO010000119.1:0-8858 GCA_038241515.1 Elusimicrobiota bacterium | reverse complement strand
ATACGACGACGTATATCCGCCCGTTTTATACGCCTTCCGGACTTCCACCACGTCCTTGATCCGTCCTTTCTTTATTTGGCCGGCCGCGGCGTGGGTTGCTCTGGTTGGATTTAGTTTCATCAAAGTGCGCCTATTTGGCCTCAGCATAGGCGTCGTCACGTTGGGAACGGTTTATCTCCTGGGTACGCTATTGCACTCGCGCAAAGTTGGTTTTTTGGCGATGAGCATCTTAGCCACGCGCTTTATATTTATTTTTGACGCGGGCTCAGTCAGGCCAGATACTTTGCTTTGCCTGGCTGCCCTTCTCATCTTTCTTTTTCTTCTATGGGCCGAAGAAACTCAAAATGTCTTTTGGATGGGCGCAGCCGGGCTCCTGGCAGGTCTAGCTCCCGGAATTCACACGAACGGCATTTGTTTCATTCTGCCGGTAATAACTATAGCCGTGATTCTTCGCCAGTGGCGCGGCTTGGCCTGGGCGGCTTTGGGTTGGCTAGGGGGGAGCTTTTGCTTCATTGTCGCCGCCGATTGGGACCGCTTTTTGCCCGGCCTGAAGGTTTTATTTTGGAAAGATTTTATGATTCCGCCTCTCTTCCGATATCGCACGGATCTGTTCGCCATGGGCCTTAACGAACTGAATCTTTATTTTGACTCGTGGATGTATAGGGGGAGGGGAGGAATGGCGGAGCAAGTCCTCTCCGGCTGGCAGTCCATGCTTTATATGGCAGCGGGGATCTGGGGAATTTTCCAAAAACGACCGATACGCTTTGTGGCCCTCTTTGCCCTTTCCATCATGATCTGTAATGCGCTCGCCGTTGCACAACAGGCTCGAAACTATCAGGTGGTCTTAGAACCTTTTTTTGCGCTTCTGATTGCTGCATGGATCCTCACTCAGCCGTGGGCATGGACTTTGTACGAGGTCTCCCTCTCCTTGGCCTGGTTTCTTCTGTTGTTTCCGCTGGGGGTAGCCCCCGTCTTACTTCTTTTTTTCGCTTCGAGGTTCCTTTTGCCGTACCAGTTCAAATGGTTTTTCTTTGTGACAGCGGCCGCCGTCGTCAGCCACTTCGCAACCCTACAGGGCTGGGGGGCGACCATAACAACGATGACTTTCCATTTCTGGTTCGTATCGGTCTTTGGGGCCGTATTACTTGGTTACCTTGCTGCCGTTCGCCGCGGGAAGAGTCTTGCAATACCATTCGCGCTTTTCTCGGGTCACCTGCTTGGGTTTATCACACTAGGTACAGGGGTCTTTATTGTGTCAAGCGCCTACGCGGTTCCCCCGCTGTCGCAAATCTGTAAACCATTTAAGGACGCTATGAAACCCAGCCGCCGAGTAATGGGGCCCCAGATTCTTTGGCCCGACCTCTATCTCTGGCCCTACCGGGACATTGGCGTACTTGCTCTCCACCGTTGGATGATTAACCAAGTAGATCTCTGGTTGCCTCTGGAAGCTTACAAACCGGACTATCTCATCCTCGACGAAAGTACAGTACGTCGCCTGGCACGGCTCATTAGCGCAAATCCTTCGCGAAAGATGCTTCCACCCACAGGTCTCTTACCCTGGCCCCATCGCGTGATTCATCTGAGTCCGGGGCTTCCGTTTGATAGTCCATTTTATTTGCTCGTCGAAATTAACTGGGAGAATGCTCGTTCCAGGAATCTCCTCAAGGAGCCTTCGAATTAGACTAATTCAATATAAAATAGCGATATGACAGTCTCGAGCTTTCTCCTTATCCTGCTTTTTTTGACGAACCTGGGTTTTGTCGTTTGGATAGCTTGGGGGCGGCGCAATGAAAAAAAGGACCACCCCATGACATTGATGCAGCGGCAAATCGAATCGTTGCGGGAACAAGTCTCGCAGAGCTTGTCGCAAAATGCCAACTTGCTTCAACAGCAGCTGGATTCCGTCACCGTCAACCTCCGCAGCTCGTCAGGGGAAATTAATCAACGCCTCGACAATGCCGCTAAACTCTACGGTGATTTGCGAAATCAGTTGGGCGGATTGACGGAGGCAAATATCCAGATTCAGTCCATGGTTAAGGACGTGTCTACCCTACAAGATATCCTGCGTCCACCGAAACTGCGCGGGGGAATGGGGGAGGTTTTGCTTGAAAACTTACTGCGCGAGATCCTTCCCAGCGAACACTATTCCTTCCAGCATCGCTTTCGCACCGGGAATATCGTCGACGCTATCATTCGTCTCAAGGAGGGCTTGGTCCCCGTCGACGCGAAATTTCCCTTGGAAAACTTCCGGCGTATGCTGGAAGCGACGAACGATGACGACCGCCGGACGGCTCGCAAGGAGTTTGCCAAGAATGTGCGCAAACATATCGATGATATCCACGCCAAGTATATTTTACCGGATGAAGGAACCTTCCCGTTTGCCTTGATGTACATCCCAGCCGAGAACGTCTATTACGAAACGATCATCCGAGCCGAAGCGGAGGACGATGAAAAAGCGCTCTATGCTTACGCCATTTCTCAGCAAGTCATGCCTGTGTCTCCCAATTCCTTTTATGCGTACCTTTTAACCCTCGCCCAAGGCTTTCGGGGGATGCGGATCGAAGAACGCGCCAAAGATATCATTAATCATCTCAACCGATTGCGCCAAGAACTGGAAAAATTCAGCGAGGATTTTCGCAAGGTGGGGATGCATATTATGAACGCTCAGACACGCTATTCGGAATCAGAAAAGCGCTTGGCGCGATTCGAAGAGAAGTTGATTTCGGCTGGAGAACACGGGGCCAGTGAAGAAGAGCCTCCCAAAGCCCTTATTACTCCCGATTCGGGTACAAACTAGCTTTTTCTATTCATTTGTTACCAAACCCCTAGGGGTGTGTCTAACATACTGTAACCGATCGCCAATCACGGTCGGTAGCAAATAGGGCGGTGTCTGGGTTTAAGAGTTATCCCAGCCACCGCCCAACTTTTTTTATTCCGGTATGACCTTCCGCGCGACGCGTTCCACCGAATCAAATGTATTGATGTAGGTGATTTTCTGGTCCAGGGATAGCTTCCGCATGATTCGAAACAACTGACGATTTACAAAGGGCGAGTAATGGCGGGGTCGGCTGGTGAGAGCCCCAGCCTGCAGGATCGACACACCGCTGCGCACCTTTTCTTTTGGGGACGCCGCCAGATGGTATTCCGCCAACTGAGGAGCGCTGCCCATTCCTTCTCTTCACTCCCTGTTGAGACGTTCTATCTTTACTCAGAGTCATAGGCCAAGCATCCAAACCGCGGTGTTATAATAGCGAGACGCCGGCTGGGAATGCCCTCAAAAACGGTGCCGATTGTGCCCTCATCGTCTAGCGGTTTAGGACGCTGCCCTCTCAAGGCAGAGATCACGGGTTCGAATCCCGTTGGGGGCACACTCGGCATTTTCATTTGGTAGCGGTTCAGGACTCCTCCCAAGAGTCTGACAGAGATCACGGGTTCCCCGCCACTACGGCTTTGGCGGGTCCGCCAGAGACTTAGTGGCGGAGAATCCCGTTGGGGGCACAACCGGCATTCCTATTTGTCCGGCTTTTTTTATTTTCCTCCGCATCTCGGTACTCTAAAACACTGAGTTTTATTTTTGCAAACTGCTGGGTCCCACATTAGTAATGGGCCTATTAGTTCCGCTTTTCTAGCCATCCGGTCCATAGGCGGTCTTCCCCAAAACACTTAAAATCTCGGCGTTCAGATGGGAGAGGGAAATTGAAGAGCCGCACCGATGTCGATTTGTTGGTCGACCGCTTTGTTGCCAAAGTAAATCACCTGCCTCGGCGGCGCATTCGTGAAGAAGACATACCGCTGGCGCTGCGGCGTGGAGGAGCGCAATTCGGACTCTACTACAGCTGGATGATTCAGCCCTTCCGGTATGTGACCTGGATCCATAACCTGGAAGAACGCATTGGTCGAAAATTCCCTCCTGCCTTTCGCTCCTTGATTACTCGCTATATTTTTCCCTCGTTTGACTTTTCCAACATCATCCTTTTAGCGAACACGGGGCAAAGTCTTTACACAGAGCTGACGCGGGCGATTTTCCGGGATCGCGTCCTCTCCGACACTTTGACCGCGAATGGTTTTGTGCAGTTTGCCCGCCCGATATCAGGCGACTACGATCCCGTGTGTTTCGATTTTGGCCGCCAAAATTCGGAGGGAGAATGCCCGATTGTACGGATCGATCACGAACGTATTTTGTACAAATCGAAAATCATCATTAAAGAAAATTTGGGCTATTCCTTTGCAGAGCGGATATCGGATTTTACTTCTACGCGACGAAAGGTGCGGAGCGGATTAGTTGACTGAGACAGCGCCGTTCCAGAGGTAGGCATCTTCCAAAATCTCTACGAAATAGGTCCCTGGGGCCACGAACCTTCCCTTTTCGTCCCTGCCGTCCCAGACCAAGAGATGCTCAGACACTTTACGTAATACGCCCACATGCCCTCCAGTCTGATCGCGAATCTCTGCCTGAAGTGAGGTGTCATTGGGACCTACAACATTGAAAGCGACTTGTTTGGGGCCTGCCGAGTGCAAGCATAGCGACTCGACGTCGGATTGGACCTGGAGGGGAAATGCCCCGACCGGGGCCAACGCAAAAATCTCTAGAGTCACTATCAAGAGGGCGTATCGCATTGTTCTGAGAAGAGACTATCGGACACGAGGAAACCCTTCAAGGGTGTTCAGAACCTGCAAAGATTTGTAACGAAAAAACTGGCTTTTTCGTCGAGGGTTGCCGCTGCGCTAGGGGTCGATTTTTACGAAATCGTCATTGACGGTCGCACGGCCTATTTGGATCGCGACGGGGAAAGAGGGGATTGGAACTAAAGGCAGGATCTGTTTACGACTTTTACCTAGTATCCACCCGGGAAGCGTTATTCCGTGCATTTTGACCCGAACGAGCGTCGCGACCAGCTGGCGGGGTTGACTCTCGAGATCGACGCGCGCTAGTGCCTCCACGGGCAGACCGCGAAACGTCGCTGTCAACGATAGCAGCCCATTAGCGAAGTGCACCTGGGTGTTTTTGAGCTCACGTGCCTTCCGGCGAAGAAAGCCTTCGATGTCTCGGGCGCTGATCACGATGTGCGGTTCGATCCGCTCGACCGCCAGCACACCCGGTTTTTGATGGTCCCAAAGTTGATACAAATTTAGCCATACCTTCTCTAAGCGCAGCGTGGCTTCGCGAATTGGGATTTCACGAATTTTCCAAGGTCCGCCGGAAATTTCCACTGATTCTAACCGCCCCCGCTGAAACTCTTCTGGCTTCCCGATCACTTTGACTTGGAAGGGCCCGTCAATGAGCGTTGCCAAATAGGAATGCAGCCTGTTTTCCAGTTCCTTCGCGGACAGGCCCCCTATCTCAAATCGATGCGCCGGATCGCGGCGGAATACATGGGCGACCGATCTATCCGGAAGCGGGAACTGGGCCACCTCGGGGAAAACCGCGGTAAAAGCTCTTCCTGAGGCTTGCAAGCGGGCCCACTCCGCTAGTAGAGACGAACTGCTGGGGCCGAGATCCCCCGGCTTCTGGACGATATACTCTGTAAAGTTCGCAACGGGATCTGCCGCGGAAGCCGTATCCAGCTGGATGCCTAGGGTTCGCAACGTCCAGCGAATGGTCCTTCCAAAGAAATACGCTTGGTTATCCAAGACACTGGCGATCAGGAACGGGGAATTCGTATCGTGCCTCTGGGCGAGAAGTTGTCCCAGCTCCCGGTGGTGCCAATCTTCCCGCACAGGCTTTTCTGAAATGAATCCGTTAACTACAAAAACACCTGCTAATAACGCTAGGATCCAGCTCTTTCGAGAGCCATTTCGATCGGAAGAAAGAAATCCCCGAACGGCGAAAAAGCCAAGCGCGGGCACCAAAGGCAGGGTATAGCGCCAGTCCTTATTCCGCACTAAAGTAAAAGCCAAATAGCCCGACAGGATCCAGCTGCTTAGAAACCGTTGTCCGGGCGTTCCCTTTCTGCCTAGAACCAGCAGGCCAATTCCCGTAAGCAAAAAGGCGAGGCTGAGCGGACCGAGCTGAACCCAGAGCGCTTGTACGTAATAAAACCACCCCGCCCAGGAGGTAAAGCTAGGGTCTCCCTCAGCAATCCCCATTTCCCCTGCCAACCCGATGGCATTGCGAAAAAAGAGCGGTCCTTGCCAGCCATAGTAGGGGATCATCGCCAGGAGGATCACGATCAGAGCAAGCAGAAAATTTGTTTTAGGACGAGCCTCGGCAGGGGATCTTGTAGGTCCCTCCCAAAGTAGGAGAACACAGGGTAAAACAAACCACATGGCATAAAAAGGCTTAAGCATCATTCCGAGTCCCGACCAAACGGCCCACAGCAGCGTCATCCGCTTGTCGGCAAAGGCACGCGAATGCCACAAGAGTGCCATTCCCACGCTCACCCAGGCCATCAAAGCGAAATCGATTAAAGGATGGCGAGCGGTATGGAACCCAAAATAGCTCCCCAACACAAAAAAAGCGGCGAGCACGCCCTCCTCCGGGAAGCCGCCAAACCCGCGGGCCAGCCAGGCACAACCGAGAATGAAAATCAACGCGTAAAATAGGTGTGTATAGACCGCATGGGCTTCTGAAGGTGTTCCCCAGGAAAGGGACGGAATGAGTGAAAGATGATATAGCGGTGGGTAAACGGTAGCCCAACTCGACGTCACCGGATCGCCATGGACCAGCCAATTCTTGTAATCCAATGCCAGATGAAGGTGAACGCTTTCGTCCCAGGCGGGGGGATGCGTATTACTGCGATTCCAAAGAAAGAGGGCTGATCCGAATAGAGCGAGGACGCCTAAAGTCCAAATCCAGGTTCGGCGATTCAAGGATTTTTATTATAGGGATAAAATCATTGAAAAATGAATTTATCTACCATACACACTGTATGTTGAGTGTGGAAATGACTAAATACCTGCGATCACTTGTCACTGTGGGCCTGCTCATCCCCACCCTACTCAGCACCTCCTTTGGCTCTTTATTTGGACCCTGGAGGCGCTACCAGAGCAACGACCTGGGCTTTGAGGTTCCCTTTGTCGACGACTGGCAAATCACGCCTCTTAAAAATTGTGTTGTTTTTGCGATGCAGCTCAATCCCGACCCCTACGTTCGCCTCGCTGTGGGAAGAATCAAAGCGACAAGCGACGATTTTGAGCACTCCGTGCAGGCCCAGTTGACCCGCTTACAGGAGACGCGCCTCAACCAGACCCGCACTCGCTTAGGCGGCCTTCCCGCCATTCGCGTTGAGGGAGTCACGGCGAACGGACGCATTTTGGACTACTATGTCGATAAGGGGCCTTATCGCTACTGGATCAGTTTTATTGCCGATCGCCCGGAGCTTTGGGAACAGTATCGCCAAAGCTTTGAGCTGATTTTGCAGGATTTCCGCTTTGTCGAAGCCCGCCCCCAGGCCGATCTTTCCAAACAGCTATCATATGGTCGCGATGAGCGACCCACGAGAGTCCAGTAGTCCTTTCGGAACGCATGATTTTCTCACCTGGAATCACCCCTGGAATCATCACCACTATCGACCGGACGAAATCCGCCGAGCGCTCGCGCTCATGGGGGAAGCCGGAGTGGGTTGGGTCCGCTCGGATTTCGCCTGGCCTGACTTCCAGGCCGAGGCCGATACTTTCGAATTCGGCCCTTACGATAGGCTCGTTGAATCCGTCACGGACGCGGGCCTCAAACTCTTAGCTACTCTTACCTATACCCCAGCGTGCTTGGGGGCCTGGAATCAAGCCCCCGAACCCGAATCCTACGCCCGCTGGACCCGTCAAGTGGTTCGTCGCTATAAGGGCACCGTTCAGCATTGGGAGGTGTGGCACGAGCCCGACTCGGTGCGCTTTTGGACTCCGCAGGATCACATGCAGGCCTATGTCACACTTCTGAAACAGACCTACACGGCAATTAAAAAAGAGGACGATACGGCTGTCGTCCATTTAGGGGGATTAGGGCAAGCGCTGCCGAAATCGCTCAAAGAAGTCTACGCCTTGGGTGGAATCCATTCATTTGATGTAGTCAACGCCCACCCCTTTGTTCACCCGCTTATGCCGGATGCGATCGGAGGGCTTCGCTATTTTTATGAATCCATTTATCGCGTGATGAAGGAAAACGGGGACACTTTGAAACCTCTTTGGCTCACGTCGATCGGATGTCCTGGGATAAAAGCCCCACAGCAAGTCCCGGACTGGTGGTTAGGAAAAAACCCGTCAGAAGCCCAACAAGCGGAATGGGTGCGAACCCTGTATGAAAAAGTATTGCTTTGGCCCGGTGTGACCAAAATATTTTGGTCCTTTTTTCGGGATACCGAAAATGTATTCGGCAACGGAACTGATTATTCGGGCCTGATCCGGAAGGATTTTTCCAAGAAACCCGCTTTTGAAGCCTACCTACAAGCGACTACTTCTTTTCAGCTCCGGTAAACCAGTCCCGATCCACTTCGAATTACCAGCTGTTGTGTTTGAGACCCCGCGAAGCGCAGAAAGAACAGATTTCTTCTTCCATCTCGGCGTTCAGCCAAGAATCCGGCCAATCGCGCAGAAATAAGAGATGTCCGTTGGACCCCCACAATACCCCAACAACGTACACGGCTGCTCTTTTGAGACGGAACATGGCAGTACCTCCTGTGCGCAGAATAAGATTCGGTGGGTACTGCCTGCGATTGTTCGTATCAGACCCTAAACGTCAAGGTATCATACATATGTATGATTGTCAAACGAACTGAGTGATGCTTCACCCAGGTCCTGGGAATTTTGCTTCCGTCGACGAAGATGGCCGAAAGCGCGATAATGCCACATGAAAGAACTTCCCCCTTTTGTAAAGGGGGATCGAGGGGGATTTGCCGTGGGGAGAAATCCCTCCCAACCTCCCTTTT
>JBBSDO010000118.1:0-8889 GCA_038241515.1 Elusimicrobiota bacterium | reverse complement strand
CTACCTGGCGGAGCGCATACAGAAGGAATTACGCCGTGCCTGAGGAAGGGTAAGCGTTTAGCATATTCTTGCGCGCAGCCACTATGACGCGCCGCACCCTCCGCATCCGTTCGTTCCGCCCTTTAGACCAGGAAGAATTGATATCTGCATAGTAAGTCGACTAATACTAGACATACTATGTTTATTGTGGAAAAACTACGTGGACAGAGCTGCTGGTTCAAAAGCATCGTCCTTTCACAACTGAGTATTGCGACGGCCCTGAACCCAGTCCATTCGCAGGTTTCAGGTGACTGTCTAGAAGCCCCGACAAAAGTTCCCCGCCATCACCAGTTCACAATCGCGAACCACGCCTTGACAAATGATAGCACTCTGCTATCATTCAAAGGTGCGGATTGTCCACCGCGAGAGACTTCTCGAGTTCATGACACGCTATCCTCAGTCAGGGTCGTCGCTGCGGGCTTGGGCGCAACACATGGAACAGTCGGAGCCAAAGCATTTTACGCAGCTCCGGCAGACCTTTGCAGCGGCCGATTACATTCGGCCTTATACCGTGTTTAATGTTTCAGGAAACAAATATCGCCTGATTGCGCATGTGAACTATGGGTTGCAGGTTGTCAGCATCGAGAATGTGCTTACGCACGCCGATTATGACCGGGGAAAATGGAGGCGCTTAAATGACCGTTAAAGCCTTGCAAAACAAATTGAGGCGTTTGGAAGAGCCTATCGAAGGCGCTGAACTTCGATGGCTGTATCTCCACGTCCCTCCTCAGCCTATCCGGAATAGAACCATGCATAAAACGTACAGCCGAGTGATCAGCATTCTCATGTACGAACTGGAATTGAGCTCCTTGCCCGCGACCGCCAGAGCGGCCGTAATGACTTTTTTGGCCGCCGTAGTTCCTTTCGTAGAAGCTTATGAAAAGAAATTTTTGGCGATTAGCCCCGCGACACCCGAAGAGATGCTGCGGTTTCTTATGGATCAGCGCGATCTCTCGCAGTATGATCTCGCCAAGGATATGGGCGGGCAACCCGTCGTTTCAGCGGTACTCCGAGGAAAGCGGAAACTGACACGGGAGCACATCGAGCGACTCAGCCGCCATTTCCACATGAGCCCCGCCGTGTTTTATCCCGCCGCTTAACGTAAAGCCGAAAATTCATCGGGGACGCGTCCAACGACATTCTGAATTCTCTGAAAGTGCTGGACTCCCGACTACAGCAAAACAAAGTCCGACGGCAAGCCCCCTCCGTCGTCTTTCAGTTTTCAGTTCTCGGTTCTCGGATATCTGACTCTCGGTTCTACGCCTCCTTTGGAAATACGAAACCAGATCGCAGAGAGTTCCAGAACCGAGAACTGAGAACTGAAAGACAGCTCACCGCTGCGACCCCCCCCCACGATTTTAAGTATTAGAAACCTTCTGGGGCTGCAAAGACTGGATGGCTTTGATGATGCCGTGGCAGCCCTGGACTGGATCGGAATAGCCGCACTGGTCCCAAGTCAGGTCCTTGGCAGCCTGCGCCATCGGACTGGTGGGGCCATGGGTCCAGCTATAAATGGCACCGGGACCCTTTCGCGCCAGGGCTTCGAGCTCCGCCCAGGCCTCCGGGGTTCCTGGGAGGCGCACCGCCGGAGTGGTGAGCGGCGACCAGTCGCCGGGATCGGGCAGGCTCGCGACGCTTTTAGCCGCCTCGGCTGCACTCTTCCAGTCGTCAGGGGTCGGCATTTGTCTTTTGGATATCTCCAGATCTTCGGCTGGCAGGCCCTCTGCCAAGACCTGGCCCATGGCGGTAAACCAAGCGGCCAGCTCCACTTGGGGATGCCGTGAGTCGCTCATTACGCGGAACGTCCATTGGGTCGCCGCCCCAAAAGGGCCGTAGGACACTCCCCAAATACCATGGTTCATGAGCTCGAAGCGGCCCTGTGTTTTAGCCCAGGCGGCCGCGCAAGGGTCAATAGGTGCGTCTTTGGGGGATTTAGCGCTTTTACGCCTCTTTCCCGGCAGCCGCTTGTTCACTTCGCTGGTCAGCTGGGATACGGTCCATTCCTCTTCGGCAGCCTTTTGGCCCAATTCAACCTTGTCCTGGCGATTATCCAGCCGGCAAAGCTGCAAAAGCTGGCGAAATTCAAGATTTAATGACCAGTCATTAATTTCCGGTACTTCTTTGGCTAGTTTTAGAACGCTGAAGTAGTTTCCCAGAGTCGGTTGGGCTATCTCGAGACGCTTGGCGAGCGCCTCTTGGCTCAACTTCTCCGCTTCCATCATGGCTTCGTAGATCCGGGCCGTATCGATCGGGCCTACGGGCTCCCGCTCCTCATTCTCATCCAGGGTCACTTTGAGCTTTTCATAGGCTGAAAGGCCGTACATGATCGTACAGCGCCCCTTTTCCCATCCCAAACTCTCCTCCGCCTGCATGCGCCCCTCACCGGCCAAAACGTCAAAGAACTCTGAATTTTGGCCGGCCGCCTCGTCCCGCGGGCAAACCAGGATTTCCTGGAGTTGCTGGTTAAGCGCTTTGAAGCTCTGCGAAAGGGAAACCACTTTCTCCAGCCGGTGACTGCGAGCCTCCGGACCGACCTTCAACCGTTTGAGTTCAATGGAGACGTCAGTTTCGATCTTCGTTGCGGGCATGTGAGCCTCCTTACGTTCTCGCATCGCTACTTAGATGCATTGTGCGGCGCACTACGATTGTGGCGCGAAAGACACCAAGAGCGCAATGGAGCGAAGGAATGTTTTTAAGCGCCCCATGGGCCCATCGAGCCCCTGGGACCGGGACGCAGAGAAAGCTACTCGTAGAACTCGGGGAACAGCATCTTTCCAATCGGACTTTAAGACTTGAGAGGGTCTGACAGCACACCATGCACAGACTCGCCTCTCGCAAAACACGCAATGTTCGCAAAGGATTTTGGAGGGTGACACACCACTCAACCTAACTCTGATCGCATGGTTCAAATCCTCAGAGCAAGAAATCCGAGACTAAAGACCGGAAAACACATCTGTCCGGGTAAAATCTGTCCTCCCTCGATAAAATCGCCGACAAACGGGTTATATCGTATGAAGGAACTTCCCCCTTTTGAAAAAGGCCCCGCGAGCTATTTCCTCTGGGAGCGGGGTCATACTCCGCGAGAGCACTGGAGGTATGGGGGATGGAGGGGGATTCGCAGTCGAGAAATCCCTCCCAACCTCCCTTTCTTGAAGGGAGGAGGTCCAATTTAACCGGACACGTATGTGAATGACCGCGCGGTCTTCAAACTTCTCAAAAGGTAGGGTTTACTTGGCAGCTTCGCGTTCTTGGCGCGAAGTGACGTTGGCACAACCACTCCGGGAAAGTTTTCGCGCAAAGGCGCTTAGCCCCAATCCTTCAATTGGAGAGTCTTTTTCGTCCACAGAGTATGCACTATTTTGTCCCCATGTAGGATCACGAAAAAGACTCTTAAAATAGAGGGGGCTTACCGTCCGACCTTGTTTTGCTGGGAGGACGGCCTAGCTTCCACTAAGAACTGGTCGCCAGGCCCTCTTCATCCAGCCTAACTGGGGAATCCGGGTTAGCAAGCTACTCGTAGAACTCGGGGAATAGCGCTCTAACCACTTCGCGGTTTGCCTTCAACCGTAAGAGGGCTTTGGGCGAATCGGATTGGGCGTAATTCTCCTTGAGGAGACGGGAACCGATCTTGTTCGCCTGTCGGGATTTCACCCCTGCGATGTTTTGGATATCCCCGCGGCGCATTTCACCCACGCGCAACAGATGCGTCAACACCACAGACTCCGATGCCGACAGTTTTTTTTCGGCGCGTAAAAGGTTTAGCAGGCGCGTGTAGCGCGACTGTATCTCAGTGGTTTCCAAAAGAGTTCCCATAAACGCGATTTGGTCCGCCATGACATCCAAAAAGAATTCGCAGAATTGCAGTAAACCTTTCAGGGAAAGATTTCCGCGCCCGTCCAAGTCATTCCATCGCGGTGCATCGGCTCCCGAGAGAGCGGCATCGTACTCTTTACGTGGACGAGCGAGGCCTCGCGAGACCGAATAAAGGCCTTTTCCCCAAGCTCCTATACGGATGGCCATGGCTTCGCTCATCAGTCGTACGACACGTCCATTTCAATCGGCAAAGGGATGTATCCAAAGAAACCGGTGATGGGCCGCTGCCAGCGCGAGTAAATTGTCGGGGGCATGGCCTAAACTGCAGTTCCTGGACCCCTTTCAGACTCAGACGACACAAGTAGTATTGAGTTTTTAGAGTTTTTAATTTAGAATCCTCAAATGCAGTTTACCTCACGGCTCCTGGGAGACGTCGTTCTCAAAGCAGCCCGCCAATTTTCCGCAGTCATCGTTACGGGCCCGCGCCGGTCTGGTAAGACCACTCTTTTTAAGCACTTATATCCCCACGCGACATATGTTCTCCTTGAAGATTCGGACGTAGTCGCCCGCGCGCGTTCCGATCCTCGTACTTTCTTAGACGAGTTGCAGACACCGGTAATTTTAGACGAGATCCAAAACGTGCCTGAACTGTTGAACTATATTCGAACGCGAATCGACCAGCATCCTGGCCGCAAAGGCCAATGGTTCCTCACAGGGTCGCAAGAAGCTCCATTGATGAAGGGAGTGACGGAATCGATGGCAGGGCGAGCGGCCATTTTGCAGTTGCTTCCTCTTTCCCGCCAGGAAGATTCACGGGTTTCTTGGATTCGGGGGGGCTTCCCGGAAGTCGTCTCTCGGCCAAGGGGATCAGCCCTCTGGTTTCAGTCTTATTTGCAGACTTATTTAGAACGAGACGTCCGAGCGTTAAGCGCCGTCCGGGACCTTGCGGTCTTTCGCCGCTTTGTCTCGCTTCTAGCCAGCCGAACCGGTCAGATCTTAAACAAAACGGACATCGCCGCGCCCTTGGGACTCTCTGTACCCACGATCACGCAATGGCTCGGTATTCTGGAAATTACGGCGCAGATACTTCTTGTTCCGCCCTACTTCGAGAATTTCGGAAAGCGGCTCACGAAATCGCCAAAAATCTATTTTTTGGATTCAGGACTCGTCTGTCATCTCTTGGGAATCAATAACGAAAGCCACCTCATCCGATCGCCTTTCGCCGGTCCTATTTTTGAGGGATTCATCGCCTCTGAGATCGTCAAAGCTCAGGTGAATGCTGGCAAGCGTCGTGAATTGTATTTTTTTAGGGATGAGCAAGGTCTTGAAGTTGATTTTTTAGTTCCGACGGGGCCGGCCAAGTTGCTTCTTTTAGAAGCCACAGCGACGCGTACTCTCAGACCGGAAATGGCTCGACCGATAGAACGCCTCATTCGCTCTATCTCCCGATACACGGTACGTGCGGCCGTTATAAGTCTGTCGGCGGACGCCAAGCCTGTTTCGGCCTTGCGGCCGGGAATCCGTATAGCGTCAATTGCGAATCTTTCGGCGCTCCTTTCCTGAGCTTCTGTGCTCATGGAGCTAATGCTATCGAAGTTCGACGCCTTCGGCGAGTCGCTGTCCGACGTTCGGGTGCGCATGAGTCGTATGGAGCCTGATCTCCATTCAGTCAAAGAAGATGTCGCGCTTTTGAAATCAGCGGTTCGTACCAACGGCGAAAACATCCGCACCATTAAGTCAGACGTTGCTGAAATCAAAGCCGACCTCAAGAACTACAGCCAACGGCTCGAATCGGTCGAAGCCAAATCCTAAAGCCGCTTTCTCTAAGCCGCTTCCACGAAGCAGCGGAATCTGACACGAACAACGTTCACAACTTCTGAATCTCGAAAAGGGTCAACCTGTCCCTTGAATCACTGCGCGCCAAAACCAAGACGCGTTCGGCCAGTCGATGGCGCCCCCGCCCTGACCTGGGTACCCAGACGGTTCTACCCGGTTCCGCTCGCCCAAATCGCCAAAGCACTGCGGCGCCGCGAGTCCACTCTCAGTGATGATGACTCGGCATCAAAAAACGCGCCGACTGTGCTACCGAGACCCAAGAGTTATTGAGCGCCCTGCGCGCGCCCCGTCCACGAGTCGGATCAATCCCGGCCGCTCCAAATGTGAAATGCAAACATTGGAATTGACCCCTTTTAGATTCGAACTTCCGTCCCTATCTAAAACCCGATTGATCTTGAACTCCTCACAAATGCGAGTTATACGAAAGGCAGCGTGAATACTCATCGTTTCACCTTTTTGGGCCTGGGAATTCTTACTTCAATCCTTTTTATTGGGAGTTTCCCGGCCTGGAACTTCCCCATTCTCGCCTGGATCACCTTAATGCCTTTGACATTGGTTCTGATGGAGGAAAAGCCTGTTCGGAGTGCCCTTATTGCCTGCCTGGCGGGGGCGTTTGCAATGGGTGGAATCTATTATTGGGTCTTCGCCGGCGCACGCATGGGCAATATATCACCGATACGCGCACTGGGTAACTGCATGCTCCTCTCTTTGTACGACGGACTCTACTGGGCGGCTTGGGGATCTTCAGTTGGAACTTTTTGGCGCCGTCAAAAGCGCCATCACCCAAGTAGTTTCTTTTGGACGTGCTTGGCATTTCCCGGATTCAGCGCCGCTGGCTGGATGCTCATGGAAATCATTCGGGCCAACATGGGTTTGCAATTTCCCTGGGCTAATTTAGGCAGCTCGCAGGCACCCAAGCAAATCGTTCTTCAAATCGCTTCTCTCGTAGGAGTTAACGGACTATCCGGTATCATTGTGTTCGTCAATTTTGGCCTCGCCGCCGCGTTGCGCGAACGATGGGTTAATAAATCGACCCCACAAATTTTTATCAAACATCTCCTGCCTCCATTGGTAGCCCTCATCCTTGTTCTTACGTTTGGAATGGCGCGTCTGGCCGCTTGGCGGGAGGCTGTTGACCGGCCCATTAGCGTGGCCATACTCCAAGGGAATATTGCTCACGCACAAAAATGGAGCCCAGGCAGGCGCGAAATGATTGAATCGCGGTATCAGTCTCTCGTCCTTACAGCCGCCAGTCGCCACGTGGAACTCATGGTATATCCCGAGACGGCGATCGTGCGCCGCATGACTATTGATCAGCCAGTTCCCCTATTGCAGAAACTCGCTAAAACGGCGAATGCTGAGGAAATCATTGGTGTCCCTTTGGCCCACAAGCCCCATTCTTACAACGGCGCTTTGAGCGTGGATAAAATTGGGAACATTGTGAGCACTTACGCTAAGCATCGCTTGCTTCCATTTGGCGAATTCATTCCAAGAATCTGGCTTCCGCGGGGAATCATTGGAGAGCCTCATGACTTGGGCGGCCACTTTGACGCAGGAACCGACCTGTACACGCTTAAATTGGCGTCGGCGACCGCCGGAATGTCGATCTGTTTTGAAGCGATTTTTCCCCAAGCAGCGCGCGACGCTGTATTGCAGGGCGCGGATTTCCTGGTTAACCTTTCGAACGACAGTTGGTTTATGGACACGGCTGAGCTTGAACAACACCTGGCGGCTTCACTCATTCGCTCTGTCGAGACCGATCGCTGGATGCTTCGGGCGGATAATCAAGGTATCTCGGCTATTATAAATCCAGTGGGGCAGATCACAATCAAGTCTAAAGTATCAGAGACGGCCTTGGTGTTAGGGACGTTCGTTCCGCGTCATACCAAAACTCTTTTTGTTTTGTATGGCGGACTGATTCCGTGGTTGTGTTTCGGCCTTTGCAGTCTTTTGTGGCTCGCCTGCCGGTGGACCCTACCATGATAAGCGGCGCTCTCTCAACAGCGAACCCGGACCACACCCCTGTCTCAGTCACTTTTAACTCGCTTCTCTCCTTATATATCCTCGTTCCTATCACCGCGCTGGCTATGGGGGTAGATTATTTCATCTTTCACGGGAGGCTTCGTGCCACACTACCGCGCAACCCAGAACATCTCCGAGCCTACACATTTCTTTTCGTCTTGCCTCACGTAGTGGCGAGCGCGGGAAGCTTTCTCGATCGGGAGTACGCCGCCTTCTATCAGCGCAAACTTTGGGCGGCACTCGTCGTTGCTTTCGCTCTAGGCATCCTCATGCCGCGTTTTTTCGGAGCTTTCGCTTCACTCATTATTTACGTCGTCTACACCATGTATCACTTGATCACGCAGCAGACGGGAATTGCGATGTTTATGACCGGGGGAACGAGCCGGCCCTTTTACTTCTGGCGCTGGGGAACGATCCTTGCGAGCGTTCTTATGTATTTGTTGATTCTCGTAAGCCCAAACTGGACCGGGCCATTCCTCGCATCATTTCCCCTGCGATTTTTCCTCGACTCGCTGATCATTCCGCTCTTGATTGTCATGTGCGCCGGCGGTGGGATTGTCGGCTACCGGTCGCGGACGAGCATTGGAAGATGGTACGTGGCCGGAAACTGCGCGATGCTCGTCCTCACAGGTTTTTGTTACATCCTTCACTACAGCTTTTTCGGCGTGCTTCTCACGCGTGCGATTCACGACATTACGGGATTTCTCTTTTATGCCGCCCATGATTCCAACCGCAATGGGAAGGAAACTCCCAATCTGTTTTATCGGTTGTTGAAGCGCACAGGGTTGCCCATTTATCTGTTATGCCCGATTTTTGGGATTGCGCTGGCAAACACGCTTCTTCAGCTGCGCTTCTACCCTTATGTGCGCGAGTCCCTCATGATGCTTGCCTACTTCCACTACTATACGGAGGGCTTCATGTGGAAACGCAGCGCTTTGCATCGCCGGTTCGTGCCGGTCATCGCCGGCCCCGCCCTCTTTCAATCCACACGGTCTAAGGCTCCAATCCTCGACGCGCAATCTAACGCCTAATACGTAGCGGTTCCGCGTTGCCGATGTTACGCCCAAGTAACAGGATTATTTCGGCAGCGTTACAAACTCTCGAGTCAATCTTTTTCTCAGTGGCACTTCAGTCATGGCCGTCACGCCGCTGCATTCAGTTCGACTCCCGATTTTCGTT
>JBBSDO010000117.1:0-8907 GCA_038241515.1 Elusimicrobiota bacterium | reverse complement strand
ATTTCCGGGATTGAGCCGTCGCCTTTGACTCCGTCGACGGATTTTGATAGATTTTTCAACGTGTTCTTGCTGCGGCTCTATTTGGGATTTCTGCTGGTTGCGCTCGGTCTCGGCTTTCTGTTCCAACCCAAGTTGATTATTCGCATGAATGCCTTTATGCGGGAAAATGTCTTCAAAGATACCCACGTCCTACTGAATAACCGACCTATCGGCGCCGTTATGTTTGTGATCGGATTTTTACTATTCATCCTTAATTTTGGAGTCTATCGATGAGTTTGATTGCAAAAGGACAACGCTTGCTCGACCGCGTTAGGGGCCGAGTTCCGCAGGCGCAAGCGGAAGTCTTCCTTATGGAATCGGAAAGCCGTCTGAACGAATGGAGCGAGGGGAATCCTGAAAATACCGCGCTGAACCAGAATCAAGGGTTTTGTGTGCGGGTGGTCGATCAAGGCAGGCTTGGATTCGCATTTAGCAATAAAATCGAAACCGAATCGGAGGCCGCTTTAATGGAGCGAGCGGCGGAATCTTCCCGCTTTACCTCGATTGATCCCTACTTGGACGTTCCATCGGCCGTAAAACTGGACTCTACTGACGATCTTCAACTCGTTGATACGACGCTTAAAGCAGACTCTTGGAATGAACGCTGGTCGTTTCTGGAGCGACTGGAATCGGATGTCCGATCACGCGACAAGCGCTTGACGAAGGTTCTTCGGGCCAGCTATCGGGAGGGGTATTCGCAAGCGGCTGTCCTGAACACGCGCGGAGTGTCGGCCACGTCGGACGGGACGAGCGTGAGCTTTAGTCTCGCCTGTGTGGCCGTCGAAAATGGGGAAACTCAGATCGGCTACGGTTTTCAAGGAGCCCGTCACTATGCAGATCTGAAGCCTGAGGAGGTCGTCAATAGAGCAGTCGAACACACGCTTTCTCTGCTGGGTGGCCGTCAAGTCCCCTCTGGCCGATATGATCTGGTGCTCGATCCCTTAGTCGCCGCCGAAATGCTGGAACTCTTTGCCCACGCTCTCCGAGCGGATCAGGTGCAAAAAGGGAAGTCCTTCTTAGCGAATCGAATGGGACAGGTGGTGGGTTCCTCGTGCCTGACATTGACGGATGATGGCCGTCTGCTGCGAGGCCTGGGGTCATCGCCGTTCGATGCAGAGGGCTTGCCGACCCAAAAGAATGTCCTGCTTAAACAAGGTGTATTGAAGGGCTATATGTATGATTCGTATACGGCAAGGAAATCAGGCGGCCGCTCCACGGGAAATGCAGGCCGCGGTTCCTATCGAACAGCTCCCGAGCCGGAGGCCACCAATTTCTTTTTTGAACCGGGTCAGAAATCCGCGCAAGATCTTCTGAGCCAGGTCCGTTCGGGCCTTTATGTCCGAATGGTGATGGGCCTGCACACGGTGGATACGATTTCAGGAGATTATTCCTTAGGGATCACCGGCCAACGGATTGAAAATGGCCGAATAACCCACGCCGTTCGTGGCGTCACCATCGCAGGCAATCTTTTGGATTTACTTAAAAATGTGGAGGCGGTGGGCTCGGATTTGACTTTTATGGGTTCCATCGGATCACCGACACTTTGGATTCGCGATGTCTCTGTAGGAGGGAACTGATGAAAGTATCTGGAAGCACGCAAGTTTTTGGGATCATGGGATATCCGATTGGCCACGTCCTATCGCCCACGATGCACAATGCGGCCTTTGAAGCTCTCGGGGTCCACGCGGTCTATGTCCCTTTGATGGTGAAACCCGAAGATCTGGGTAAAGCGACCATGGCGCTGCGAGCCCTGAATGTCTCCGGTGTAAATGTCACTTTGCCTCACAAAGGGGCGGTTATTGAATTTTTGGACGAACTGGATAAAAACGCCAAACAAATTGGGGCGGTAAACTGCATCGTTCAACGCAACCGCAAGCTGTACGGCTACAACACGGATGGTCCCGGTTTTATACTTTCCCTTCGCAAGGATGGTCATTTCGATCCGGCTGGGAAAAAGGTCGTTCTCTTGGGCGCAGGGGGAGCCGCAGCGGCTGTGGCGATGTCTCTTGCGGAGGCCGGTGTGCGCAGATTAGTGATTGCGAACCGAAATAAGTCTCGCGCCGAAGTCCTAGCCAAACGGGTGCAGCGCCATTTTGACCGGGAAACGCTCGCCGTTTCATTGGACGAATCTCGGGCGTTGTACTGGCTGATTCGTGAGTCGGACCTGATGGTAAATGCGACTTCGATTGGGCTCAAACCCGCCGATCGGCTGAACATCAATCCGAACAGTCTGCACCCTAAACTTTTCGTCTACGATTTGGTGTACCGCGAAACCGCGCTCCTAAAAATGGCGAAGCGCAAAGGATTGAAGACCCTCGATGGTCTTGGTATGTTGGTTTCGCAAGGGGCCCGGTCTTTCGAAATTTTTACAGGCAAACGCGCTCCCTTCCGCATCATGAAAACCGCCGCCGAGCAAGCGCTCAAGTTTGTGAAATGAACCCAAAATCGTCATCCCTCGCTGAAGTCCGCGGGGAATGACGTCTCATTAAAGGGAATACATGCTTCGCTATTTAACTGCTGGTGAATCGCACGGCCGCAGCCTGAGCGCCATTCTAGAAGGCATCCCGGCCGGGGTGTCTGTCACTGAAGACGATATCAACAAGGAGCTCGCGCGTCGCCAAAAGGGTTATGGGCGCGGCGGCCGCATGGCGATCGAAACTGACCGCGTTCAGGTCGCGAGCGGTATCCGTTGGGGCGAAACCCTGGGGTCGCCGATCACGCTGACGGTCGCTAATAAGGATTGGGAGAAATGGCAAAAGCTCCTCTCCGTAAATCCGGAAGATCGTGACGAATCGAAACGCGTGATCAAGCCGCGTCCAGGCCACGCGGATCTCGTCGGAATGCTCAAATACGATCGAAAAGACGCCCAGGATATTCTGGAACGTGCCTCCGCTCGCGAAACAGCCGCGCGCGTTGCGGTCGGGGCTGTCTGCCGTCGCTTACTTGCCGCTTTTGGTATTCGCATTTATTCTTTTGTTCGCGAGATTGGCTCAGTTCGAGCGGTGACCATTCCCCGGGACGAAAATGAATTAATTAGACGGTCGGAAGCGTCGGAAGTGCGATGTCCCGACGCTCAGGCGGAAAAGGCCATGATTGAACTCATCGATAATGCCAAGAAAACGGGCGATACGTGCGGTGGAATCTACTCGGTTGTTATTGCGGGTTGTCCTGTCGGCTTGGGAAGCCACGTCCATTGGGACCGGAAGCTCGAGGCGCGGCTCTGTTGGGCGATGATGTCCATTCAGGCGATGAAGGGCGTCGAAATCGGTATGGGATTTGATATGGCGAGGAAACCGGGCAGCCAGGTGCATGACGAGCTGTTTTATTCCAAAGAGAAAGGCTTTTATCGTGAGACGAATAATGCGGGTGGTTTTGAAGGCGGAATGACGACAGGAGAACCCATTGTTATCTCGGTCGCCATGAAACCGATTTCCACGCTCATGAAGCCGTTACGGTCCGTCAACGTTGAGACCAAAGAACCGTTCAAAGCCGAAGTCATTCGCTCTGACGTCACTGCCGTCCCGGCGGCGGGAGTTGCGGCGGAGGCGATCGCGGCCTTCGAAGTCGCGAGGGCGATGTGCGAAAAGTTTGGCGGGGATTCGCTCCGCGAGATGAAAGACAATTACGAGCGGTATGGTGCCTACACCAAAGCCCGCTAAATCCATGACCGATCATGAAATTTGAAGAACTTTCGAAAAAATTGAAGTCGGAGCAGACTCTTCTTCAGGATTTTAGAGTTGTCTCGCTGTTTGTCTTCGGGTCCGTTGCACGAGGTAGTGCTGATACCGACAGTGACGTTGATCTGCTCGTTGAGTTTGAAGGACCGGCGACATTTGACCAATACATGGGATTGAAGTGCCGCTTAGAGGACCTTTTGCGCTGCCGGGTTGACCTGGTGACTCAAGGAGGCATACGAGCGGAGATCCGTCCCTTCGTGGAACAGGACATTCGTCGTGTCGCGTGACGATACGATTTATTTTGCAGATGATCAAAGCGCATGTGAAAAGGTGTTGCGCTTTTCCGCGGGCCTTACCAGAGAGCAGTTTTTCGCAGACGAAAAGACCTACGATGCAGTTCTCCGAAATCTTGAAATTATTGGAGAAGCGGTTAAACATCTGTCGGCTGAACTTAAGAACAAAAATCTACAGGTGGAATGGCGAAAAATCGCTGGCTTCCGTGACATGGTGGCTCACGAGTATTTTGGTATCGACGCCCAAATTCTTTGGGACATTATCTCTAACCACATTCCCCGATTGCGCGAGCAACTTGAAACAATTGATCCAAAATGAATATTGTTCTGACTGGTTTTATGGGAACTGGGAAATCTGCGGTTGGACGTCGCTTGGCCGAGGACCTGCATGTATCGTTTTTTGATGCGGATGTGTTGATTGCCGCGCAGGTGGGGAAAACGGTCGCGGAAATTTTTAACAGTGCGGGGGAGGGTGTGTTCCGAGCCGTTGAGACGCAAGTGATTGAGGAGCTCGCCAAAGCGGATCGATCGGTCATCTCCACGGGGGGCGGAGCGTTGATCAATCGGCAAAACCGTGAGCACTTGCAAAAAAACGGACTTCTTGTTTGCCTTACGGCGCGTGTCGGGACGCTGCTCGAGCGGCTCAAAGACGATATGACCCGGCCCCTCTTGGCCGGGGAAGCGCTGCCCCAAAAGATCGAAAGGCTTATGAAAGAACGGCAGTCCGTATACGACCTGTGCCGGTTCCAAGTGATAACCGATGGCAAGACGATTGCTCACGTAGCACGCGAGATCATGATGTTGGTTCGCCCGGAGTGGGAATGACAAGCCTGAAACTCAAGACAGACTCTGGAACTTCCGAAATTAGCATTGGCCAACCCCTTTCGGACTTTCCCAAAAAGCTTTCTAAGTTGGCGGGACAAGGAGCCAAGGTCGCGGTGATCTGTGATGGCGCCATAGCCGCCTCTTATGGTAAGCGTTTACTTCAAGGACTGACTCAGCAAGGATTCCAGGCGCAGCTATTGATCGTCCCGCCCGGCGAGCGCTCTAAGACGCTACGGCAAGCCTCGCGCATTTATCGATTTCTAGCCAAAGGACGGTTTGAACGCCAGTCTTGGCTCGTCTCCCTGGGCGGGGGGGTGGTCGGCGACTTGACAGGATTTGTCGCGGCCACCTTTCTTAGGGGGATTCCTTTCGCGCAGGTGCCCACCACCCTTTTGGCTCAGGTCGACGCCTCGATCGGGGGGAAGACCGGTGTGGACATTGCCGAAGGGAAGAACCTTGTCGGCTGCTTCTATCAGCCGAGGCTCGTCTGGATTGATCCCGAACTTTTGAAGGGTCTCCCGAAATCCCAATGGCAAACGGGAATCGCCGAAGTGATTAAGTATGGAGCCATTTGGGATATCAAGCTTTTCGAGTCTATCGAGAAGAATGTTGAAACGCTCGTGAAAGGATTTTCGGGGGCTTGGCTGCCGATCATCGCGCGCTGTGTCGCGATTAAAGCGGAAATAGTTCAGAAGGACCCTCGGGAGACCAAAGGGCTGCGGGCGATTCTCAATTTTGGTCATTCGGTTGGCCATGCGATCGAGGCGGCGACCGAGTACCGCGCTTACAGTCACGGGGAAGCGATTTCGGTGGGAATGTTTGTTGCCGGTTTTTTATCGCAGCAGCTCGACTTGCTTGAAGGATTGGACCGCATTCGATTAGGCACTCTTCTGACGAAAGCCGGATTGCCCGCGCAAGTAAAAAAACCGATCCCGCGCGAAGGTCTCATGCGTTGCTTGGCTCGCGATAAAAAAGTGGAGGGTGGCTCCGTGAAATTTGTTTTATTGAAGGGGCTAGGGCAAGCGGTGAGCGGTCAGGAGATCGCCCCCGAGTTCTTGGATGCGGCCCTTTCGGCGTCCGGATTATAAAGATGATGAACTCAATTCTCGCTAGCTTGAAGCAATCGACCCCCCTACTCGTTGCCGCCTTGGATGGCGATGATTTGCCCTATCTCTTGGAGCAGGCTAGGTCGGAACGTGCGGATATGGCCGAGATTCGCCTTGACCTTTGGGGCGCCTTCTTCCGTGACGACATGGTGGATAAAATGGCCCGTTTTAAGGCGAAAATTGGCCTGCCTCTGTTGGTTAGTTTTAGGGGTGGGCACCCTTTCCCCTCCTGGTGGCAGCCTATCCATTGGCGATCCCTCAGCCACGCAAGCCTGATTGACGTCGAGTGGAACGCGAAGTATCCCTGGCGCGAGATTTTGGCAAACGTAAAAAAATATAACCTAGCGCTGGTGATTTCTCACCACGACTTCGAAAGGACGCCCAAGGCGCCGCAACTCATCAAATTAGCTAAAGCCGCCTATGCTAAAAAAGCAGACATCGTGAAGCTGGCGACCCGCGTCAATTCGGAAGAGGATGTGCGCGTCCTTTTGGAAGTCTGCGCGAAATTTTCTCCAAAGCACCTCATGACGGTCATGGGCATGGGACCGCAAGGTAGTCTCTCGCGTCTGGTAGCGCCTTTGTATCACGCTGCGCTTGTCTACGGCTACATCGGCACGCCGACGGCGAACGGACAGCTTCCCTTTCGCGAGCTGCACGAGCGAATTCGAGCTTTGTATCCGCGTTACGATGCTGCCTTCCAAGCCCGGGCGGCAAAGATCGCAAGCGTTTTCTAAAAATAAACCGACAAGAAACGAGGAAACTATGCCACAAAATGGTTCAACACATCTTCAAAATTTCAAAAAGCATCTGAAAACCTTAGGGGTATCAGGATATTGGGTGACCCATGTCCCTGACCTCTTTTATTTGGCCGGCTATGCCAGTGAAGGGTGCTGGGGACTCGTCGGATCGAGACAAGCCTCCATGATCGTTCCTGGCCTTGCTGCGGACCAGGCGGACGATCTGGCGCCGGAATTCAAGATTATCACGCTCAAGAAGCCGGGCGAGGTCTATCAAGCGGTCGTGGATTTTGCCATCCAAAACAAATGGACCTCCATAGGCTACGATCCTTACCACACGGCCGAAGCTTACATCAGCGCGCTACGCAAGCTCTCCGGCAAAAGACTCAAATGGCTTCCCCTGCCTGCCGCCACCAAGCCCCTGCGGATAAAAAAGGACGCGAAGGAGATCAAATCTCTGCGCAAAGCCGGCAATCTTGTAGCCCGGGGCTTTAACCACATCCAAAAGTTGGCGCGACCGGGGATGCGCGAATGCGATTTAGCGGCCGAGTTTGAGTCCTATATTCGCAAAAACGGGGCCATCAAAACATCCTTCGACTCCATCGTAGCTGGCGGCGAGAACGCGGCCTATCCGCACTACATCACGGCAGATCGAGTTTTGCGTAAAAATGACATTGTTTTGTGCGATATTGGGGCCCTGGTCGAGGGGTATTGCTCTGACTTGACCCGTACCTTCTTTTTGGGCGATAATGTGTCGTCTCAGGGCAGAAAAGTGTATGACATTGTGGCCAGAGCCCAGAGACTTGCCATCGAAGCCGTAAAACCCGGCGTAAAGACCGCCCAGATCGATCGAATTGCCCGAGATGAAATTGACCGGGCCGGATATGGGCGGCGTTTCATTCATAGCACCGGCCATGGGGTAGGCGTGGAGATTCACGAGGCCCCCTATGTCGGCCCGACCAGTACCGAAGTCCTTGAACCCGGCATGATCATCACGGTTGAGCCGGGTATTTATCTGCAAGGGTGGGGTGGGGTACGCATAGAAGACACGCTGCTCGTGACAGAAAACGGCTATGAAATTTTAACGAAATGACCCAGAAGAGGATCTATGCTCGAACCCGTTGATTTTCGCAATGGATTGATCATCGAATACGAAGGCGCGCCCTACCAAATTCTATGGTTCCAGAACCATAAGACCGCCATGTCGCACGCGATCATGCGCGTTAAATTCAAAAATCTGCTCACGGGCTCGATTTTGGAACGGACCTTTAAACAGGCGGATCGCTTCAAAGAGATTATTCCGACGAAGCGCAAGAATCAGTTCCTTTACTCAGATGGAAATGCCTATCATTTCATGGATATGGCGAGCTACGATCAAACCGAGTTCCCGAAGGAAAAACTGGGGGAAATGGCCCAGTATCTCACGGAAAATCTGGAAGTTGAAGCGCTTTTCTTAGATGACAAATTTCTATCGATCACCCTTCCCGCATCCGTCGAATTAAAGGTCACCGCCACCGTGCCGGGAATCAAGGGAGACTCGGTCTCCAACATGGTCAAACCAGCGACTCTTGAAACCGGGGTTGAGATTGCGGTTCCTCTCTTCGTCAAAGAGGGTGACAAGATTCGCGTTGATACTCGCACGGGCGAGTATCTTGCCCGCGTCTAAAGGCGGTCCAAGGTCCAATGTTTTGTACCGCGACATTGGACTATCTCTATGCTTAAGAGAAAACTAAAAGAACTTTTGGCCTTTGCTCAGACGACAGATTTACAGGAAGTCGTTTGGGAAAAAAAGGGGGTCTTAATTCATTTTCAGCGCACCCCCGAAGCGGTCAGAACGAAGCGGGGCTCTCGACCCAACGCTCAATCTGCTTTCGGCTCAGAGACCTCGTCAGGAGCGTCCCACTCCGCCCCTGAACCCGTTACCATTCGCTCTACGATGGTGGGAACCTTTTTCCGTTCCGATTCAGCGGACCGCCCACCGTTTGTCGTGGAGGGTACGAATGTGACGGCCGGCCAGCCCGTCGCCGCGATTGAGGCCATGAAAATTATGAAAGACGTATTAGCCCCTGTGGCTTGCAAAATTGTGAAGGCGCTCGTGGCCAACGGTCAGCCCGTTGAATATGGACAGCCGCTTTTCCAAGTGGAGCCGGAACGGGAGAGTGTTTGATTCCGCACGCCGCGGTGAAACCCCCATCAGCTTCCGTGGAGGCTGACATTACTTCACATGTTT
>JBBSDO010000116.1:0-8938 GCA_038241515.1 Elusimicrobiota bacterium | reverse complement strand
GATTCATCAATTTATTCGGATTACCGATCAAGGTACAAGCGCTTTTGCAAGGGGGGCGAAAATGACGGTTGGAGGGGGGAGAGGAATTATTTTATGAATCCCCAAGCCTTTATAGCATCCCTATCGTTCGACGTACGGTTAGCCCCGTACGACGTCCAGGGCAGCATTGCCCACGCGCGGATGTTGGCCCGTTGCAAGATCATTCCCGTACGCGACGCTCAAAGAATCATCAAGGGCTTGAAAAACATTTTGCGAGACTTAGTGAAGGGAAAACGCCTGCCTCCTGAAGAAGACATTCACTACGCGATCGAGCGGGAATTGATTCGGCGTATTGGTTCTGTGGGTGGGAAACTCCACACGGCGCGAAGCCGAAATGATCAAATCGCCCTCGACTTGCGGCTCTATTTGCGTGACAACATCGACATGATTACTCGCGAGATCGTCCGGCTGCAGGACGCTTTCGTTTTCGTCGCCGAGAGGAATCTTGACGTGGTCATGCCGGGCTTCACCCATCTCCAACACGCCCAGCCGATACTTTTTGCGCATCACATTCTGGCCTATGCGTGGATGCTCGAGAGGGATAAAGGGCGGTTGACCGATTGCCGAAGGCGCGCCGATGAGATGCCGCTCGGGAGTGCGGCTCTTGCAGGGACCTCCTTTCCAATTGATCGGCGATTCCTTGCGAAGCAGATGGGTTTTGCCCGAATCACCGCGAACTCCATTGATACCGTTTCCGATCGAGATTTTCTTGTGGAATTTTGTTCGTCCGCCTCTCTTGTGATGATGCACTTATCACGCCTTGCCGAAGAGCTGATTCTTTGGTCCAGCACGGAATTCAATATGATCCGGCTTCAAACGGAGTTTACATCCGGGTCCTCCATTATGCCTCAGAAGCGAAATCCGGATGTCGCTGAAATTATTCGGGGCGAGACGGGAAGAATTTACGGCAATTTGATCGCCCTGTTAACGATCTTAAAAGGGCTTCCGCTTTCCTACAATCGCGATCTGCAGGAAGACAAACCCCCGTTCTTCGACACGGTAGATACGTTGCAGGGGTGTCTGGCAGTCGCGGGTCCCATGGTGGCGACGATGGTTGTTCGGGCCGACCGCATGCGGTCGCTCTGCGACAGGGGCTATTTAACCGCCACCGAACTGGCCGACTACTTGACTGAAAAGGGTACTCCGTTCCGGACGGCACACGGTGTCGTTAAGCGCGTCGTCGCCTACTGCGAAGGACAGAAAATACGCCTGGACGAACTGACTCTCGAAGAGCTCCAACGTTTTGACGCTTCGTTCGATTCCGGTGCGCTCAATGTGTTGTCGGTCGACCAGGTGGTTCACGTAAAAGATTCCGAGGGAGGCACATCGCCGCGCCGGGTCCGCCAACAGATTTCCCAACTGAAGCGATTGATGAGGCGTTCTGCCTAGGGAAAATCAGTAGAGTCCATGATCAATAAATCAATACGGATGTCTGCCAGGAGTCTATCCTGTCTGTTTCTCTTTTTCTTTTGTGTGCTGAAGACCGCCCAGTGCGGAACAGCAGAAGCGGTTCCTGATCGAACGTTAACCCTAGAAGACAGCGTGCGAATCGCTGTCAATAATTCTCAGGGCCTCCTCAATTCCAGAGAGGACGTTAACATCGCGCTCCAACGCGTGCGCGAATCCGAGTCCTTGTTTTTCCCGAAGCTTGACCTGAATGCGAACTGGAGCAAGTTCCGCGTACAGGGCGCCACGCCGATGCTCCTGCAGCCGGCGTTAGGCCCGACGCTCGTGCCCACGAGCCCCAGGCAGAATTTCTTTGACGCTCGAGCCAATATTTATCAGCCCGTTTATGAAGGTGGGCGCATTCGAAACACGTGGCGTCAGGCGCGCATCTCCTACGAGCGGGCCCGGAGCGTCAATGAGTCGCTAGAAGCTCAAGTCACTAGTTTGGCGAAAGAGGCCTTCTATGACCTTCTTCTTATTCAAGAAAAGAGCCGACAGTTTCAGGAGGTCATTCGTCGTTTGGCAACAGTGGGTCACGGGACGGGCGGGGCCCTTTTAGATCGAATGCGCTGGAGCGGCGAGATGGACGAACTGCGCGCCGAGGCGGCGGAAGCGTCTCTAGCGGAGCAAGAAGCGCGTCTTCGGTATTTACGCACGTTGAATTTGGAGCTCAATACGACGGTGCTTTTAAAAGGGCAGCTCGTCACCCATCCCGTAGAATGGGATTTACAAAAAATGCTTGCGTGGGCCACGCAGTATCGCTCCGAACTTCGCCAAACGGAATACCAGCAAGAACTTGACGCCTTAGGAGTCAGTCTATCGCTCGCCGAACGAACACCTACGGTGGCTTTGGGTGCGTCTTATGATCGCTCTGGGAATGATTTGGATCTTCCGACCGCCAATTGGGCGGGCACCTTGAACGTGAATTTGCCCGTGTCGATTTCCGATATGTTTTACGGTTTCGCAAAGGTACGTGAACACCGGGCGCAGTACCGCCAAGCAACCCTCAAACATGCCGAAACGGCCGATCAAATTCAAATGCAAGTGCGTGAGGCCTATCTGCGCTACCGTTTTTGGCAGAGTGAACTTTTGCCTCGCGAGAAAGCGCTGGATCGCATGAAGGAGTTCGCTGAAGCCCTGAACAAAGAAGGAATCGGCTCGCTCGAGCGCATCAAAGCGGAACGACAGCTGCTGAAAACGAAAGTGCGCTTTGAGGAAGCCGTGCACGGACATCTCTCAGCCTTAGCCGCCCTCGAACGGGCCGTCGGGCATTCACTTGCCACAGAACAGTGAGAATAACGGAAATGCAGAAAGGTGTACTGGAAAATATTTTTGCAGTTACGCTACTAGTCATTTCGATGGGCGGATCGGTGTGTTTCGCAGAGCCCAAGAGCCCCGTGGCCGACGAGGATCAATTCTTATTGGGCATGTTATGGGATCAGTACCGCGGCCTCCAAAACCGGCATGATTTAAAGGTGGGAATCGCGCTCGGCGGGGGCGGCGCCAGGGGACTAGCGCACATTGGCGTGCTAAAGGTTCTTCAGGAAGAAGACATCCCGATCAATATGATTGCCGGCACCTCGGTAGGGGCGCTCATCGGCGGGCTTTATGCGGCTGGGGTTTCTACGAGCGACCTGGAAGAAATGAGCGCCGAAATCGGCTGGTCCTCCTTAACCAATTACTCAAGGTTATCGCTTTTCCGGCTCCTCGTCCTTGAGCATCAGCTCTCGTCAGACAATATGGAAGCCTATTTGAAAAAGCACATTGGTGATGAACGATTTGACCAACTGCGTATTCCCTTTGCTTGCGTGGCAACAGATCTCCAAACTGGGGAGAGGGTCGTTTTCCGCGAAGGTTCTGTGGCCCTGGCGGCTCGCGCCTCATCCACCATTCCCGGTCTTTTTGAACCCGTACTCTTTAGACACCGGTATCTCGTGGATGGCGGTTTAGTCAGCAATATCCCCACGGATCTGGTCGCTTTGATGGGCGCGGTCGTGATAATAGCTGTGGATGTCACGGCGGACTTCTCCAAGTTTCAGCCGAAAAATATCATGGCCACTTTGAATCAGGCCATCTATATCCAAAGCGAGTCCATGTCGAAGGACGAACTCGCGCGCGCGAACTTTGTTATCCGTCCGGCTTTGGGAGATATCAGCGCCATCGATTTAACGCGCTCCGCGGAGTGTATTGATGGGGGGATTCTCGCTACTCGCCGATCCGTTCCCGCGATTAAACAGCTTCTCGTGGACAAAAACTTCGACCTGATGCTAGCCAGGGCCGCTACTCGCTCATGAAAATGCTTTTCTGGAAGGTGGCTGTCCTGGCGTTAACCGTGGGGCCTGTCTCAGGTGCCGTTGTTGACGAAAAAACGGTGCGTCTCGAACAAAAGATTGAGCACGCTTCGGAACTGGGCGCCTATTCGGAGGTTCAGGAACTGCGGGTTGAATTGGCCCGCTATAGCGCCAATTTGGGGCATTACGTCGAGGCGGCGCGGCAATATGAACTTCTTCTGGCGTCCAGACCGTCTAGGAGGGAGCGCGTCAAATTTTTTATCGAGCTAGGAAAAATGCGCGAGGCCTCTGAGAATTACGCGACCGCGATTAATGCTTTTCAGGATGCACTGCACGATGATCCGACGTCCTGGGACGCTAATCTCGCTTTGGCGCGGGCCTATACGAAAAGCGAGTTAAACAGCCGCGCCGTCGAAGCCTATCTCAAATGCATCCAATTGCGACCAAAAAGTTCAGATGGCTTTCATGAAATTGCCGGTGTTTACCAGCGTATGGGTTATTTGAATAAAGCCATCGCCAACTACCAAAGGGCTTTGCGATTACGTCCGGCGGCCGAAAGCTATCTAGGATTGGCCGATTGCTTTGTGCGCCAAGGTGATATTCCCCGAGCCACTTTGCTACTCCAGACAGCGAAGACGTCAGTTCCCCTAGCGGCCTACGATGTCCGATTGGGCGAAATCTTTGAAAAACAGGGTAAGACCGCGCAATCAGCCGCGGCATGGGAAGAGGCCCTCAAACTTGAGCCCCAGCGGGATGACGTAAAATTGCAATTAGCCATGGCCTACGGGCGACTGCATCGGCGTGCGGAGGCGGACCGTTTGTTTCACGATCTGATGGGTTCGTATCCCGATTCGCCGCTGGTCCACTTTTTGCGGGCCTGGCTGCTCTTTAATCGAGGCGAAAGGCAATCGGCACGAGCGGAAGTCCTCGTTGTCCAGAACCTTGGCCCCACGGAACTGGTCCGGCACTATAATGAACGTTTACTGACGGAGCTCGGAAAATGACCAAGAAGCATGCGGACTTGCCGCCTTGTCTTGACTATCGTCATAACCAGCTGCACATGGAAAACGTGCCGCTGGCGCGGATCATGGAGGAAGTAGGAACCCCAGCGTATGTCTACAGCCGTGCTCGGCTCCTCGAAAACTACGAGCGTTTCAACGAGGGGTTCAAAACCATGAATCATCTTGTGCTTTTCGCAATGAAAGCCAATTCGAGCGCCGCGATTGTTTCCCTTTTCGCCCGGTCAGGCGCGGGAGCTGATATTGTTTCTGGGGGAGAGCTTTTTCGCGCGCGACGGGCGGGAGTTCCCATGAACCGAGTGGTGTTCTCGGGTGTGGGAAAAAAGCCCGACGAAATTCGTATGGCGCTTGAAGCCGGCATTTTGATGTTTAACGTCGAGTCCGCAGAGGAATTACAGGCCATTGACCGGATCGCTTCGTCCATCCATAAGGCAGCGCCTGTGGCAATTCGCGTGAATCCCGATGTCGATGCCATGACGCATGACCACATCACGACCGGTAAGAAGGAAAATAAATTTGGCATTCCATTAAATAAAGCGTTGCCTGTTTTCCGATTAGCCGCCCGTTTACCGCGCATCCATCTGTTGGGAATTCACGCGCATATTGGATCCCAAATAACGAGCACCCAGCCCTATGTCGCCACGCTGGATCGCGTGCTAGGACTATTTGAAAAATTGGAATCGGAAGGCATTTTGCTCCGCTACATTGATCTCGGCGGAGGTTTGGGGATTCGCTATAAGAATGAAGTTCCGCCCAGCCCCAAGGAGCTCGGCGCCGATCTTCATAAGCGGCTACGCAATCGCGATGTGACTCTTCTGCTGGAGCCAGGCCGTTATCTCGTAGGCGATGCCGGAGTCCTCTTAACCAAGGTGCTGTATCGCAAGCATGTCACATCCAAGCACTTCGTTATCGTCGATGCCGCGATGAACGATTTAGCTCGTCCGGCGTTGTATGACGCGTATCATGCCGTGTATCCTGTCCATAATAAGAAAGGGAAAGCGGTGACCGCAGATATCGTCGGGCCGGTTTGCGAATCGGGCGATTACTTGGCGCGAAACCGGTCCATGGTTCTTCCGGACCCTGAAGCCGGCTTAGCCGTGGCCGCGGCCGGCGCCTATGGATTTGTCATGGGATCGCAATACAATTCGCGACCGCGACCGCCGGAGGTCCTAGTTAACGATCGCCAATGGAGCGTCATCCGGGACCGAGAAACATGGGACGACTTGGTACGGGGAGAACACATCCCTTCGGACTGAGGGGGGAAGTGGCGTTGTGAAAAAGATTAACTTTTTTAAAATGAGCGGCTCAGGCAATGACTTTGTCGTTGTCGATAATCGGCGACGGGTCATCAACGCCGGCGCGTCCGCCCTCGCGGAACGTTTGTGTCACCGGCAAAAAGGGATTGGGGCCGATGGCCTGCTTCTTCTGGAACATAGCGAACGGGCCCAGTTCCGCATGATTTATTTTAATTCCGATGGTTCTCGCGCGACCATGTGCGGCAATGGCGCCCGGTGTATTGCCTGGGTTGCAGATCGGCAGGGAATTTCCCGGTCCAAGTTCGATTTTGAAACGGATGCCGGAATCGTACAGGCTCTCGTAAAGAAAGAGATTGTTCAGATTACGATGTCGGATCCCTATGACTACGTGCCCGAGCGATCGATCCAAGTCGGAGACAAAGTCGTTCGCGTGGCTTGCGTTACTATGGGGGTTCCTCATGCGGTTGTCTTTGTGCCCGAGGCGAAGAATCTCGACGTCGCAAGGCTGGGACGTTTGATACGGTTCCACAAAACCTTCTCTCCAAAAGGGACCAATGTCAATTTTGTCCAGATTGTGAGTCGGTACCACCTCATCGTCAGGACCTACGAGCGCGGCGTTGAAGGCGAGACGCTCGCTTGTGGAACAGGTGTTTGCGCGAGTGCGCTTGTAGCGGCACTAAGAGGCAAGGCGGACTCGAAGGTTCGCTGCAAAACAACCGGCGGAGATGCTCTTGAAGTCGGGTTCACTTTATTCTCGGGCAACGCCCAACACCCCGCGACACAAGTCACGCTCAAGGGCCCGGTGCGGCTATCGTTTTCCGGACAAGTAGAGATTTAATGGATTTAATCCGGATTTAACGGAGGAAGTATGTTTAAAGGTTCGTATGTTGCACTGGTCACACCTTTCAAGAACGGCCGACTGGATGAAGCGGCTTTAAAAAGACTCGTCGAATTTCATATTGAACGCCATTCGGATGGTCTTGTCCCTTGCGGGTCAACGGGAGAGTCGGCTACTTTGTCGCACTCCGAACACGGCCGGGTCGTCGAGCTCGTTGTGAAAGCGGCCCGAGGCCGCATTCCTGTAATGGCGGGGGCCGGCTCGAACTCTACGGCGGAAACGTTAGAATTGGTGAAACATGCGGCGAAGGTCGGGGCCCAAGCGGCTCTGCTCGTGGTTCCCTATTATAATAAGCCCACCCCTCGCGGACTATACGAACACTACAAAACGGTGGCAAAGGCGACAAAGCTGCCGCTCTTCGTCTATAACATTCCTGGCCGCAGCGCAATTCAAATCCCCGTGGAAACAGTCATTCAGCTCGCGCAAGACTGCCCCACGATTATCGGAATCAAGGAAGCATCGGGATCGATGGATTACACGAGTCAACTTCTTTCAGTCTTAGGGAAAGATCGCTTCATCGTCTTCTCCGGAGACGATTCGTTGACTCTTCCATTGATGGCCCTAGGGGCTAAAGGTGTGATCTCGGTTGTCGCCAATATTGTCCCTGAAGCCATGGGGGAACTGTGCCGCAGTTGGATGCACGGGCATGCCGAACATGCGCTGGAGCTGCACTTTCAGATGGTGCCGCTCATGCGAGCCCTCTTTTTTGAGACAAATCCAATCCCTGTAAAGACGGCCATGCGCGCATTAGGATTGTGCGGAGACGAACTGCGCTTGCCCCTCGTTTCAATGGGGGTTGAGAATAAGAAAAAATTGCAAGCCGTGTTAAGAGCCTGCCGGCTACTTAGAGTAAAGCGATGATCAGTTTAGTTGTTGCGGGCGATAAGGGAAGAATGGGCCAGACGATCAAGCAAATGGCTCGAAACGACGAGGGGAGGCGTTTCGACCCAATCGTTGGTTTTGACCAGGGTGACGATCCCTCGGTGATCCGGAAGGCGGACGTTGTTATCGACTTCACGACGCCCTCCGCTACCTTAGAACACTTGATGCTGGCGCGTGATAGCAAAAAATGCATCATCATTGGGACCACCGGTTTTCAGATAGCCGAGCAGAAAATAATTAATGACGCCGCTAAAGTCATCCCCATTGTGCAATCGTCGAATATGAGCCTGGGCGTGAATGTATTTTTTGGAGCCGCAACAACCCTCGCGCGCGCCCTGCCCGGATATAAGGTGAAGATTGAAGAGACGCATCATATTCACAAAAAGGACAAACCGTCGGGCACTGCGCTACAGGCGGGCGCCCTCATTGAAAAGATTACTCAGAAGCCGGTTTCCTACGAGTCCTTCCGAGAGGGTGAGGTGGTCGGAGACCATCGAATCATTTTTGAAGGAGCGGCGGATCGCCTCGAGCTATTTCACCACGCGGAGTCTCGCGATATCTTCGTCCTCGGAGCTCTCACGGCGGCTCAATGGGTTTTCGGTAAAGCCCCCGGCCATTACTCGATGAACGATGTTCTCGCTATGCAGCAATAATGCTCTATTGTCGCTTTTGTTGCGGAGATATTGAGGGCTGGGGTGAAGTTGAACAGCATGAGATTTGGGAGGTGGCTCCGGATATTTTCTCGCACCCGGAAAGGACCGGTCGATCTTTTTCAATGAACGACGCGCGGCTCCTAGCCCCGTGCCAGCCTTCCAAAATTATCGCTGTCGGTCTCAATTACAAGGACCATATCCAGGAGTTCGGCCGAACCGAGATTCCCTCTGAGCCGGTGATTTTTTTAAAAGCCCCCAGCGCCGTGATCGGGTTGAATGACTCGATCGTGCTTCCCACCGGAGCGGGCCAGATCGACTTTGAGGCGGAATTGGGCGTCGTCATCGGGAAAACCGCTCGGAAGATTTCCGAAGAGCGGGCTTTAGACTATGTATTGGGTTGTACGTGCGTCAATGACGTCACCGCCCGCGATTTACAGAAAAAGGATGCTCAATG
>JBBSDO010000115.1:0-8991 GCA_038241515.1 Elusimicrobiota bacterium | reverse complement strand
TCAATAGAAGGAGTCCTACAATAAAGCCCGCATGCAAATTGGCCCATACCGCAAATCCGAGGGCCATCAAGGCGCAAAGTGCGAACTGTCGGTCCACGCTCGATGACCACTCCTCCAGAAACAGAACCAATAGGGAAGTCCCGGCAAACGAAACTAAATCGGGGCGCGGGTTCCAGGCATAGCGTCCCGCGAAAGCGATAGCGAAGCACGTGGCGAAACAAAGGGAAGGAGTAACGGATCGACGACGAAGTCGTACCCAAACGGCCGCCAAGGCGATTATAATCAGCGCGATTTCGAGGCCGATTAATGCGTTCGGTCCGCAAAGTTTAAAAAGTTTGAAGACGCCTACGTCGTAGAGCCACTCGTGGTCAGTCCAAGCACGACCGTGGACGGTCGATGAAAAGATGTCAGCGTGGGGGATGCGATGGGATTGAAGAATCTGACGACCGTCCGCCAGGTGCCACCAAATATCATTCGCATGACGAATCGGACGGAAAAAAGCACAGGTCACGGCAAGACAACCAACGGCGATGAGAGCCCACTCCTGCGAACGTTTTAAATCCAGAGCCGAGGCCCTTTTCATTTGGAGTCCGCCGAGAGTGTCGAATCCGTCGCAGCTACCCGTACCACGAGTGGAAAAAAAGTTTGGTTCGTCAGTTGGAGATCCTTTCCGCCCGTTTTTAGTTCAATGCAGCCCGAAGAACTTGATGCCGCGCCGCTGGGGACCTTCAGATCGGCTGAGGTCATTTAGCAAAAACTTCAGTCAAAACAATTGCTTGACAAGATTATGAATTCGAGTATACTCTTTCCAGTAACAGTCTCTTACCCGAAAATTCCAAATAAACGAATCCCAACAGAACTAAATTCCTAGCGAGTCATTTTTCTGAATCAAGAACAACCAATCCAATCTCCTCGACCTGTGACGAACGGTCCCCAACAGCCCGCTGAAGAAGTGCGTCGTCCGGTTAATCCAACCGAAAAACAGATGGATTTAACGGTCCTCTCAAAGCTAACCATTGCGGATTTGCAAAAAATTGGACGCGATCTTAAGCTTGAAACCCCTGTGGGACTACGCAAGCAGGAACTCATAGCCAAGATCCTTGAAGCGCAGGCCAAAGAAAGCGGCTTAATCTACGATGAGGGAGTGCTCGAGATCCTCCCCGATGGTTTCGGCTTTCTGCGGAGTCCGAACTACAATTACTTGCCCGGCCCGGATGATATCTATATCTCGCCATCTCAGATTAAGAAATTTGGGCTGCGCAAAGGGGATACAGTGGCGGGTTATGTTCGACCACCGAAAGAACAGGAACGCTTTTTCGCTTTGTTGCAGGTGAAGTCTGTTAATACCAGTGACCTTGAGATGCTCAAGGACCGGCCCCTCTTCGACAACCTTACGCCTCTTTACCCTGAAAGACGAATTACTCTCGAAAATAAAAAAGATGATTTAACCACGCGTGTTGTTGATTTGATTGCGCCGATCGGTAAAGGGCAGCGCGCGCTCATTAATGCCGCGCCGCGAACCGGCAAAACCATCATCATGCAAAAGATCGCCAACGCGATTACCGCCAATCACCCGGAAGTAGTCCTCTTGGTCTTGCTGATCGATGAGCGGCCTGAAGAGGTCACCGATATGCAGCGAAGCGTTAAAGGGGAAGTCGTCTCGTCTACGTTTGACGAGCCCGCCGAACGCCATGTTCAGGTGGCCGAAATGGTCATCGAAAAGGCGAAACGGCTCGTGGAACATGGAAAAGACGTGGTGATTTTGCTGGACTCGATAACTCGTCTCGCTCGGGCTTATAACACGATTACTCCGTCTAGCGGTCGCGTTCTTTCAGGCGGTTTAGACTCCAATGCGCTGCAGAGACCCAAACGGTTTTTTGGCGCGGCACGAAATATTGAAGAAGGCGGAAGCCTGACGATCATCGCCACTGCTCTCGTCGAGACCGGTAGCCGTATGGACGATGTTATTTTTGAAGAGTTTAAGGGTACCGGTAACATGGAAGTGTATTTGGACCGGAAACTTGCCGATAAGCGAACGTTCCCGGCGATTGATTTGTCCCGCAGCGGGACTCGTAAAGAAGAGTTGCTTTTGACTCCGGAAGAGCTCAATAAGGTGTGGATTCTTCGAAAAGTGCTTTCATCCCTTTCCCCCGTCGAGGCCATGGAGTTACTGCTTGAAAAACTTTCTGCCACAAAATCGAACAAAGATTTCCTGAAATCGATGGAAACATCGAGCATGGAAAAAGGTTCCTAGCCTTCCAAAGTCGTTATAGACGTTGCTTCTCCCTTGGATTTCCTGCACAATAAATATATGTCGTTGGCAACGGATCGGAACGCTGCTTTGATGGCCGCTCTCTTTTTTTTGACGGCATGCCCCTGTATCGCTTTTGAATCATTTCGCCAGAACCTCCTGCTGCCTCCTACTCCCATCGCACCGCAGCTTGATTCTTTAAGTCAATTAGATAAAGCGGTGATCGTGCGTTACACCGTAGGTGCGAACGAAGACCTATGGACCCTCTGCCATAGATACCATCTCGATCAATTCTCCATTCGAAGCAGTAATGATCTTGACGGAAATTCCCTGGATGTAGGAACGGTTTTAAAGATTCCGAATCACAAAGGAACTATTTACGTCATACAGTCTACTGAGACGCTTCAGTCCGTCAGCCGAGGATTCACTCGCGGGAAGACCTTAGGACCTGCGTATGATCGCGAAATTTTACTCGCCAATGACTTCCCGACGCCCAACTTGCGAGAAAAAGGTTATCCTTTCGATGCCGGAACGGTGCTTTTTTTACCGGAGGCCTATAAACCCACCGGTTTACCTATTCCCTTCGGCGGCGGAGGTCGGCTTCGAATCACCTCGAATTTTAGTCTTCATCGCAGACACCCTGTTCTCGGAATTACGCGTGCGCACCACGGAATGGATATTGCAAAACCCTATGGGTTTCCTGTACTGACGTCCCGGGAAGGCATCGTGGTCTCCGCGGGCTGGATGGGCGGCTATGGAAATATGATTGAGATTCGACACTCGATTAAAAGTAAACGGGGAACTCGCGTCTTCACAACGCGTTATGGACATTTGTCGAAGATTTTCGTCACCGCGGGGCAACATGTTCACTTATATCAGCTGATTGGGCGGGTAGGTTCTACAGGGATCTCGACAGGGCCACACCTGCATTTCGAGGTTCGCGACGAATCGGGCAGGCCGTCTAACCCGGCTGGCCACTGATTAATTTGGTACAATTTCGTCTCAAAGTTCAAAAAAAGGAAGAATTTATGCGCGAAGGCATCCACCCCGATTATATAGAAGCCACGGTAACCTGTGCCTGTGGTAATACATTTCAGACCCGGTCGACGAAAGCCATTATTCGTCTCGAAATTTGCTCCAGTTGTCATCCATTTTTTACGGGTCGTCAGAAATTTGTCGACACAGCGGGTCGAGTAGAACGTTTCCAAAAGCGCTTCGCGAAAACTTCTGGAGAAACCGTCAAAAAAGATTCCAAGGCTCCGGCGCTCGCAAAGGGTCAAAAAGCAGCGCTTACGAAGAAAAAGGCTAAGGTGCTAAGCTCAGCGCCAATCCGGACGAAACCTTTGTCGACTTCCAAAGCCCCTTCGAAGCCTACTCCCGCCCAAGCTTAGATTTATTTTGATTTCAAGATCCGCCAGGTAACTGGCGGATTTTTTTCGCCACTAAGAGTTTGCCGATCACGCTCAATACCGATGGATCTAACCCCGCATCTTGAAGCCCTTCGCCAGCGCCTAGACCGTTTAGAAGCGGAAATGAGCGCCCCTTCCGGCACGTCTGATGCACCGCATTACCAAAAGTTGAGACGAGAACATGCTCGCCTAGCCCCCGTGATTCAAAAGTACGTGATCTATAAGGCGCTGTCAAAAGAGCGATTGGATCTGGAACACTTAATTAAGGGCTCCGAGGCTGGATTAGAGGAACTCGCCAGAGAAGACCTGGCTTCTGTTTGCGCGCGTCAGACCACCCTGGAACAAGAGCTGCGCCTGGCCCTTTTGGCTCCGGACCCCAACGCGGACCGTAATATTATTTTGGAAATCCGAGCCGGGGCAGGCGGTGACGAGGCGGGCCTCTTTGCGGCAGAGCTGCTGAGGATGTACACGCGGTATGCCGAAACGCGGCGCTGGAGCGTCGAACCCCTGGAGTCCAGCCTTTCCGAGCGAGGGGGCTTAAAGGAAGCCGTAGTGCAAATCAGTGGCGAAGCCGTGTGGGGTCATCTCAAATATGAGCGAGGAGTCCACCGGGTGCAGCGGGTTCCTTTGACAGAAGCCAGCGGTCGAATTCACACAAGTACGGCGACCGTGGCGGTGCTGCCCGAAGCGGAGGAAGTGGATATCAAGATTGATCCCGGTGATTTGCGGATCGACACCTTTCGCGCCTCAGGCGCCGGCGGGCAGCATATCAATAAGACGGACAGCGCGGTGCGAATCACGCACATCCCGACAGGATTTGTCGTCGCCTGTCAAGACGAGCGCAGTCAAATTAAGAATCGCGCCAAAGCCATGAAGCTCTTGCGTTCTCGATTGCTGGAACAATTACAGGAAAAACATGATCGCGAAATTTCGCAGGACCGGAAGAATCAGGTCGGAACCGGCGAACGCAGCGAAAAGATTCGGACCTACAATTTCCCGCAAGACCGAATCACGGATCATCGCATCAATTTTAGTCTTCATAATCTTCCGGCTGTTATGGAGGGGAAGCTGGATCCCATGATCCTCGCACTGCAAAAACACGACCAAGCGCAACAGCTGGCAGTATTGTCCAGCAGCGCGGGACAACCATGACGACCATTGACGAGCTCGTTAGGAACACGTCGGCTACCTTAGCCAGCGCGGGGCTTGCCAACAGTCGCCTGGAATCAGAGTTCCTCATCGCGGCGGCTTTGCGGATGCCGAAAACGCATCTCTTCCTAAACCGTCATAGACAGGTCTCCAAAAGAGAGGGAGATCGCATTCTTAACTGGGGTCAAGTACGGAGCCAGGGAGTCCCTCTGGCTTATATTTCCGGAGAACAACCATTTTTTGATTTGAGCCTTACAGTTACAAGCGACGTACTTATTCCGAGGCCGGAAACGGAACTGCTCGTGGAACGCGCTCTGGAAATCTTAGATCAAATGGATCCGGGACGGACCTGTATCGATGTCGGCACGGGGTCGGGCAACATTGCCATTTGCGTGGCCCGTCATAAGCATGTGGATCATGTCACTGGGATTGATCTTTCGATCAAAGCGCTTCGCTTAGCCAGGAGAAATGCCAAGAAATACAGCGTTGAAAAGCGGTGCGAGTGGATTCAGGGTGACCTGCTCCTTCCGGTCAAAGAACGGGCGGGTGCGGCCGATCTTTTGGTTGCGAACTTACCCTATGTGGCGCGACGAGACATTGGCGGGTTGGCACGCGAAGTTTTATGCGAACCGCGGCTTGCGCTCGATGGCGGGGAGCAGGGTATCGAATTGATTCAGAGGCTAATTACCCAGGCGGAGCTTTGGGCCAAAACAGGGATGTATCTATTGCTCGAGATCGGAGCGGACCAAGGATCTGAAATTCGGGAACGCCTAAAAGGGGGTCCTTGGGAAAACGTAGAAATTCGTAAAGACCTTTCCGGCTTAGATCGAATAGCCGAGGCGCAAAAGCGAGGAATCTAATGGATGTTCTAACAATTCAAGGTGGCACCAAACTGTTGGGCACTGTGCGAATTTCCGGTTCAAAGAATGCGGCGTTACCCATATTAATCGCTACTCTGCTGACGGATGGTCCTTGCACGATCAAGAACGTGCCGCATCTCGACGACATTGAGACCGTCATAGCGTTGCTCTCCATTCTGGGCAAGCAGGTCGTAAGACATGAGGATGAGGTCGAGGTCACCGCGGGTCCCACATTGCACGCCGAGGCACCCTACGAGCTCGTTCGCAAGATGCGAGCGAGCATTGTCGTTATGGGACCTCTGCTGGCCAGGCTCGGACGAGTGAAAGCCTCTCTCCCAGGGGGTTGTGCCATCGGGGGACGCCCGATCGACATTCATCTAGAAGGTTTTCGTAGTCTAGGAGCCGATGTGGTTCTTGACCAGGGTTACGTCGACATGAGGGCCGCGAAACTGATCGGCACGACGATCCATTTTGATTTCCCAAGCGTTGGAGCCACAGAAAACGTCATGATGGCGGCTTCACTCGCCGAAGGAAAAACGACCATCAGCAACGCTGCGATGGAACCCGAAATCGAAGATTTGGCGCAGTTTCTAAATGCCATGGGGGCGAAAGTGGAAGGTGCAGGGACCGATACGATAACTCTTGAAGGCGTAAAGACGCTTCACGGGGCCCAGCACAAGATTGTCGCCGACCGAATTGAGGCGGGGACCTATATGATCGCGGCAGCCATCACTGGAGGTCAGTTGCACGTCCGCGACATGGTGTGCGGCCATTTGGTGGCTCTCATTTCCAAAATGAGGCAGGCAGGAATTGAGGTAGAAACGACTGAAAACGGGGTCCATGTCGGACAGACTAAGGGTCTCAACGCGATCAACATGGACAGCGCTGTTTATCCAGGGTTTCCGACCGATCTCCAAGCCCAGTGGATGGCCCTCATGACCCGTGCCAGCGGCGTCTCTCAAATAACAGAACGTGTATTTGAGAATCGTTTTATGCATGTGGCCGAGCTGCAGCGCATGGGCGCCGATATTCAAATCAAGGGAAATACAGCTGTGGTTCAGGGAGTTGAATCACTTTCCGGGGCCGATGTCATGGTTTCGGACCTTCGCGCTGGAGCCGCCCTCGTTTTGGCAGGGTTAGCGGCCGAAGGAACGACGACAATCCACCGGGTATATCATCTCGATCGTGGGTATGAAGCGCTCGAAGCCAAGCTGAATGCGGTGGGGGGGAAGGTCCAAAGGTCCAAGGAGTAATGAAAGCCCAAAGCGAAGGACGTTTCGATCCTAATTGTTCGCGCAGGTCTGACGCAAAACGCATCGTCATTTTGATAAAATTCATCAGTTTATGACCGATCAAGTTGCACTCATCGTGGCGGGCATCTTATCTGACGTCCGTCTTCACGGAGACCGGGCTCTTTGCCGCCTGGCTAAGAAATTCGATAAGGTTTCTTTAAAACCTGCGGATTTACAGGTACGCGCCGCCGAACGTCGTGCCCGCAAGAACCAAGTTTCCCCTCAGTTTATGAGAGCTTTGCAGGAATGCGGTCGAAGAATTGAGGTTTTCGCCAAGAGCGAAAAGAGGCGTTTGCCTCCAACCTGGATCGAAAAGCACGGAAGCGCTCGGATTGGCCAGCTCATTCGACCGGTAGACAGTGTAGGTGTCTATATTCCCGGTGGCAGGTTTCCCTATCCGTCGACCGTTCTCATGACGGCTATCCCGGCAAAAATAGCCGGCGTCAAGCGTATTGTGATGGCTAGCCCTCCTAAAAATCTGACGCCCGAGGTGTTGGCTGCAGCAGACTACGCAGGGGTCGAAACCATCTATCGCGTAGGGGGAGCCGGGGCTATTGCAGCGCTCGCTTATGGGACAAAAACCATTCAAAAAGTGGACCTCATTGTGGGTCCTGGTAATCAGTTTGTCACCGAAGCCAAGCGTCAAATTTATGGGGCTGCTGGAATAGACTCCCTCGCCGGGCCGAGCGAAGTGGTGATCGTTGCAGACGCCTCCACTCCTATACAGTTCGTCCTCATGGATCTTTTGGCCCAAGCGGAGCACGACCCGGGAGCCCGTTCGTTCCTATTTTCAACCGATCGGTCCCTTTTGGCAAAGGTCGCTAAACGCCTGGACCCTTCGATTTCAAAGCGGGTCCGGCTCAACTACGTGCCGACGGTCGAGCGGGGGATCGCGGAGGGTAATAAGATCGCCCCGGAACACTTCGAGCTGATGGTCAAACGGGCTGAGCGTTACCTTCCCCAAATACGTCACGCCGGAGCGATCTTTTTGGGCCCCCAATCCCCTGCCGCTATGGGTGATTATGTCGCCGGTCCTTCCCATGTTTTGCCCACAAGTGGTTCAGCAAAATTTTCAAGCGGTCTGTCTGTTTCTACTTTTATGAAACGCAGCAGTGTAATCGGCTTTGGCGGAAAGCACACCCAGCGTTCCCAATGGGAAGCTGCGCTGACGATGGCTCAAACGGAAGGGATGCACTACCACGAGAGATCCCTTCGTTGTCGGCTTACCCCATGAAATACATCGGCGTCATCGACTACGGGATGGGCAATTTGAGGAGTGTTCAGAAGGCTCTGGAATCTGTGGGGGCAAAGGCTCGCGTGATCAATACAGCGCGCGACGTGCGAGCCGCTGCTGCGCTCGTATTGCCGGGTGTCGGCGCTTTTGGGCAAGCGGCGGCACGTTTAAGGGCGACAGGACTCTTCGCTCCCCTAGGAGAGGCTCTTACTAAGCAAAAGCCCTTTATGGGCATCTGTTTAGGGCTGCAATTGCTCTTTGAAAGAAGTGAAGAAAGTCCCTCCGCCAAAGGATTTGGTTACGTGAAGGGGTCCGTAGTCCGTTTCAAAAGGTTTCCGGTACTTTCGCTGAAGGTGCCCCATATGGGGTGGAATACGATAGATACGCAAGGATCGAAAGTCCCTGCGCTTCGAGGCATAGCCGCCGGAGACTACTTCTATTTCGTCCACAGTTATTTTCCTGTCCCCAAAGAGCCTCATTGGACCGTCGCAAAGACCCAATATGGACAGGACTTTTGCGCCGCGATCGCCGCCAGGAATCTCTTTGCCTGCCAATTCCACCCGGAAAAAAGCGGAAAGAAAGGCCTCCGTATACTGAAAAACTTCACTCAAATGGCGGCGTAATGCACATTTTTCCCGCCATCGACATTCGGCGCGGCAATTGCGTCCGACTCTACCAGGGTAAAGCCGAACAAGAAACGGTCTACTCACGCGACCCGGTTGAAATGGCGCGCCTCTGGGTTTTCCAAGGAGCCAAACAATTACACGTGGCGGATCTCGACGGGGCGTTCCAGGGC
>JBBSDO010000114.1:0-9078 GCA_038241515.1 Elusimicrobiota bacterium | reverse complement strand
CCAATGACAAAGATTTCTGCGCCCAAAGCCGCCATGTTGACAGCCACATTCCCTGCACCTCCCGCCATGTCGTTTTCATGCGTCACTTGAACTACCGGCACCGGAGCTTCCGGCGAAATGCGCGAAACACTTCCCCAAATAAAGTGATCCAGCATCAAATCCCCTATGACCAACGCCTTCAATCGACCAAAGCGTTCGATCAGTGAACGTGACGAAGCTAACGGCATAGAGACACGAAGAGCGAGGAGAGGAAGAGCGATCGAATCAGTACGTTTTTACGACGAGGAGCGAGCACGACGAATTCTACAAAATCCCCTCTAACTTGCCAATGGTTGAGCCTAGGCTAGAGGGCTCTAGTGGGCATTTTGCTAGGGCACAGCGCAGAACTTCACGATAAGGAGGATGATAATCGCGAAGCTACCCAAAAGACACTGATACTCGCGATTTCTGCGATAGAGTTCTGCACTAAAGGTCTGGGAGGACAGTCCCTTAGCTTTTCCATAGAAGGGCAGAAATGCCGGGACTTTGGACTGGTAATTGACATACTCTTCCCCCAAATTCTGCTGAAGCTCTCTTTCTTCAGCGAGCGTTTTAGCTCGATAAACCAGCCCAAAACCCAGTCCGAAGAGTATCCACAAGGAGGCCACCCGCCAAGGAAGCGGTTTTTGCCAAAGAGCGGCGCAGAATCCCAGCCCGATTATGAAACTTCCTACGTAGAGCGGATTACGCACATAAGCGTAGGGCCCTCCCACGGCCACTCGTTTACCTTTGAACAAAAAACCCGCAGCCCACGAACGAAGCGCACATCCGAGGACAACCAATAGAATCGCCAGGATCAGAATGGGTAGAGAACCTGGCCGGGCCACGATCACATACCAGGCGGCGAAGAGAAATCCGAGCGGCACCCTCCACCGCAATACGGACTTAGGCACGCGGCTTCATGCGGAAACGAGGGTCGTTGTACATTTTGTACTGTCGGTAGACCTTGGGTTTCCATTCCCCATCCGTCCATGAGATTCGGGTTTGGTTGAGTTCACCGACGAGGTCGTCGCGCTGCTGCCTGAGAACGGCAACTCTCTGACGGCACATTTCTCGGTGGTCCTCTGTCACGTCGGAGCGCCCGACTTGTTCTTGCATGTGAAAAATCTTAAGTTCAGCGATACAGACCTTGTCGATCAAACTTCCAAGGGTTTCCGCCACGGTTTAGGCTTTCGGCTGCGTCTTGAGAAAGCATTCGTCTATTTTCTCAATTAGGTCGTTGCGCGTTTGGTTGAGCTTGTCGATGCGTCGCTTCGCTTGTGCTACTACCGCATCTTGGGGCAGACGGGCCTTATCTTCCTCATGCCAAAGCTCCACGTGAATTTGCGAAAGCTCGCTGACTAAACGGCCTAAATTATTTTTAACGGGTTCTTTCATCGGAGTTTCCTTTCCTGCCCTGACGTAAAATCCAAGCGACCGCCTTTTCAAAATTTACCGCCTTAAAATCCGGTTTGACCCGCTCTTTCTTCCCGGCCCATTGACGACCGTAACCCGTGAGTACGAGAATTCCGACCCCTCCCGCTTTTTGTCCGATCAGAACGTCGCTTGGACGGTCACCCACGCTGATCGCTTTTCTCCAGCTTTGACCAAGGCTCTTTGCCGCCTCTTTGAGCATACCCAATTTCGGTTTCCGACAAGAGCAGCGGTCCAAAGGACCATGCGGGCACCAGTAATACCCAGACAAAGATACATTATTCATTTTCAACAACTGGGTAAAGCGTGCATTGACCCTTTTCAATTGGCTGGGCTTAATAACCCCACGCGCAAGTCCGGATTGGTTGCTCAGCACCACCAGTGGAAAGCCCGCGCGCTGTAGTTTTTGTAAGCCCACGAACACTCCAGGAAGAAATTTTATTTTCTGTGGATCAGCGAGGTAATCTCGTTCTTCAATAAGAGTACCATCGCGGTCCAGCGCGATGATGGGCCGTTTACTTCTTCGCATCGACGAGACGGTTGACGATATTAATCAAATTATCCCAGTGCTCTTGGCCGGACACTAGCGCCAAGTTCATTCGGAGCGCATAGATTCCGGGAATCCCCGTTCGCTTACTAAGCCCGCCCGTCCAGCGCATCGCATCCTTCTCGGTCATGACTACAAGAAAGCCGGGTGACCGATGCGATCGAATCCAAGACAAAACTTCATCCACGCTCCCGCCATGGTCGGTCAATCGCAGCCGATCAATCACGATAGCCCCTAGCGCGGAAACCGTCCGCTCGAAGGACTGGGGATTTCCAATTCCTGAGACGACCAGCACATTCCTGCGTTTCAACTCCGATAAAGGCGCTCTCTTTTTACCGTCGAGAGATACAAGTTCGACCGCTTCGTGCCGACTCTCTAGAATGCAAGACGAGGGTCGCATGAAAGCCGAGATTTGCTCGCGGAGAACGGACAAACGATCTGGCCCTGCAGCACCCGTTCTGGTGAGGACCACGGCATCGGCCCTGCGCAGTGCATCGGGAGGCTCGCGCAGGAGTCCCGCGGGAAGCAGGTTCCCTCCCCCCCAGGGATCCGTCACATCGATCGTTACGACGTTAATGTCACGCTCTAGCCGGTGATGCTGAAACCCGTCATCAAGGATAAAACAATTCACCGGATTTCTTTCTAGCACAAACTGACCCACGGCATATCGATCGGATCCAACGCCAACGCAACATCCATTCAGGCGACGGGCGAGCTCCATGGCCTCATCGCCAGCCTCATCGATATCGGCTAAAACACGATCCGCGTTCCTGACAAGGACCACTTTTCGATTCGTCTTCTCTCGTTTGTACCCCCGCAATAAGACAGCGGGTTTTAGGCCTCGGCTCAAGAGATCGCTCGCCAAGCGAATCACGAGGGGGGTCTTTCCAGTGCCGCCCACCGTAATGTTACCGATACAGACCGTGGGCTGAGGAAGGCGCCGCGTTTTCAGCCAGCCCTTTCGGTAAGCGAGTTCACGGCCTCGGACGCCCGCCCCATAGCCAAGGCTTCCCAACCGGGCGACCTGGCGGACAGAGTCCGCAAAAAGCCCCGCTTTTTCCCCTCGCAAAATCTGTTCCCACCACGGCGTCGGAAGGTTTCGGTCGATGCTATGGGGCACTAAAGTCCACTTGTAGCCGCCGAGGGGCGAACCACATTTCCCAGAGCTCGAGCCACGTCGTACACCTGCTCGGCCGTAACGTGTGTCATGCATTCGTGATTGAAAGGACAGCGATTCAAATTGCACCCGAGACACGGTACATCCGACGCTTGTACAACCCGGTGTAGCGGCCCCCCGGGATTCCACGCCTTGGGGCTTGTGGGCCCGTATACCGTCGCCGTGGGCGTACCGACCGCTACCGCCAGATGCATGGGACCGTTATCGTTTGTGACGACATAACGGCAGTTCGCTAGCAAGGCGGCCATTCTTCGCAGGTCCGCCTCTGGAATGAGAACGGCACGCGGGACATTGTTTGCGATCTGCTCGACGTAAGACCGTTCGCCTGGCCCCCAGAAAAACAGAACAGAGTTCCCTGCTTCGGCCAGGAGCCAGCCCAACTTATGAAACGATTCTGCGTGCCACCGTCGCGATTCTCTGCGATGAGTCGGGATGAGGCCGACCGCCTCTTCCGCAATAAGACCATTAGTTCTGAACCAATCGCCCGCCCAGGCACGCTCGTCCGCAGTGAGATAGATCTGCCGGTCCTTTGCCTTTTCCAACGGACCCGTGATCGCTTCTACCAAGGACAACTTTCCTTCGATGACGCTACGTTCGTTTCCCGGTCGCCGCACAGTCCTGGTAAATGACCGACCCCAAAATGGAACTCGGTAACCCGCTCGGATGGGCGTGCCACTCGCCAGACCCAGCAAGGCTGAACGCGGCGAAGATTGAAAATCCAAAATGCAATCATACCGCTCTTTCCGGACGCGCCGGAACGTCTCAAGAATTGCCGCTTTGTCGTACAGTTGAACGCCATCGATATAAGGATTGTTCTCAAGAAGAGAAGCGAACGAGGGTTCCACTAGTGCATGCAGTTGTGCGGTAGGAAAACGGGCTTTCAAAGCAGGAAAAACCGGTGTGGTCAGCAAAATATCCCCCGCCCGCTTGAGCTGAATGACTAAAATCTTCCGCGGGTTATCCATAGGGATAGGGTGTTTTCCAGCACGTCTTCAGTCTACTCGCATGTCCCCACGCGCGAAGCTCCTCCGCCAGGGAAAACGTTCGTGGCGCCCCACCTGACCAACCCACCGACTCTGTGAGATACATAATTCGCATAGTTTCGTTCGTCAACTAAGTTTCCACTTGCACGAGAGAATTTTTGGGGCTAGATCCGGGCAGAGGAAAACATGAAAGACAATCGGAAAAAGAAATTCAAAGATCTCGACGAAAACGAACCCCCCAGTCGGGACTCCCGTGGGTTCGAAGCCCTTGCCGAACTCACCTCGAGTGATGTGGTCCGGCAGGTCAAAATGGGCATGAGTGTTGAAACACCCGTCGATCTCGAAGAAGTTCTCGAAGAAGATCCCACCTACTAGCCCACAGAAGCATTGATCGGCGGCTTCATCGCTAATCGAGCTTCACAAAGCTTTAATACTGCTTCTACAGAAACCTTTCCTATATCCACCTGCGGGGTGCCTTCGTCGGGGGCTACTGCAACCTGGTGCAAGCTATTTCCTTCGGGATACGCTGGGTACGGTCCCCATCGCCGCGGGTGGCAAGTCACGATAGCGGAATAGATGGACACCGTCGCAACTCCGACGGCCACGGCGAGGTGCAGAGGTCCAGTGGAGTTGGAAACGACAAGATCGGCGCCAGCATAGATAGAGGCCAGTTCCCGCAGCGAAACGCTGCCAGCTGCCACGAACACGGGGATCCGGCGCATGTTGTCAATCATGAGGTATTGATAATCTTCGCCCGGACCGCCCGTAATGACGACATCGCATCCCGTCTCCTGCAGCCGATCCCCCAATTCCATGAAGCGCTTCAACGGCCAGCGCGCCGAAGAACCTCCCGAACCCGGATGGATAACGACCACCGGTTTTCGGAAGCTGATGCGATGCCCCTCGAGCGTTCTCTTGGCTTGTGATTTTTCTTCCGTGGTCAAATACAGCTCCGTAGGGAAGCGCTTGAACGGGATGTTAAGGGGCGCTAAGAGCTCCAAATTATAGTCCGCTTCGTGCTTGGTTCCCGCGGAACGATGCTGCCAGATTTGATCCGTAAAAAGAAGACTATACAGCTTGCTGGCAGGTCCGATTCGTCGGGGCACTCCCGCGCGCCATAAAGCCGCTACATGTCGCCATCGAGGGTAGGCTACAATCGCAACATCGAAACGCAGACTTCGAATGGCAAGCGCTAAAGTTTTTACTGAAGCACCGTTATCGACGATCGTTTCGTTGACATGGGGGTTATGCTCTAAAAGCGGCGCCGTATAAGGTCGGACGAGCCACGCAATATAGGCCGAAGGGTCATGAGATCGCAACGCCGACCCCACGGGAGTGGTCAATAACACGTCACCCACTCGATCAGGACGAATGATGAGATAGCGTTTACCCACTAGAGAGTCTTTTCTCGTGTGGCCAACGGCTGTCGTCCAGTTTCCATTTCTCCCCGCGCTTGTTGGATTTCCCATAATTTCATCGATCGCACCCAGGCGGTATGCGACGACAATCCGGCGTACATCAAACCGAGTCCCCCATCGAGCCAGGCGCCTTTGATCACCACGCGTAGGAATAACTCCCACGATGGCCGCAGGTAATCGAGCGGAGACCAACGCCGTCCCTCGGCCCACAAATCTTTTGCGGCAAGGCTGGTGTAGTGATTGGCCTTCTCAAGGTACTCCTGAAGTGAAGCATAGGAATAGTGTTCCAGCGTTCCCTCCAACATGCCCGTTTCACCTAGCACATCCACATGCTCGTGAACGCTCCCGCCTTGAAATCGGCCTTGGGTGCGCTTGAAAAGTCTCAATACCTTGTCACGTCCGACGCCCCCATACCGCAGGCGCTTTCCTAAGAAGTAAAAATTCCGTTGAATCCAGTAACCCTCCGCTGAATTTGAATCTTTTAGCAGAGCAAGAATGCTCTTGACGAGCTCCCCGGACAGCCGCTCGTCCGCGTCAATCGAAAACGCCCATTCGCCGGTGCATTGTTCGAGCGCGAACTGCTTTTGACTCGCAAACCCATCCAGCGATCGAGTAAACACCTTTGCCCCTAGTGCACGACAATGGGCTACGGTCGAGTCGGTCGAATGGTCGTCTACGATGATGATCTCGTCCGCCAACCCCTGCAAGCTGCGAAGACAAGCCGCGATATCGGCTTCCTCATTTCTCGTTATTAGAAAGGCAGTGAGCTTAGACACCTTGGCACTCTTTCAAAGCGTCGTCATAGACAGACAGGGTCTCAGCTACAAACCGGCTCAAACTATAACGTTCCTCGACACGTCTGCGTCCCGCCTCGCCCATGGCCGCTAACTTGGCGGGGTTGTGGAGTAAGGTACCCAGAGCTCGAGCCAAAGCGGGCGCATTATTCGGCTCCACGAGCAGCCCCGTCACCGAATCGGCGACGAGTTCAGGCAGACAGCCTACTTTCGTCGCGACTACGGGTCTTCCCGCGGCCATCCATTCGAGCGCGACGCGCGAAACGGCTTCGCTCCCGACGGAAGCAATCACTCCAATGGTGCAGCCGGCCATTGCACCAGGAACATCCGATTGAAAGCCCAAGAACTCGACCAAAGAATCCACGCGCAGACGTTCTGCAACATTTCGTAGCTCACGTTGTTTGATATTTTCTTCTTGGCCGATAACACGTAAACGGATCCCCGGGTAGGTGTTTTTTAGAATGGACAGAGCTTCGAGTAAGAAGCGGTGTCCTTTAACGGGATCAAGCCGCGCTACTATCCCGATCGTCGACTTCTCCGGCATCGGCTTCACCTCGAAATCCGATAGCGCCACCCCTTGATATACGGTGATTACCTTTCGTGAAGGAAGGCGCAGGGCCTTTACGTAAGAATCCCGAATATAATTGGCCGCCGCGATGACCTTGTGGGTATGCTGATAAAGAAAGGTTGACCCCACCCGAGCCCGAACACCCCGCGCGTCAGAGCGCGTCCTTACGACCGCCACCTTTTGTCCTAAGGCGCTCGCCACCGCCAGACTGTGGGTCGAGCCGGTGTGCGCATTCAGCAACTGTATGTTGTGCCGCTTGAGAAAATGTCTCAAAGGCTTTAATCCTTTTAGCGTCGCCATCGGTATTGTTTTGAGGCCGAGGCGATGCGCTTTGATCCACGGCTTTTGGCCAGGAATTGCGGAGATGAAGACTTCGTGTCCGTCCTTCTTGACGCCTTGAGCCATCACCAAAGCATAATGCGCAAGACCGCTGTCCCAAGGAACGTCTACCAATTGGAGAATTTTCATGAAAGCACGACGTTCGAGATTTCCGACTGCCGTCCCATTTGCCTTCGTACCGCGTCCAGCACCTCATCAACGGAAATCTGTTTCATGCATTCAAAGTGCCCTAAGGGACATTTCTCAGCACCATGCAGACCGCAGGGCCGGCATTCCAGGTCCTTTTCGATGACAATATGCCCAGATCCATAGGGGAAAAAACCAAGTTCCTTCGTTGTTGGACCAAATAAGGCGACCGTCGGCACGTGAGTAGCAACCGCGATATGCATGGGGCCACTGTCGTTTGTGAGGAAAACGGAACATTGAGCCACTGCAGCGATGAGTTGCTTGAGGTTTGTTTTCCCCGCCCAGTTTAATGCCTTCGTGCGCATACTGGCGCGGATTTCCTCTACCAAAACGAAATCATTTGTGCTTCCGACGAAGAGAACTTGAGCGTTGAGTTCTTCTGAAATACGATCGCTCACCTCGGCAAAACGTTCTGGCAACCAGCGTTTGGTGGCCCAAACGGATCCCGCGTTAATGCCGACCATCCTCTGGCTGAGCTGAACACCGGAGGAGCGCAACCATTGCTCGACCTCCGCTACCGCCTGATCGTCGGGTCGCAAGTTGAGAATTCCCGATTCGTTTTCGATCCCGAGCCGGCTGAGAAGCGCGAGATTTCTGTCGACATCGTGGATTCCCCATTGAAATGGCACGGTATCCGTCATGAGCCACCGACCTTGGCTTGATAAAAACCCGATACGGCGAGGGATTCCAGCCAGTCGGGCCAAAAGGGCGCTCGTCAATGAACGATGCGGGAGGATGGCTAAATCAAAGCGCAGCGCAGCCAGGGTCTTTACGAGCCGCCACTTCGCCTTTAAAGACTTCTCGTTAGTCCGTTTATCGAAAACGATGACGTCCTCGACGTCGGCATGCCCTTTAAAGATCTCATGAGTTTCCGGAGTGCAAAGGACAGTGACGCGCGCTCCCGGCAGATTCTTTTTCAACGCGCTTAAAAGAGGGGTGGTAAGGACAGCATCCCCTAAAAATGCGGTTTGAATCACCAGAACATTTTGAGTTCCATGGAGACCCGCTACAGGCGCCGACGTTGGTTTACCCGTTAATTCATTCAGAGCCGCAAAGTAACGATCCTGCGTATGACGATCCAAATCGCGCGAGCGAATCCGCCAACCCACATAGAGCCGGCGGGCGATTACCGCTTTCTCATAGCGCACCTTCCTTGCTGCCCCAGAAAAGAACGACACAAGCCTTGACCTCAGGTTCGCATGCAAATCAAGCACGCTGTCAAAGTGTTCGTTTCGGACTTGCGCGATCAGAGAAGATACCGATTGGCCACGTTTGAAGATAATGCATCGATCGATGTGGGGATTGTTGGATAGAAGGTCAGCGTACTGTTCTTTGACCAAGTAGGAAATATGTGCGTCCGGGTGCGCTCGGCGCAGAGCCTGGAGTACGGGAAGCGTCAACACAATGTCCCCGAGAGAGGACAGGCGAATCACGAGAATTTTATCCACGGACCAAGTCCTCTAACAGAGCGATTGTGCGCTGAGTCGCACCTTGTTCGTTTTCGACCGTTTTACGCGCCTTGTCTCCCATATCTCGACGGGTCTCTGGATTTTCTAAAAGCTCCCCTAGGCAGCCTTCCAGCTCGCTGAGCGCTACCTGGCGAGCTCCTCCGCT
>JBBSDO010000113.1:0-9174 GCA_038241515.1 Elusimicrobiota bacterium | reverse complement strand
GCCTCCTCTGGCTTTATTTGATTTCTCGCTGAAACCATTAAAGCGACTGTGAGGCCATGACTTCAATTGCCACTGAGTTTAGGAAACTTCCAGGGAGAGATTTCATCGTAAAAAGGTGTTAAGCCAGCTCTCTGATTAGCTCTCAAAATGGGTGGGAATACACTGTTCGCCGTCATCGGCAAAGGAGAAAAGGGCAGGTTCCTTATATATGCGGGTTCTTAAGCGACTTGGCGCTCATTACCGCCCGCTCAGCGATGGCGAGCCAAACGCATGGCCCTTCTAAACGGGCGTTACCTCGCCGGTGTGGGTTAGCGGTAATTTGTTGAAGACAGTGTCTGCGGCTATCGACGAACGGCTTCGAAGGTTTTGAGACGGGCAAGGGCACGGCGGAGAGCGGCTTCGGCTATGGCAAGATCGATATCGGGCTGTGGGGTGCGCAGAGCGGCTTTGGCGGACTCGGCCGCCTGGCGCGCGCGTTCTACGTCGATATCTTGAGCCATTTCCGCAGTCTCCGCGAATATGGCGACATGGTTATTACGAACCTCGACGTACCCTCCCGAGACGGCAAACAGCTTCAGCTCATCTCCGACACGCAGTCGGATCTGTCCAGGCTTGAGCTCCGCCAATAAAGGCGCATGGTTCAGTAAAATGCCGAGCTCCCCATCCGCCGCCGGAACCACGACGCTATCGGCCTCGGTCTGCATGACCACTTTCTCGGGCGTGAGGATATCGACAGCTATCGCCATCGGACGTCCGCGGCCCACTCAGCGAATCCAAACCTCGGCCAGACTGTCTTCGAATTAGGCATTTGTAGCCTGCAATTGGTTGGCTTTCTCGATGGCCTCATCAATACTGCCGACCATGTAGAAAGCTTGTTCGGGAAGGGTGTCGTGCTTCCCTTCGATGATTTCTTTGAAGCTTCGAATGGTGTCTTTCAATGAGACGTATCGTCCCGGCTGACCGGTAAAGGTCTCCGCCACAAAGAAAGGCTGGGACAGAAACTTCTGAATCTTACGGGCCCGGCCGACGACCAACTTGTCTTCCTCTGATAATTCGTCGACACCCAAAATCGCAATGATGTCTTGGAGATCCTTGTAGCGCTGGAGAATTTTCTGAACCGCGCGAGCCGTATTGTAATGTTCGTCGCCGACGATCTTGGGATCAAGAATGCGCGAAGTAGAGTCGAGAGGATCCACCGCCGGATAGATTCCAAGCTCCGCGATCGAACGCGAAAGCGTCGTCGTCGCGTCCAAATGCTGAAAGGTCGTGGCCACCCCGGGGTCGGTTAAGTCGTCTGCCGGAACGTAGACCGCCTGAATAGAAGTAATGGAACCCTTCTTCGTAGAGGTAATACGTTCTTGAAGCATTCCCACTTCCGTTCCAAGCGTCGGCTGATAACCGACGGCCGACGGCATGCGGCCGAGGAGAGCCGAAACCTCGGCATTGGCCAACACATAGCGAAAGACATTATCAATAAAGAGGAGGGTGTCAGCCCCTTCCACATCACGGAAATATTCAGCTTGGGTCAACGCCGTTAGGCCGACGCGAGCCCGGGAACCCGGCGGCTCATTCATTTGCCCATACACGAGCACGGTTTTTGAAAGAACAGAGTTACCGTCTGAAAGCTTGGACTCCTGCATTTCGCGCCATAAATCATTTCCTTCGCGGCTGCGTTCACCCACTCCCCCGAAGACCGAGACGCCACCGTGCTTTTTGGCGACGCTATTGATGAGCTCCAAAATGATGACAGTTTTACCCACACCCGCCCCGCCGAAGAGTCCGACCTTTCCCCCTTTTTGGTACGGCTCGAGCAGATCGATCACTTTAATTCCGGTTTCGAAAATCTGCGGCTTGGTCTCCTGGTCCGTGAAAGAGGGGGCGGGCTTATGAATAGGCGCCCGCTCTGTGCTCTGGATGGGCCCGCGCTCATCTTTCGGTTCGCCCAACACGTTTAAGAGACGGCCCAAGCACCCTCGACCGACCGGAACCATGACGGGCGCACCCGTATCGATGGCCTCCATGCCGCGTTGCAACCCTTCAGTGGGTCCGAGCGCAATCGTTCGCACTTGCTCGTCCCCTAAATGGGAAGCCACCTCGACCGTAAGTACTTGCGCTTCGTCTTCCGGATGCGCAGAGCCGCTAGGTTTATCCTTTGAAGCGGGAAGTGGGATGTGAATCGCGTTGTAAATAGGCGGCAATTTCCCTGCGGGAAATTCCAAATCCACTACCGGGCCAATCACCTGCGTAATTTTTCCTGAACTCATGGTTCCTCCTAAAAACGTGTACTCCGGTTCTCCTGTGCTCCCGTGCTCCTGTTGTTTGAGTCCTGCTCGGTGTCTTTACTGGAGCACCGGAGAACAGGAACACAGGAGCACGGTTTTAAATCGTAAGCGGTCCGTCGTGATTCTTGTTTAGAATGGCTCGCAACTTCATCAAATTCGACAGCGAAAGCGCTTGAAACCGGGCGCCGTACATAAATTCTGCCCCGCTCGATTTCCGAAAAACGATGAGTGCGTCAACAGCAAATTGAAATTCGTCTATGGCCAGGTGGACCGGGCTCCCTTCCGGCCAATTTATGGGGGCCCAAAAGCCGGCTCCACCCAAACTCAGATTCGCCAGCATTCCTTCCGACTCAAGTCCGTACACGCGGTTGCGAATGCGATACATCACCTTGACCGGTACCCGTCGAAAAATGCGGCGATCTCGGCCCAGGTGCGCTTGTTGCGGACGCCAAACCTGCCGGGACTCGCGGTATGCGACGACCAATTCCCATAAGCGACGCATGGAGGGCTAGGGGCGAGGCCCCAGGGCCGAGCGCCGAGCAGAGACCCTATGCTTTAGTTCTGGGGATTCGGGCCTCGGGCCTGGGAACTTATTTTTTCTCATTTGAGCGCTTCGGCCCCGCTGACCACTTCCAAAATTTCCTTGGTAATCGACGCTTGGCGCGTTCGATTCAAGGTAAGCGTCAACGAATTGAGCAAATCAGATGCGTTTTTGGTCGCGCTTTCCATCGCCGTCATACGAGCACCCAATTCGGCCGCATTGGACTCCAAAAGGACTCGGAAAATCTGCGCCTTCAAAAAACGCGCGACCAGCCCTTCGATCAATTGTTCTTTGGCCGGCTCGTAAATAAAATCGACGGGCTCTGAAGGTGACTTTTTGGCTTCCTCTGGGCCGGGAGTCAGCGGAAGCAGAGGCTTCGTGACTACCCGTTGCTGCATCACGGTTTTGAATTCGTTGTATAAAAGATCGATGGCGACCAGGTTTTCCTTCGCATACGCACCCACCAAATCAGCGGTGATGATCTCCGCATGATGAAAACCGAGCGCATTGAAAATATTGGTGTACTCCTTACAAATAAACACGCCCATGCGCTTGAAGTAATCGCGGCCTTTGCGGCCCACGATATAAAGCTGAACATTCTCCGACTGATGCTTTCGGATGTAGCGAACCGCTTCGCGAATCAGATTGGTGTTGAATGCCCCACAGAGTCCCTTGTCGGTAGTCACAAGCAATAGAGCGCGCTTTGCGGAGTCACGGGGGATCGCCAGGGGATGCGGCTTCTCCGGGCCCAATCGGCGCAGCATATCGCACATCAACTCTTCCATCTTTTGGGCGAAAGGACGCGCGGCGAAGATGCGGTTTTGTGCCTTCCGCAGGCGCGCTGCCGACACCATCTTCATGGCCTTAGTAATCTGCTGGGTGTTCTTTACAGACTTTATTTTGCTTCGAATTTCGCGTAGAGAAGGCATTAGGAACTTTTTCTATTCAAGAAATTGCAGCGCATTTCGCCTATGGACTCCATTAGGCCGCCCTCTTGCGACGGATTTCCCGCCGAGACGTATGCTTTGCCATCAGTGGATACTTTTCGGGATGCTCCAAAGAGTCCAAGTCAAGATCAACATCCAGGTCTGGCCAATGGAGGTGATGGCCGAAGAGAAATTCGATATTAGAAATCTCTGCAACGGTGGCGTCTTTGAACCAAGGATGTTTGTCGTAAGACAGAAAGAATTCCTTGCCCGCTACATAGAGCCACAAACCAAATTTCGAAATGTTTTGAACTTCAACTTTTTCCGCCACTACGGCTTTGGCGGATCCGCCGATTCGTAGTGGTGGAGAAGTGACTTTTCCACGCGCGAATGATTTCATGACGATTCTCCTCCACAACATATTGAATTTCCCGGAGGCGATGCTCTCGGAATCCACGATTTTCATCTAAGGCGACAATAGGCTCCAGCCAGAACTTCGCTTCTCCATCCGGAGAGGTCACATGGACATGCATGCGCGATTCCTCTAGAGACCAAAAATGAAAACGGCAATTCTTGAACCGAAGGACAGTCGGGCTCATTGGTTGACCGTCGTCCGGATCCCGTCCAATGAGAACATCAGGCTTTAAAGGCTACTTTAAATTCTTTGATGGCCGCTTCGAGTAATCCCTTCAATAGTTCGTCGATGATTTTCTTTTCGCGGATGGTCTTGAGGACATCGGCGTGGCTTCGATCGAGATAGGCAAGGAATTCGCTTTCCCAGCGGCGGACGGCGTCGACAGGGACGTCATCGAGGAATCCATTGACTCCCGCGTAGAGGACCGCGACTTGCTTTCCCACCGCCATCGGCACGTACTGATCTTGCTTTAGAAGCTCTACCATGCGTTTCCCGCGTTCCAGCTGCGCCAATGACACTTTATCGAGTTCGCTGCCGAATTGAGCGAAGGCGGCCAGGTTGTTGAACTGAGCCATATCGAGTCGCAGCTTTCCTGCGACTTGGCGCATCGCTTTAATTTGCGCATTTCCGCCGACGCGCGAAACAGACAAGCCGACATTAACGGCCGGCCGCACACCGGCGTAAAAGAGGTTCGTTTCCAAATAAATCTGTCCGTCCGTAATCGAAATAACGTTGGTCGGGATGTAGGCCGAAACGTCATTGGCCTGGGTTTCGATGATCGGCAGGGCCGTCAGGGAACCTGACCCATTCTTTTCCGAGAGCTTGCAGGCGCGTTCGAGCAAACGGGAATGGAGATAAAAAACGTCTCCGGGATAGGCTTCGCGCCCCGGCGGTCTTCGAAGCAAAAGGGAAAGTTGACGGTAGGCTTGAGCGTGCTTGGAAAGGTCATCGTAAATACAAAGGACGTGTTTGCCGGCCCACATAAAGTCCTCGCCCATGGCGCAACCCGAATAGGGAGCCAGATATTGAAGCGGCGCAGGATCGGAGGCGGTCGCGGCGACGACAATCGTGTACTCCATGGCTCCCGTATCCGTTAAACGCTGGACCACTTGCGCGAGCGTCGATTGCTTCTGGCCGATAGCGACGTACACGCAGATCGGACGATTGATTCCTTGTTCCGCTTTCTGGCTGATGATGGCATCGATCGCCACCGCTGTTTTGCCGGTCTGGCGGTCGCCAATGATTAATTCGCGTTGCCCGCGTCCAATCGGAATCATCGCGTCGATCGCCTTAAGTCCCGTCTGAAGCGGCTGAGTGACCGGGGCGCGTTCCACAATGCCCGGGGCGATAATTTCCACGAGCCGCGTCTTTGTGGTCTTGATGGGCCCCTTCCCATCCACGGGTTGACCTAGCGGATTGACCACTCGTCCAACGAGCGCTTCCCCAACGGGCACTTCCATGACCTTTCCGGTGCGTTTTACGGGATCGCCTTCCTTAACAAGCCGCTCATCACCGAGAAGAACAACGCCGACCGTGTCAATTTCGAGATTCATGACCATACCGAACACACCGTTCGACAACTCCAGCAGCTCGCCCGACAGGGCCTTTTTGAGGCCAAACACGCGAGCAATCCCGTCCCCCGCCTGCAGGACATATCCGACTTCCGAGAGTTCCAGTTTACTGTCGAACCCTTCGAGCTGCTTTTGAATGACGCTAGTAATTTCTTCGGACTTGATGGCCATAACTGTGTTCCTCTTTTCTCATTCCTCGCCCCCTCGGGGGAGAGGTGAGGTGAGGGGGCCAATGACGTTTTACGGCAACGGCAAGTGACCCCTCACCCGCCCCTACGGGGCGACCTCTCTCGTCCGCCACTACACCATCGGCGGACGCCCGCCAACGACTCCGTGGCGGGCGGGAGAGGAATTTTGACTGACTACTGCGAAAGTTGCGCCTGTAATCGTTTCAACTGCCCTTTAATACTTTGGTCTAAAACTTGGTCGCGTGTTTGGATGACTAGGCCGCCAATGAGTTGCGGGTCTACCTGAATGTCCATCCGGACCTTCGACTTCAACCAGCGCTCCAGCTTCGTCTTTAGCTCCTTCTGATCCTTATCCGTCAGCGGATAGGCCGCTCTCACCTTCAAAGCCTGAACGCCTTGGAATTGATCCACTTCTTCCTGAAACTGTTCGGCGATCAGCGGCAGCAAAGTGAACCGCCGCTTTTCGACCAGCAAAAGGAAGAATCGCTCGAGAAGCGGCGTAGAATATTCCCCCAGCGCGGATTGGAGAATTCGTTTCTTGTCCTCAAGAGGGATAAAAGGATGCTGCAAGATGTCTTTCAAGGACCCGCGCAACTTTGTAATACGCGCGATCTCCTGAAGACCCTGCTGACATGCCAGGACTTCGTTTTTCGCCTGCGCGGCCGCGAATAGGGACTTGGCGTATTTGCGTGTGGCTACGGAGTCTTGCATTAGTTGACCGATTCCTTATCGAGATCCTTCAAAAATTCTTGAACGAGAGCTTCCTGCTCTTTGGCATTCATCGCATGCCGCAAAAGCTTTTCAGCGGCCTTCACGGAAAGTGACGCTACCTCCTGCCGTAATTCCCTGGACAGTTTTTCTTTGTCTTCGGCCAACTGTCTGCGCGATTGCTCCGACAGGCGGTGCGCTTCCTCTTCGGCCTGCTTCATTAATTTTTCCCGCACCTTCAGGGCATCGGTCTCGGCTTGTTTCAGCATGTCTTGAATTTTAGCCTGCGCCTGAGCTAAATTCTGTTCATACTGGCCGCGCAGGGTCTCGGCGCTTTGCCGTGCCCCCGTCGCGTCCGCGATTGCTTTGCGAATGCCTTCTTCGCGATCCGCCAGCGCTTTGAGTAGAGGCTTCCAGGCCACCTTACTCAACAAAAGGACCAAACAAGCGAAGGTCACTATCGTCCAAATGATAAGTCCCTTATCGGGAGTAAGCAGATATTCCATAAATAAAGTCCTCTTTCGACAACCCTATCACTTCCAGGGAGACCGGAGTTTCCGCAACCTCGTTTGGCGCCTTAGTCCCACCTGTGGGAGCGGAGGGTGAGGGCCAGCTTCGGAGCCTCACCCTCGCTACGTTCGACTTCTCTACTGGAGAAGTTTTCTTATTTTCCTTCAGCCGCCACGGGACTAGCGACGCGCAAGGCTTTCTCACTAATGCCGTTGAGCGTCAAGGCCACGAGCAAACAGATCACGAGGGCGAAAAAACCCAGCCCTTCAATGAGCGCTGCTGGAATCAACATGGATGTACGAAGATTCCCCGCTGCCTCCGGCTGACGAGCCGTACCTTCGAGCGCGGCGGCCGAAAGCTTCGCGATCCCGCTCGCTGCTGCGAGCATAATAATTCCAGCGCCAAAACCCGCCGCCAAATATCCTAAACCAACGTGCCATAAGTTCATGAATGTTTCTCCTTCGATGATTTCCAGATGCTTCAACCACAGCCCTGGGATGAGACCTCCCGCCGCTCAGGCGAGGTACTGTTCAATCCTTCAATCAGTGTTGCGGATTCACGGCTCCGCCCACGAAGACGGCAGTCAGCAGCGTGAAAACATAGGCTTGCAAAAACGCCACGAAAAGCTCTAAAAGTCCTAAACCCACCGCCGCAGCGATGGATATGGGAGCGACAAAAATAGAATGAAAAATGAAGATCAGGCACATGAAAGCCAAAATCACAATGTGGCCTGCGATCATATTGGCAAATAACCGAATGCAGAGGGCGAACGATTTTGTGAAAAGCCCCAAGACCTCAATGACGAACATGAGAGGTACCAGCCAGAAGGGCAAGCCGTGCGGGATAAACGTCTGAAGGTAGTGAAAAAAACCGTGCTCCTTAATCCCTCCTAAATTAATGGCGAGAAATGTCGTAAAGGCCATCGCGGCCGTCACGGAAATGTTTCCGGTCGCCGTCGAACCAAAAGGTACGAGCCCTAACAGATTGCAAATAAGAATAAAGAAAAAAAGCGTCAAGAAGTAGGGGAGGTATGCGTCTCCGGCGTGCCCCAGATTGGGTCGGACAATTTCATCGCGCACGTAGACAATAAACACTTCGAAAAGATTGGCCCAGCCGTGGGGAGAGGAGTCGCGAGACTGAGACCGAGCGAGCAGCAGAATGCCCAAGAGGCTCAAGCCGGCTATCCACATCATCAAAACATGCGTGGTCAGGTCGAAGGAAGTGTGTCCGATTGTAAAAAGGTGCGCCAGCCGGTGGTCGAGAAGGTGATGTTCAAGTATTTCTACGAAGTCCACTCAAGCCGCCTTGTGAAGGAAGGGAATTTGCACGAGCGATAACACGAGGTAGGCCATGGCTAAAGCTAAGAGGGGCGCGGTGTATGAAATATGAAACCGCCACAAAATGACGGCCGCCAGCCCCAAAGTAAGCAGCCGCAAGAGTGCATCTCCAACAAAGATCGAAAAGAAGGCTTCATTGGAGCGTTCAAGCGCCCATAGGAAACCATGAAAAGCGAATGCGCTTTGCACCCCTGCCCAAAAAATGAGATAGGAAACCGCACTGGGAAGCCCTTTAATAAGGAAAGTGAGCAGCAGTAAGAGGATTGTTCCTGCAGCGAGCGCGCTAAATCCTTTTAGATGAACTGGTCGAAGAATCATCAGTGAATTCCCGAATAAAGTTGTAAAGTCCGGCTCCGATGCCGAGAAAGGCTCCCACCAAAACGCCCCAGGGGTTCGTCCCCCAATGTCTATCCACAGCGTAGCCGATGCCGGTACAAATAAGCACTGAGCCGGCAAGACTAATCCCCGCGCCAAGATGCTGTATGACGCCGGGAGAGTTCTGAGGAGGGGCCATTGGCCGTATTCTATAAAGTTGTTCGCTGGAGACGTCGGCGAGACGACAAATAATATCAAAGCGACCTAGAAGGGTCAATTTTGGGGGTCGAGAATGTCTCGGAAAACAGTGGCACTGTTTCAGTTTTCCCTTGATATTCTCCCGCAGGTCGTTAAGCTTGTCACAGATGAGCATGAGCCATT
>JBBSDO010000112.1:0-9198 GCA_038241515.1 Elusimicrobiota bacterium | reverse complement strand
AAGCTCGAGACCTTTCCAAGAAATGGTTACTCGTAATAGAATGCGAAATTGATCTTTTGGCCATTGCCGCGGCTTACGTTATGGAGCATAACGTTCCCATCGAGTCGCTTAGTGAGAGGGAACGAGAACTCGCTGATGCCGTGATTTCTGCGGGATACAGACCGGAAGATGCCGTTCTTGATCCTGGAGATCGGAAGGATATTCTTGATTTTTGGCACGCGGAAGGTTCTAGAGGACCTATTCACAAGATCCTTGCTAAACTGCAGGATCCGGCTGGACTCCCTTACATCCAAAATGAACTTGAAAACGATGGCGGTGCCATAGACGAGGCGGTCAATATTGCGGTCGCGCTAAAAGATCCCCGGAGCATCCCGTGGATGCAGGCTTTGATCGACAAAAGACAGAACCAGATCGAGCAGACCGGTCATCCGTCAAGTTCCTGGCAACATCGCGCACAGTGGATCGATTTGGTAAAAGCGGTAGGAATAATTGGAAGTCACGAGGCGGGCGTTGCCCAGCTTCGAAAATGGATTGACGAAGAAACGCAGCGCGAAGTAGTATCCGAGGACCGCGCGAAATCCTTCGCCCTCGTTGTTCGCGCTGTTGACGCTCTTTTTCAATTGGACGAGGTCCAATCGAGTCTAGAATTATTGACCGCCTACCTTGATAAGCTAGGCCTGCCGCCTGATGCTCGCCCCAGATTCATTGAAAGGGTTGAGGATAATTTGATCCCACATCTCTTATCCAAAGCAGCCTATGACGCTCGAACAACGCGTATTCTTCGATTGTTGATATCGCCGTTCGAATCGGCGTGCACATTATCCGACATTCGTGTTGAACTTGTTAGGCACTTAAAGGAACGGCTCGTTCCTGCTGCGGATTTTGAAACTGCGGTTTCCGCCATGTCAGCGGCCGAACTCCTAATCCGCTTAGGCGATCGTACTGGCGCGACGTATCTCCTCGGCCAACTCCAGGGCGAATTCCCGCTAGGATCAAAAGAAGATGATAAACGAGAGATGAAAACTCTTGCCATCAGGCATCTTCTGCGTGCATTCAATTTGTGGGAACCTCCGTTATCAAAAAGCGTTAATATTTCCGCCATGGCTAGTTTCTGGCGAATTCCCTATCTGGTTTTTGAAAGGATTGGCGTTGAGGCAATCATTCAAGTAACTTCCGCTGTTGTAGAGCCCACCCTGGTGCGATTCAAGTTCATTACGATCGACGATCTCCTAAGGTGGCATTCGCCTTGGGCTCATCACCAAGGTCACGGCTGGGTGGCTCAAGGCAGCTTTGCGCATCAGCTTGCCCTAATTTCGGTGCAGAACTTTTTTGACTCCTTGAAAGGAACCTCTTACTGGCATCAGACGTTGGAACACATCTTCCGTAACACCCCGTTCCTGGCGCGCTGGCGCGACCGCATTCGCGAAAGAGAGCCCCGCTTCGCTTCAGCCGCGTAAGCGGGTGACAACGCATTCCGCCCCCAATCTGCCCCCAGCTGTGCCAAAATTAGTTAATTCCGATACACCCAAAGGGTCGTCGCGATGGTGACGATTTGGCGCGTCGAATTTACTGAGGGTATTCGATACACCATAAACGGAGAGGATAAAAACTTACATACCAGAGGTTGGGGCGCCTCAAGTCGGCACAAGGCGGATGAACCCGTCAGGCATCAGCGCCGAGTTTTCAGAAGAGACGGTTGTCGCGCCGGGCCAGAAAGCTTAGGGGAATCGCTTCGATTTTTTCGTCCAGTTTAAATTGATTTTTCCGGGATAAATGATGATTAGGCGCTCCAGTTTCAGATCCGCCAGCGCGATGCGCATGGAAGCAGTAATCCGCGGCGTCTCGGAGAATTTCACCTCGACGCCGATGCGCCGGCTTTCCTTGAGAATAAGCAGGTCCAGTTCCGCCCGGTTGTGAGTAGACCAGAAAAAGCAATCATCCCCGCGCTCTCAGGTCATCCGAGGCCGTCAAATAGGCGGGGGGCTAATCCTCCCCGCAACCAAAGCCGCTCTTATACCATGAAATTTGGAATTGATAAATCCATATTTCGTGGGATTTTCGGTCTTACAGCGCGCTTAGTTTCAGAACGTTCTCCAGGCGAGGCCAGAATCTTTGAGCTCGTCCACGGCAGGCTTGGGATGGAGAGATGAACGTCGGCGACCTCCGACGAACCGTATGAAATGAAAAGATGGGAACGTTCGTCACAGATTCACAGTTGTTGAGGACAGCGGTAATTAAAGCTCTTCGCGTGCGACAAGGAGGTGCCATTGAATAATGCCTCTCAAAGGTTTTTAACACCTCCAAGTGTGAATTTGTGACGAACGTCCCCCACGCAACACTGTAAGCTTCATGACTTTGCGGCGACGATGGGTGGTTAATCGTTACTGAGAGAGCCTTCTGGCCAGGTCCGCAAGGCCGATGAATTCAACGGAATGGCCGGCCATGGTCGCCTTGTAGGGGCGCTCGACATCTGAGGACACAACCCAGTTTTCCCCGGCGCTGTAATGAAGGCGGAAGGCCTGCAGATTCCGAGAATCAAATCCCTTGGCTGACCATTTGCATTCGACCGCAATAGGCGCTTCCCCGCGTCGCTTAAGAATGAAATCAATCTCATGCGCTCTTTTGTCGCGCCAATAGCGGATGGAGAGGTTTCCCTGGGTCCGGCATTGAATTTCATTGAGCACATAATGCTCCCAAAGGGCGCCTTTATCCTCGCCGCGCAGCTCATGCCACCCGCGGTGGTAGGCCACAAAGCCCGTATCAAACCCGTACACTTTCGGAGCGGAAATAATCTCAGTGTTGCGGCGCGTCGAAAAGGGTTTCAGAACATGGCAGACTTGGGTCGCCTCCATGACCATCAGGTAACTGGCGATCGTAGGACGGCTCACTTCGCACGGGCCCGCAAAGGCCGTGGCTTCAAAGAGCTCTCCGCTTTGCGCGAGCAAGAGTTCCAGAAATTTTTGGAAAGAGGATCGTCTCTCCAGGCGGAAAAGCTCCTGGATGTCTTTAGCCCAATAAGAGTCTGTCCATTCCTGGAAATCGCGTTCGGGAAGCTCCGTGCTTAGGAAAAAAGGAGGAAGCCCGCCATAGAGCAATCGATGGGAGAGCGAGGGCCCGCTGAAATCAATGAGATCCTCCGTCATCATGGGGGTGAGCCCGATTTCCCGTTTGCGCCCCGTCAGGGTATCGCGGAACTTGTGACTCGCCTGCAGCCTCGACGATCCTGTCGCAATGATTTTGATGTCTGGAAAGTGATCCGCCGCGATCTTCAGCAGCTCCGAGGGGTTTCTCAAGCGGTGCACTTCGTCTAAGACGACGCGTTTTTTCCGTAACGCCGTCAAAAAATCCTCCGGACTTTCCATCATCTGCCGGACGCGGGGCAACTCACAGTCAAAATATTCGACCGCCGGCAAGCTTTGACACAGGGTAGTTTTCCCCACCCGCCTGACGCCCGAGAGCCATAGGATCGAGCGATCTCGCCACCCCTTTTCGATCTCACGCTGCCAAAAGTGCCTCGCTACCATCGGAAACTAGTATTGCACATAGTGCTACCAGATGCAATCCTATTTACGCTTAGAACGATCCTTTTATCGGTTGTTTCAAAAGCGCCTCAGGAGAGGCCGGATCCTTAGAAAAGGTTCAGAGAGGAACAGTGAGGCCTAGGAAGTGGCTTTCGAGTTGAATGATAGAATGACTTATGCGCTCGACGGTCCGCCTGGGTTTTTTGGGTCTTTGTTTTTTTTATGTTTCAGCCAGTGCGGCTTCCGCGCCGCAGCGCATCCTGATCTTAGGCGACTCTCTGAGCGAAGGATACGGAGTGAGTCGCGAACAGGCCTTCCCGGCGATTTTGCAAACCCTGCTCGTTGAAAAAGGACATCCAGAGGTCGAAGTGATCAACGGGGGAATCAGTGGATCGACGAGTGCCAGCGGAGTTCCCCGGTTGCGCTGGCAGCTTCGTCAGCCGCCTCAAATCGTCATGATTGCCTTGGGAGCTAACGACGGTTTGCGTGGGTTACCGCTCGCTGAAACCAAAAAGAATATTGCCAACATGATCACTTTAGCGCGCTCGCATCACGTCAAAGTTCTGCTCGCGGGAATGAAGCTGCCCCCGAATTACGGTCCCGATTACGCGGAGGGATTTGAAGCGATGTATCGCGACTTGGCGCAACAGCATCACACTCCGTTTATCCCGTTCCTTCTCGAAGGGGTCGCGGGAAATCGCGAACTCAATATCGAAGATGGCATGCATCCGAATGAAAAGGGTCACGCGATTGTCGCGCGACATGTGTTGCCGTACCTCCTGCCGCTTTTGTGAGCCCCCCTCTCCTTCACGTGCGCGCACTCACAAAAACTTTTGTCCAAGCGGGTGTTTCCATTGATGTTTTGAAGGGAATGGATCTTGATCTTGCCGAAGGGGAAACCCTCGCTATCTTGGGCCAGTCGGGCAGTGGTAAGTCGACCTTGCTTTCGCTTTTGGCCGGACTCGATCAGCCCACGAGCGGCACGATATCGATTGAGGGGAAAGAGATCACGCAACTTTCGGAACGCGCGCTAGCGGCTTTTCGCGCACGGGCGCTCAGCATCGTTTTTCAACAGTTTCACCTGATGTCGAATCTAACCGCGCTCGAGAACATCACGCTTCCGCTCGAGGTGGCTGGCGATGTCGACGCGGTGAAACGAGGACGCGATGCCATCGAGAAGGTTGGGCTCTCTGCACGGTCAACACATTTTCCGCACCAGCTCAGCGGGGGCGAGCGACAAAGAGTCGCCATTGCGCGCGCCTTCGTGGTTCAACCCAAACTCCTTTTGGCCGACGAGCCGAGCGGAAACCTCGACGCGCAAACGGGACGGCAAGTGGTTGATCTGCTTTTTGATTTGGTGAAGAGCCGGGGGACGACGCTCATTCTCGTCACGCATAATGAGGAATTAGCGGGCCGGTGTGGGCGGAAGACATATCTGAAGGACGGTAAACTTTCGGATAAGATCCCAAACCCAGTGCCTCCGCAGCAAAATGAATTCCTCGCCCCCCCTGGGGGGAGACAAGGGGCTCACAAATCTCCCTCATAGCGCCCCTAGTCCCGCGTCGTGGCGGGAGGGTAGGTGAGGGGGGTAAACGGATTTGACGTCCAAGTCCACGGCCTGGTGTCCCCTCACCTAACCTCTCCCCTTGGGAGAGGAATGGATGGGACGGGGCGAACGCGGTGAGTGAGAGGTGAGTGAAAGGCGCATGAATGTGGCTTAGACTAGCTTTTCGGGAAATTCTTAATAACCGGCGCTTTAGCCTTTTTTTTGTCTTTAACCTCTCGCTGGGTCTCTTTGGATTTCTATCCCTCGACGCCTTCAAAGTCTCCATGCAGCGCAGTCTCGCGGAACACTCCCGCTCCATTTTGACGGCGGACATCGGTGTCGAGAGCAGACGGGTTTTGACAGCCCAAGAAGATCAGATCATTCGCCAAGTCCTTGGATCGGGAGCCGAAGAGACGCGCCTTTGGACCCTCTATTCGATGGTGGCGAGCTCCTCGACGAGCCGCCTGGCCAATCTTACGGCCATTCAGAACAATTATCCTTTTTACGGGCAGATTACCTTGGACCCTTCGGGCATCGTTACAGGCGACAGCCCGAAAAACCTCGTCAAAGAAAAATCCGCGTGGATTTATCCCGAGATGGCCATGGCGATGCAGGTCAAAGCCGGCGATACTTTGCGCATAGGGTCCGCGCGTTTCCGAGTTTCGGATCTCGTCAAAGAAGACGCCGGCAACGGCTGGCGCAGTTTTGATTTGGCTCCCCGCGTCTATATCGGGTTAGATCAGCTGAAGGATACGGGACTGATTGCGGGCGGGAGCGTGATCTGGTACACCCGACTTTTCAAACTGCTGCCGGGCCAAGATTCTGACGCCTTAGCGCACCGCCTAAACACCCGTCTCAACGACCCTGGCGTAGAAGTCGAATCGGCTCGGCAATCGAGCGAATCCGTCGGCCGCATGCAGGGCTTTTTGAACGACTATCTTGGACTGGCTTCCTTGGTAAGTCTTTTTCTCGCCGGTCTGGGAGCCGCCTATCTATTTCGCAGCTTTCTCTCCCGCCGGCTCAAAGACATCGCGATCCTCATCAGCCTCGGCGTGGATCCTAGGAAAGCTCGGAATATCTATCTCCTGCAGCTTGGAATTCTGGGCGGGACCGCCGCATGCCTTTCGTCGCTCTTCGCCTGGATTGTTTTGCCGTTGACGATTCGGGCGCTCTCCTGGTTCCTGGCCTATCCCATTCACCCGGTCATAAACCTTTGGAGCTTTGCCCTAGCACTTCTCATCGGCGCGGGGGGGAGCATTCTCATTTGTCTGCCATTTTTGGCGCGCTTGAGCGGACTCAGTCCCGGCGCCCTCTTCCAGGAAAATGAGCAACCGGCTTTGGAAGGCTCCCTGAGAGGACTTCCCTGGGCCACTCCCGCGCTACTCCTGTATTGGGGCTTTGGTATTCTCGAAGCGCATTCGTGGAGAGTCGGGAGTCTCTTTGTAGGAGTCTTTCTTTCAGCCGGAGCTCTACTCGCCGGGCTTGGGTGGATTGGCATTCACCTTCTCACGCGCTTTGCCGGTTGGCGCCGCTTGACGCTTCGTTTGGCGTGGCGCAACCTCTCGCGTAATCGCTTTGGGTCCCTTTCGGCTTTCATGGCGATCGGACTCGGTACGCTCTTGATCAATCTCATTCCCCAAGTTCAGACCAGTCTCGGTACGGAGATCGCCGAACCCAAGGTTTCTCAGGTCCCGAGCCTCTTTCTTTTCAATATTCAAGACGATCAAGTCGTCCCGCTCGAGCGTTTTGTGCGTGCGCAAGGCCAGGCGCTGGAAAAGCTCACGCCGCTCATCCGGGGTCGGCTCATCCGCGTGAATGGTAACGCTTTTAAAAAGGACACGGGACCTGCCGAAAGACGCACGCGCGAAGAAGAGCGGGATTCCCGCTTCCGCAATCGAGGCTTCAATCTGACCTACCGCGAGCGGCTCACCGAATCGGAAAAAATCGTCAAGGGGAAGGACTTTTCCGGATCCTACCAGGGTGATCCCGCCGCAGGCCCGCCGGCGGAAATTTCTGTCGAAAGGGAATTTGCCAAACGCCTGGGCCTGCACCTTAAAGACGTTCTCGAGTTCGATATTCAGGGAGTTCCGGTGCGAGGCCAGATCGTGAACCTTCGAAAGGTCCAGTGGGCCAGCTTCCAGCCCAATTTTTTCGTGCAATTCCAACCCGGCGTCTTAGAAGGCGCTCCTAAAACCTATTTGGCTTCCATTAAACGGCTGGACCGTGCGGAAAAGGCGCGGCTTCAGAACGGAATTGTGGCGCATTTCCCGAATGTTTCGATGATTGACATTTCCACCCTCGTAGAAAAAATAGTGGGAATTTTTAAACAGATGGGACTAGCGCTGCGGGTGATGGCGCTGCTTTCGCTTTTTGCGGGTTTTGTCGTACTTTTTTCCATCGCCAACCATCAGGCGAGTACTCGTCGGCAGGAATCCAATTTGATGAAGGTCTTGGGCGCCAGCCCCGGCCTTATTCAGGCGATTTTCGATTGGGAATTTGCAACCCTCGCCTTTTTTGCCGCCGGCTTCGGTACCCTCGTGAGTGTGGGGATGAGTTATCTTTTCTCGCTTGTGCTCTTTGATAAGGTCTGGATTTTTACCTGGCTGTCGCCGCTCCTCGTGACTCTGGCCATTCCATTAATGAGCCTCGTGACCGTGCACGCTGCCACCCGGCGCCTATTGCGCCAGAAGCCGCTGGCGCTTCTTCAATCCGAGTATTAATGAGGTAGAGTTATTCGTGTACGGCGACGCGATGCTTATAGACAAGGCTGCCGCCCAGCCAGCCGCCAACCGACAGCAGCAGCATGGCGATAATCGAGAGAATCAAGGGTCCCTTCGCTTCAGAGGCCGCGGCGCCTTTCGAGCGCATCCAGAAGCTCACCCCAAAGATCACTAAGGCCGAAACATTGGACACCATGTGAAAGACCCCGATCTGTTTCGCCTGGCGTTCCTTGATGGATAGCCAGTCGATCAGCCCGGGTATGGCCGCCACGAGGCCCGCAACGATTCCCGCGCCCAGAGAATAGTACGCCGACGCCATCCAAGCCGGATTGCCGGTGAGGCGGAGGGCTATGTCGCTAATCAGAGAAAAAACCAAAAAACCGATAGGTAGTGCGATTAACATAGGGTGCAGCGGATGTTTCAATATTTGAGCGGGTGTTTGCATAAGTACCTCCGAAGCGTAGGACAGGCCGCGTACGGCCCCGGTAACATTGCCAATTCAGCGCCCGTTAAAAAACCCTTGCAAAATCAGCATGTTAGAGCAAGTAGTGAAGGAAGGGTTAACAAGTGTTTACCCTTCAATGAACGTCGTTCAGATTCTGAACGTCGTTCAGGTTCTAAACGTCGTTCAGATTCTGAACGCCGTTCCTTAACTAAGGAGGCAATATGCGCAAAGACGCGTCGTTGCTGATTTGGCTCGCTTGTACCGCCATTGTCCCATCAAGGCTTTTTGCCGCCGCCGATGCTGACTTCCCAATAGGAAAACTCGTTCCTCAAGAAATAAATGTCCCTGTCGCACCTTTGGCTGAAAAACAGGACACTCCAAATCAGGTACGACGTCAGCTGGGGCAGCCGATCGTCGCCTCCTTTCCGGCTCCGGAGTACGGGGAATCGATAGAGACGCCCAACCAGGTGAAGCAGAGCTTGGGCATCTCTTTGCAGGCTTCATTCCCATCCCCTGAGTATGGAATCGCGGAAGAAACACCCAACCACCGGCAGGAACGAGTCGCCTCAGCCCAAAAATTGGCTACGAGGCGATAGGGATTTAACCTCGCCGCGCACTGCAAAAGTGCCCTTTCATTTCAAATCCAATAGTCGATTTGAAACTGCTACAAATGCCCTTTTTCTCGATAACCGCAAACGGGCGATTTGCTCTAAAAAATAGATCAATTTTCGAAGTGTCAAGCAAGTGTGCGTTGACGCACACTCTGGGGCCTGACAGGCATTTTAGGGCAATCCAGTTTTGTGTCGTAAGACACAATCGCCCGGAGCGACATTGGTATCTCGAAATCTCGATAAAGGGTGAACATAGAGAGGCGGCTATCGGAAAGGGCGGAAAACAGGCGGCCAACGTGAACGGCGGCCATCGCGGAAGGCGGCCAACGGGAGAGGCGGTACGAGGTAGTCTGTT
>JBBSDO010000111.1:0-9242 GCA_038241515.1 Elusimicrobiota bacterium | reverse complement strand
TTTTGAGAATTAGGTTGAAAACTACGGAGCGTGATGGTATAAGAACTCCAATGAAGCGTTGGCTTGTATTGGGTTTATTTATGGCGTTCTCTGCAAGCATTGTCCAAGAGAGCACCGATGCGGCGTGTTTCCTCGGCAATGATGCGTCGACGTGCTGTGTGTGCTTTTGCCATCTCCCTCTGATGAAGCCCCCCATTTCCGCAATAATTAAGAAGGTGCCTCTCACATTGGTGTGTTTTAAACGTGAAAATCCACAAATTCACGAACAGTCGTACGCAAAATCCATCTTCCAACCACCTAAAACTCTCGCCTAAGAGTCGTTCGCTCGACCTGCACAGGTTCCGATTGGTTCCTTTTCATTGTTGTTGTTTGACCTATTTTGAGGTTTCGCTATGCGTAAACTGTTATTTATTGCCTGCTTATTGATACCTCATTTCACGTGGGGGAAGTCCATGACATTAGAAAAAATCGGCCAACTAGCGGCAGAGCGGTCTGATCAGGTTCAAGCCGAAGTCAAACTGTTGGAGAGCGAGAAAACGCTAAGACATGGCACCGGACGATTCGCCAACCCGGAGACAAACTTTCAGGTAGGGACTCTGCGTTCCGAGGGCGCCAATGCGATGGCCACTATAGAAGCGGCAGTCATGCAGCCAATCCCATGGCCCGGCAAACGCTCCGCGCTGATGAGTCAAGCCGACGCGCTAGTCGGTCTGGCTAGTGTCTCTACAGAGGAAGCCAAAACCCTCGTGCAGCATGCAGCAATTCTGACCGCGTTCCACTTGGCGGCCTTAGGCGAGTTGGCGAAACACTCGAGCGAACGTAAGAGTCATTTTCAATTGATTAGAAATTACTTCCAAAATCATCCTCAAGCTTCTCCCTCCCAACGTATCGATGCGAGTCTGATCGAGAGCCAAATGAGGCTTCTAGAGAAAGGAATCCTGGAATTGGATCAGGAGCGGCAATCCGCCGCGCGTCTCCTGGCCTTCTATCTGGGGACCGCAGAAACCATTGAGCCTGTCGTGGCTTGGGAATTTCTGAGTCTAATCCCGTCCCTCACCTCTCTTAAGGCCAAGCTATTAGAAAATAACCCTGATTGGAAACGTCAAGAAGTCCAAGTTCAATTAGCAGAGTCTCGCGTTAGGCTGGCCCGTCTGGAGCCTTGGGGTGATCTTGGTATCGGCGGAGGGCTCCGTCACGAAGGGATCGCCTCAGGGAACCGTTTCTATTGGGGTAGCTTCAGCATGGCGCTGCCTCTCTGGAACCGGGGTCAGTTTTCAGGTCCAGCCGCTCGTCTGCTTTTGGGCGCAGAAAAAAAGAAAGCCGACGCTGTGCGCAATCGCCTACAGCAACAATGGGATGACGTGTTGGGTCAAATAGAAACCTCAGGCCTTATCCTTAGTCAGTTTCCCGTTTCGCTGGTCGAGCCATCCGAGAAGATTTTCGATGACGCCCAGCGCGAGTTTCTAAAAGGCCGAATTACAACTACTACGCTTCTTCAGACCGACAGCCAAGTCCATGAGACGATTGAGACGGTATTTCGAAGCCAGGTGACTTATCTGGAACGTATAAGTCAGATTTTCCTTCTTGTTGGGGAACCCCTGACATGGAAAGTCGCGAGGTGACGTCATGTTTGAAAAATTAATCCAAATTTCGCTGCGCAATAAATTGTGGGTCCTGGGCCCTGCGCTTATCATCCTGATCGCTGGGGTTTCGCGTCTGCACACCCTTGCGGTCGACGCGGTTCCTGACATCACCAATGTTCAGGTCATGATCAACACCAAAACGGGCGCTTTGGACCCGGAGAAGATTGAGATGCTCGTTACCCGACCTATTGAAACTGAAATGGGAGGCCTCCCCCATCTTACCGATATCCGCTCCATTTCAAAATATGGGTTATCCCAGGTCACCCTTGTTTTTGAAGACGGGACCGATATCTACTGGATTCGCCAACAAGCGACGGAACGTTTGTCCAACCTGCGGTCGGAGCTCGCCGAAGGGATGTCGCCTGAACTGGCTCCCATCACAACGGGTCTGGGCGAAGTCTTCATGTACGCAGTTGAAGCAACGCCGGACTCTGCGCTGAACCGGCTGGACCCTGTCGCCCGTCTTACCGAACTGCGTACGGTGCAGGATTTCGTCATACGGCCCGCCCTTAAAAGAGTGGCGGGCGTCGCCGATATTGATACCAACGGCGGTTATCAGAAACAGATCCACATCAACTTTTTTCCCCAAAAGTTGGAGCAGGTTGGACTCACTACGGAGCAACTGGTTCAGAAACTACAATCGATCGGCGATAACTTTGGCGGCGGTTACATTCAGCGTGGCGGTAAGCAGATCATTGTCCGAACGGTTCCAAATCTCAAAAGCTTTCAAGACATTGAGCAGATACCGCTGGGCATCAATGCGAGCGGACGACCCATCCGGGTCGCCGACATTGGGCATGTGCGCGAAGATCACGCCTTGCGCGTAGGGGCAGCCACACGCAACGGCCAGGAGACGGTTTTAGGAACCGTTCTCATGCGCACGGGCGCTAATAGCCGTCAAGTCGCTCAGGACGCTGAAAAGGCCTTGGCCGCTGTAGACCTTCCTTCAGGCGTCCGGGTTGTTCCCCTCTATTCCCGACGATTCCTCGTCAATACCACGCTCTACACAGTGATGAAGAACTTACTGGAAGGAGCGGTGCTCGTGGTCGTTGTATTGCTGCTCTTTCTGGGACATATACGTGCGGCGCTGCTTGTTGCGGCCGTCATCCCACTCGCCATGTTGATGGCGGGTCGAGGCATGCTCTTCGCAGGAATTTCCGCCAATCTGATGAGCCTTGGAGCTATTGATTTCGGTCTCTTGGTGGATGGGTCCGTCGTGTTGGTGGAGAATATTCTCCGGCAGCTACAGGAAACACGTGCTAGGCTGGGTCGGGCGCTGTCGGGTGGTGAAAAAGAATCAATCGTCCACGAGTCCTCCTCCGAGGTCATGCCGGCGGTGGTCTTTGGAATGCTCATGATCATGATTGTCTATATCCCCATCCTTACGCTGGAAGGCGTGGAAGGGAAAATGTTCAAGCCAATGGCATGGACCGTCCTGATGGCTCTTGGGGCATCCTTACTCATTACCATTTTTTTGATGCCAGTCCTATGTTCTATGTTCCTGCCTTCTCCCAAAGCGTCGCATAGAGAAACTTGGCTATTTCGTATGGCTCTCAAGTGCTATGACCCGCTTCTGGCCCTTTCCTTGTCACGACGAAATCTGTTTGTGGGGATGGCGCTGGTGCTCCTAGCGGTGGGAGCCGTTCTCTTGGGAAAAATGGGGTCGGACTTCGTGCCCAGTTTGGACGAAGGCGATTTGGTGATCAACTTGACGAGGGATCCCGCCCAAGGGGTGGACGCTTCCGTCCAGGATCAAAGAAAAGCAGAGGATATCTTGAAGGGATTTCCCGAAGTCGAAACGGTCTTTTCCCGAATGGGAACAGCCGAATCCGCGACCGATCCGATGGGGGTTTATCTGGCGGACACCTTCGTGATCCTCAAGAAAAACCGTTCCACTTGGCGCTATGGAACTAAAGACGAACTCTTTAGAGCGATGAAGGAACGTCTCGAAGCGGCGCAAACAGACCAGGAAGTCTCTTCGACCCAACCCATTGAAATGCGTTTCAATGAGATTTTGGAAGGGAACCGGGCGGATGTGAGCGTACGCATCTTAGGACCCGATCTTCAAAAGTTGACGGTGTTGATCGAAGAAGCGCGTAAAGCTTTGAAAAAGGTACCCGGCACCGAGTCCATTGAAGAAGACCCACTCACCGCTTTACGGCAAAGCCCCATGCTGGACGTGACGCTCGACTACAAGCAGATCGCGCGCTACGGCCTCTCGATGTTAGACGTAAACCGAGGAGTGGCGCTGGCTATGAGTGGCCAAGAGGTAGGCAGTGTCTACCAAGATGGCCGGAGGCTCCCCGTCATTGTGCATCTGGATGAGTCGCTCAGAGACCGCGCCGATATCATCGAAACCTTGCCTATGGGTCTTCCAGCGGGAGGTACGCTTCCTCTTAAAGAACTCGCGAGCATTAAACAGGAAAATCGTGTCACCACTATCGCCCGTTCGTGGGGCGATCGCTATGCGGCCCTTTCCATCAATCTGAAAGGTCGGGATGTTTCTTCGTACGTGAAGGAAGCGCAAGAAACGGTCAGAAAAGCCGTCCCCTTACCGGAAGGCTACCGTATTTATTGGGGAGGTCAGTTCAAAAACCTGGCACGAGCCAGAGCCAAACTTTGGATTATTGTCCCGCTCACACTGGTTGTGGTGTTCCTGATTCTCTTACGCGTTTTCGGGAATTTCTGGCAGAGCATTCTGGTTTTTAGCGGCGTTCCGTTTGCCACGATCGGAGGAATTATCGCGCTTTCCCTCCGAGGCATTCATTTGAGTGTCTCGGCCGCGGTAGGGTTTATTGCTTTGATCGGAATCGCGCTGTTAAACGGTATTGTGCTGATTACCGTCTTTAATAAACTCCGAGAGGATCCCGGCAAAAGTCTAAAAGAGATTGTTATCGAAGGAGCCCGGTTGCGCCTAAGGCCGGTGCTCATGACCGCTTTGGTCGCCAGCTTCGGATTTATCCCGATGGCGATCAACAGCGGAATGGGCGCTGAGGTGCAGAGGCCGCTGGCTACGGTTGTGATCGGCGGAATTATTACGTCCACCCTTCTCACGTTGGTCATTCTGCCCACGCTCTATACCTGGATCGGCAAGGAAAAGATTTAGTCCTAACGGTTCTGTTGAAACTCAGGATTTTATGAAATGCACGTAAATAAATTTCTGCTGGGTATCGAAGGGGGTCTGGTGAACCTCCTCTAGACTCTCGACTACACGGAACGCTGATCCCAACTCGTCCGCCAGTGTGCGGGGACTGTATCGCACCACTTCAAGGCCACTGCACTTCGGAGGACCGTCGATGGCAAACGTGGCCATGATTATATGCCCGCCCCGTTTTAAGGCGCTCAACAGGTATTGTTTGTAGCGCTACCGGTCTTCGGGTGCGATCAGGAAATGAAAAACGGCGCGGTCGTGCCAAAGATAGAAGTGATTGTGAGGCAAAACAGCCTTGGTTATATCGGCCTCTATCCACCGAACTGCTTCGCTATTCCTGCCAATTCGGGATGTAGCCTTTATCAACGCCTCCCCAGAGATATCCAACACCCACAAGTTCCGGTACTTCAGTTCAAGTAAATGGTCGGCCAGTGTCGACGCCCCGCCGCCGATATCGATGATCGCTGCTTCTGCACTGATGCCTGACACTTTGATTAACGAAAGTGATTTCTCAGGGTGGGCTTGATACCAACTCGCCTCGGTCGACTTTTTAGCCTTGTATACCCCATTCCAATGCGATCTCATTTCCATGTTCGCAAGGTGAGCATCCATCGATGCCCTACCACTTTTCGGTTGGTTGCGCCATCGCAAGAGGGCCGTCGCCCTGCCAACGGCCGACGCTAGCCAGAACAAATTTGGCGCATTGAACGGGCGTTAGAAAGCCGGCGATCTTGTCCCAGAGCTCATAATGCGATCTTTGAATAGCCTGTTGCGTGTCCTTGATCTGGATTAGAAGATCATCGACCCGCGTGCGCTCCGCCACGTTGCCTTGGATCTGAACCTGTAACTGAGAGAGCAGGTCTTTGCGCTTCTGTTGGAGCGTTTGCATCCCCTGCCCCGTCGCCATGAAAGCCTGATCGAGCTGCAGTTTCTGCGCTTCGTTCAAGATAAGAAGAGACGACCAATCCGCCGCAGGCGGTTTGGGATTAGCGGACATGCCACTTTCGCACGACGCCATCCCGCATCCACAGCCCGCAACTACACGTGACACAGCCAGACTCATTATCAGTATTCCTAAGATCACAGACACTCGTCTCATAGAGAACCTCCTTCAAAGATTATTCAAGAGAAGTATAACGGGAGAAGATCCCCCGCTTCCAGTGATCCGGTTTCGCAGGCGGAAACTTTGCTTCAAAGCCTCTAGCAAAGCTACTTGTCCAGACCCATCTTCCGCGCTAGGGCCAAAGCGATTGTCGCGGTTCTCTGTGTATGTCCTTTCGTGTAGCGGTCCCTGGCCTCGAGTGCGTCGGCCAGACCTTCAGCGTCTCGGAGAAACTGCGCTCCAAAGCTTCCTGAACTTTTCGTTGTCTGTCACCAAAAACACAGCCCCAACATGGCCATCCCGCCAGAATTGAGATTAAACATCGGCGAGAATCCGAGGCGGAAGCGCCGCACGCAGAGCATTGCCGATCGCAAGGAGATCGATAATTTCCTGGATAATCGCTCCGGTGACCGGTGGCAGATAACCAAAGGCCGCGACGATCATCCCGCTCGCGCTCAGGACCATCCCTCCGATCGCACATTGAAGGGAGATCGCTCGCATCCGTTCACTGATATGTAAAAACTCATCGACGCGCTGCAAGGAACCCTCCATGACCACCACGCTGGCCGCTTCGCTGGTCACATCACTGTTTTGGCCAATGGCCATCCCCACCGTTGCGGCGAGGAGCGCCGGGGCATCATTGATCCCGTCGCCAATATATAGTGTTTTGGCTCGGGCCGTCTCGGCACGGACAATAGCCAACTTTTCTTCGGGGCTTTTCCCCGCATGGATTTCTTGGATCCCGACGGCCTCGGCCAAATAACAAACTTCCGATTCCCGGTCGCCCGAAACGATGATTTGGCGCTTAAAGGCGTGGCGTGGACCTAAATGTTTGATGAATAAGGGGCTCACAGATCGGGGCGCGTCCCGGAATCGGTAGTGTGCGGCGTAGCGTCCATCGATCAGGACAAAACATTCCAGACCGTTGACCGACGGCGGCATATCTGATTCTTGCAGTATGTGAAGGGCGATCAGCTGCTTGCGGCCCAGGATCTGCACACGCTTCCCCCCCAGAATCCCTTGGAGCCCTTGCCCGGGCTTTTCACTAATTTCAGACACTTCGATGGACGTCATGTGCTCTGCCTGAGCGGCCTGCTGAATGGCTTGTGCCAGTGGATGCTTGGAATACCGTTCCAGGCTGGCGACACGTTCCAGAACATCGGGCGCGGAGAAACCTACGGATACTTCTTGTGCGATCAGGGCCGCCAGTCCATAGGTGAGTGTCCCTGTTTTATCGTAGATGGCAGTTTTGCATAACTGGATTTGTTCCAAGGCGACGGGGTTTTTAACAATAATGCCGCGGCGCGCGGCCAGTGAAATGGCCCCAATGATGGTAATCGGGATCGCGATAATGAGCGGGCAAGGGGTGGCCACGATCACTACGGCCAGGAAACGGTTGGGATCGCCGCTCAAGGCCCAGCCTAGCCCTCCAATCGCCAGAGCAACGGGTGTATAGAAGCTGCCGAGCTGATCCGCGAGACGCCGTAAATGAGGCTTTTTTTCTTCCGCCGCGCGCATGATCTCTGTAATTTTCGCGTAGCGGGAATCCCCTGACCGCTTGCCGGCTCGCAGGGTCAATGCGGCATCGCCATTAATTGCCCCCGAATATATTTCCGATCCCGGAGCTTTCGACATGAGAAAGGGCTCCCCTGTGAGAAACGATTCATCCATGGACCCGTGCCCCTCAGTCACAATCCCATCGACAGGTGCAATTTCATGAGGGAAGATGACCAGAATATCGCCAATTTGGATCTCTTCCAGAAGGACATCGCCAATGTCCGTCCCCTTCTTGCGATGCGCCACCTTCGGCATGCGTTTCAATAGGGCGTTCAGCACTGAAGAGGCACTGTGAACCGCATAATTCTCAAGCAGCGCCCCACCGGAAAGCATCAACACAATAATCGCCCCGGCCAAATATTCCTTGAGAATAAACGCTGTGACGATGGCGACTCCCGCCAGTGCATCGGCTCCGAGGTCCCCATGAAGCAAGTCCTTCAGGATCTCATAGAGCATGGGCAGGCCGCCGACCACCAAGACCGCTATCAAAAGCCGCTCGCGCAACCCGTGCGAGACGGGAAAGATCCAGGGCAGGGAGAAATACGCGAGAATGCTGGCCGTGGACAAGCCGACGATCCAAGCGCTCTTTTTCAGAAAATGTTTCCCTGGGCAGATTCAGGCCAAAGTCAGGCGCCGCAATTGCATGCTTATAAAGATCCTTCGCATCGAGTTCATTTTAGACCTCCTTCGTTTTCGTCCTCGCCGGTGGCGAGCGGCGCTCAGGCCGCCCGCCGTCCCTGGACTTTCTGTTTTTTACATATGTCCCATGGGCGCGGGTTTGCTGTCTTGCGGCGCGTTTAAACCTGTTGATCCGTTCGAACTCGCATCACTGCCCATTCCGCTACCCATCCCGCCCATGTTGCCCTGCTCCGACCCACCTTGGTTCTTCATCTTCTTCATTTTGTGCTTATGGGTTTTGTGTGGCATGGGCGTCGTTTGATCCGTGCTGGGCATGGAGTCTGTTTTTATCGTTTTATCTTTCGGCATGTTCATCGATGGATCCATCCCGTCGTCTGCCCAAAGGACACCGGCTGTCATTCCTAGAGCTGCTGCCAATACGAATGCTTTCATTTTTTTCATTGCGATCTCCTTTATTGATGTTTTCTATTCCAAGAAGCTAAAACGATGCACGAATGCCGAGCACGAGTCGAAGGCTCTGCGGATCTTCTCCTCGGTCTCGGGTCAGACTGGCGGTTTCGCCATATTGCCGATCCGATGAAACTCCAATGTATGGTGCAAATTCGCGGCGGATCTCATACCGCAGTCGTAATCCGAGCTCGAGGTCATTAAAACCGCTCCCTACGCCCATCTCTTTCACGTCCTGCGCCGCCACATTGGTTTCCAGGCGGGGCTGGAGAATCCATCGCTGGGTGAGAAGAAGTTCGTATTCGATCTCCAGGCGTCCCGAGACGTCGCCCTTACTGCTGACGAAGCTGAATGCCTGAACTCCGAACCAGTACGGAGCTATTCCCTGAACGCCGAGGACGGCGGACCCGCGCGACGGAGCGCTCGGTCTGGGACCAACGTACCGGAGTCCAGTCAGGACGTCCCAGAATGGCGAGACCAGACGGCCGTAAAGTGCCTGGACATCCGCGTCTTCCAACGCCCCTTTAATCACTTGAGTCCCTTGCGTATTGAACCAGAACCTGTCGTAGTCGCCGCCCACCCACCCAAATCCATTGAATCGAAGGGCATCTGCTCCCTTATTGTCGAAGCCGTATTCGAGTTGGTCGATCTGCACGAGGCTATGGATCTTCCCCACTGCGACTGAGAGTCCGGGTCTAGCCAG
>JBBSDO010000110.1:0-9283 GCA_038241515.1 Elusimicrobiota bacterium | reverse complement strand
GGTGAACACTTCTGTTTCGCTTATCGAAAGCTGGGTTTGCCCTCCGTGATCATGCGCTACTTCAATATTTACGGTCCGCGACTCGATAAAATCGATGTCGGTCGCGTCCTCACGATCTTCATGGGCCAGCTGCTGCGCAATGAACCCCTGACGGTCATTGGCGACGGAAAGCAGACGCGCTGTTTTACTTATGTGGACGATGCCATCCGCGCCACGATGGCGGCAGGCCTGCTCCCAGAAGCGGTCGGCGATATTTTTAATATCGGAGTCGACAGAGAAACGACTATTTTGGAATTAGCCGAGACGATGATTAAAATCACCGGCGCGAGTTCAACGATCAAGTTCGTCCCGCAGCAGCAGATTTATGGCGAAAGTTACGAAGACATCCCTCGCCGGGTTCCGGACAATACGAAGATGCGAACGATTCTGAAGGTGAATGCGGAAATTGGTTTGGACGCCGGGCTGCGCAAAACAATCGAATGGTTTAAGAAAGCGCATTTCGAATCCAACCCCGCCACGGTCGGTAAATAGGTTCTCCAGTGTTCCTGTGCTCCAGTGCTCCCGTTGGGGTGTTGAGTCGTGACTGGAGCACCGGAGCACCGGAGCCCGGGAGCACAGACGCCCATGCGCCTCGCTCTTAAGATTGATGTCGATACCTATCGGGGAATCGAAGACGGGGCGACTCGTCTTGCCGCCTACTTAGCTTCTCGGAAAATCCCGGCCAGCTTCTTTGTGACGCTTGGGCCCGATGAATCGGGCTGGGCGGCTTTGCGCCTCTTTCGCCACCGCGGTTTTCTCAAGAAGATGCAGCGCACAAGCGCCCTTTCCGTTTACGGCTGGCGGACGGTTCTCTCGGGTACTCTCTTCCCACCCCGTCCTATGGGGAACTCCTTCAAAGAGAAGCTGCTCTCGTGGCGCGACTCGGGTTTTGAAGTCAGCCCTCACGGCTATAACCATATCCGCTGGCACGACCGCGCGGCAGAGTGGAATGAATCGCGTGCTCAAACGGAATTCGAGCGAACGGCGGCCATTTATCGATTTATTTTCGATCGTGATCCGGAGAGTTTTGCTGCTCCGGGGTGGCAGGCGGGGAAAGGCACGTGGGCGGCGATGGAAAAGAAACATTTGCTCTACCACAGCGACTCCCGTGGTGAGGGACCGTACTTTCCCAAGATCGGAGGCGAAGTTCTAAAAACGCTGGAGATTCCTACGACCTTACCCACCTGGGATGAAATGTTGGCCTGGCCCGACGTAACGCCCGAAAATCTTGTGGAGCGAACGTTCCAACAGTTTAAAAGCGATAAAATCAATGTGTGGACGCTGCATGCGGAGTTTGAAGGCAACGTGTATTTTCCGCAATTCAAAGATTTAATGAAGCGCTTAGAGGAAACGAATGTTGAATGGGTTTTCTTGCCCGCATGGGCGCGAGAACTGATGACCCAAAGAAACGAAATCCCGTGCAGCGGCATCGAACAAGCGGAACGCCCCGGGAGAGCCGGAAAGGTGACTTGTCAGTCCCATGGATGAACGTTTTCTAAAAGAAGAAGGGACAGAAGTTTTCACGGGTAACGAGCTGATTCTCAAAGGGGCGCTCGAAAGCCGCGCCGCCCTCATTACGGGCTACCCGGGATCCCCCGTCTCCGATATTTTTGATGTCGCGTACAGTAATCGCGACCTGCTCAAACGCCACGGAATTCTCGCCGAAATGGCGAATAACGAAGCCTTGGCGGTCGCTCGGTTAAACGGGTCCCGCATGGCGGCCGTTCGGGCGATGGCCGTGATGAAAAGCGTGGGACTGCACGTGGCGGCAGATGGCCTGGCGCTCGGCAATTTGTCGGAACCGCAGAACGAAGGGGGAAGCATCGTCGTCGTGGGAGACGACCCCTGGATCGACTCCACCCAGGTGAATAACGACTCGCGTTTTCTCAGCCAACATCTCCACATGCCGATCCTCGAGCCCAGCACGTTTCAGGAAATGAAGGACTGGGTGGGGATCGCCTTCGAGTTATCCTCCCGAGCGAATCTTTACATCACCTATTTGATTACGACAAACCAAGCGGATGGGGGAGGCACCGTGTGGGTGCGTCCGAACCAGTATCCGGAGGTCAACACCTTGCGACGGGTGGTTTTGGACACGGAAAAGATTAATCTCGAGAATACAGTTCTTTTGCCCCCACGCACGTGGGTGAAAGAGGCGACGTTGCCGAGGCGGTTTGAAAAGCTTTTGGAGGAGGTGAGGAAATTGGGAATGAATGCCCTCACCCTGCCTTCTCCCATGGGGAGAGGGCCTACAACAACGGCCGACGACGAGGGCTTCCCCTTGGGCTTCATCGCCTCCGGCCTTACCTACTGCTACCTCGAACACGCTCTCACCGAATTGGGTCTCCCCGGCCGCTTTCCTATTTTGAAACTGGGACTCACTTACCCGGTTGACCCGGAAGCTGTTGTCAATCTCGCAAAGCGCGTGGACGCCATCTACGTCATCGAAGAAAAGCGCGGCTTCGTCGAGACGCAAGTCATCCGTATTCTTCATGATGCGCGCCAGGAAGGCAACCTGGAGAAAACGGTTCCCGTCTGGGGGAAAAATTTTCCTTCGGGGTTGTCGGGCATATCCGAACAGCGTGGCCTAAACGCTTCGATTGTCATGGAAAGTCTCATTCCTCTTCTTTTTTCAAGTTATGGGGGGCTAACCCCCGCAGAGCGGGAACGGTTGGAGCGCGAACGAATTTTAATCGAGGCCACGGCGCTGCTGACGACGCCGCTACCCGCGCGTACGCCGACTTTCTGCCCCGGATGCCCGCATCGGGATTCCTCCTCCGTTCTTTTAGAGGTTAAGAAGGATTTCTCAGATCGCAGCTACATGAAGAAAAATCACGATCGCGATCCCATTGACCTCGTGTTTCACGGCGAGACCGGGTGTTTCACGATGCTGATGTTCGAGCCGAACACGTCCCTCATGCACAACTATTCGGGCATGGGTCTCGGCGGGGGAACGGGCGCTGGGTTAGACCCTTTTGTGACGAACAAGCAAGTCGTTTTCCTGGGAGACTCCACATTTTTTCACAGCGGAATGGTGGCAATCTCCGACTCCATCAAGAGTGGGCAAGATATTACCTATAACATCCTCGATAACAAAACGACCGCGATGACGGGCCACCAACCGACGCCAGGCACCGGTATGAATTTGATGGGAGAACACACCTTTTCTCAAAACATCGAGGCGATTGTTCGTGGCATGGCCGGTTCAGCCGTTTCCATTCACCGGGTCAACCCGGAATACCGCGACAGCTATCGGGCGCTCCTCGAAGATACGATTCTTGAAGGCGGCGTTAAAATTATCATTGCCGATAAGGAATGCGGAATCACCTATCAGAGACGCCGGCGAAAAGAAAAAAAGTTAACGCTTAGGCGTCAGGGATTTCTTTCTGAGGAAAAAACGATCAACATTACCCCCGAAGTTTGCGAGTTTTGCCTGGAATGCACGAAAACGACCGGCTGCCCAGGTCTCACCATTGAGGAGACACTTTACGGCCCAAAAATTGTCACGGATCTAACGAACTGCGTGTCCGACGGCGCTTGCGCGAAAGTGAAAGTATGTCCCTCGTTTGAAGAGGTGACGATTCGGCGGAAAGGCCCTTCTTCACCTGTGTCTCGTTTACCCCGATTCGATCGGCTCCTCGACCCGCAAATCCTGGAGCTCTCGGGTACGTGGCACGCCTATACGGCAGGCGTGGGGGGAATGGGCGCGGGTCTGATTTCGGCTATTCTCGTTCAAGCCGCTCATCGACAGGGATACCGCGTTCTCTTCTCAGATAAAAAGGGTTTGGCGATTCGCAATGGCGGGGTCTACGCTCACCTCCTCTTAACGAAAACAGGGGGGACGCTCTCGCCCATTATTCCTTACGGCAAAGCGGATCTAGTGCTCGGACTGGATCTGCTGGAAGCCGCTCGAGGGCTGGATCCGGCGAGCACCATGCGGGTCGCGCACCCTGATCGGACTCAAGCGGTTGTGAATAAGGCTCAGCAGCCGACCGTTCTCATGTTGATGGGGAGGGATAAGTCCCAGGTTTCTGCTTGCGAAGAGGCCTTGCGTTCAAGGGTAAAAGGTGACGCATATTGGAGTCAAGACCTGTCCGCGCTCTCGGAGCATTTTTTTGGTTCTAAGCTCTACGCCAACATGCTTTTGCTCGGAGCCGCCTATCAGCTCGGGCGACTTCCCCTGGCAGGTACGACTCTCGAATGGGCGATATCTCAGTCGGTGGCGCGCGAAGACCGCGAAGTGAATCTCTCGGCATTCCGCTTGGGCCGCCTACTGATCTTGGAGCCGAGCCAAGTAAAAGTGCCTCAGCGCATTCATAATTTCGCTACCTTGCTGGAAGAAAAATCAGTTTTTCTTAAGGAGCTCTATGGTCCTAAAAGTGCGGAAGCCTATCGCGTTTTAGTTGGGGAAGCCGTTTTACAATTGAATCTCGACGACGATTCGGAGAAAGCGTTGGCCCTGCGAGCGTATGATTTGATTTGCTACCAAGATCTAAGGCTGGCGAAAACCTATCTGTCTCTTGTCGTGGCGACCGCAAAGAAGGACAGGGCTTCCTGGAATTTCGAGGCCACAAAGGCCGTTATCTTTAATGCGTTCAAAGTGATCGCCATTAAAGACGAGGTTTATGTGGCCCATTTACTAACAAGCCCTGAGAAGCGTGAGCGCGATCGCCTCCGGTTTAACGTGGATGAGAGCCGCGGCGACCGGTTGGACTACAAGCACATAAACCAACCAGAGATCGTTCTTTTTGGTAAAGCGGTGCGTTGGAATATGCGCACTCGAGATTGGCAATTAGGGGTTGTAAAGCGACTGAAATTTTTGCGGGATTGGTTGCCCGACTGGCACCGCGACGAGCGTGCTTTCCGCGATTGGTATTTAGCGCTTGCCGAACGTTTTGAGGCCGAATCGGAGGAAGCCTACCGGGTTTGGGTGGAAGTGCTCCGCAGTCCTGAAGAGGTACGCGGTTTTCGGGAAATTCGCCGGCCGACGATGGAAGCCGCGAGAAAAAAAGTGGAAGCCTTGCTGGCCCAGTTGACGCATCGTCAGTCTCAACCCCCGCTTTTACAAAGGGAGGCGAAAGGGGATTTTCTCCCCGTCGGCCGAAAAATCCCCCCCAGCCCGCCTGTTTCAAAGGGGGGATTCGGTTGAGAACTTGTTCTTGATGAATTAGACATGACGATCACTCTTCGAAAAGCCAAAATGCGGGATGTCCGAGCGATGCATCAGCTGCTGACCCATTTCGCTGACAAGCGCGAGCTTCTACCCCGGTCGATTTCCGAGGTCTATGAGAATCTACAGCAGTTTTACGTGGCCGAAGACCAGGGTCGTCTCATTGGCACCTGCGCCCTTTATGTGACCTGGGACAATCTAGCGGAAGTAAAAGCTTTGGCCGTTGATGAAAAATACCAGAAGCAAGGGATCGGGAAACGCTTGCTTCAAGCCTGCCTTGACGTCGCGAAAGAGCTGGAGATTCGTCGCTTGTTTACACTCACCATCCGAACAGGGTTTTTCGAACATTTTGGTTTTCGTCACGTCTCGAAGGAAGACCTTCCCCACAAGGTTTGGACGGAATGTGTTCGATGTATTTATTTTCCCGATCGCTGCGTGGAGTATGCGATGGTGAAAGATCTTCCGGGTCCAGGACCCAACCCGCGCGAAATAACGTTTCGCGAAAAGACCGCCCCTACCAAGGACCTTCCGGAGGGCACGCTCGTCCCCTCGGAGCCTTTGGTTCCCGGGGTGAGCATCGCCCGCCCAAAGGAATTTACGCTCCCATGAAAATGCGATCGGTGGTATCGCGGATACTCTTTCTGACGACGGCGGCAGCCGTTTTGCCCGCGCTTGTCATTTCAATCGCTGCCCGCTCGATTAGTTCCAAAGCCCTCAAGGGCAGTATTTCGGACCAACAGACCGAGCTCGCTCGCCGAATCGCGGAGCAAGTGAATGGCGAGGTGCGGCAGGCCCAGCAGGCGGTCAGCCTCGTCGCTCACAGCTCCTTTTTCTCAGCGGGCTCTCGCGTGGATCAATACGAGGCTCTGCGAAATTTGATCCATGAGATACCAGACTTTCAGGAAGCCATGTTCGTCGGCCCCTTGGGTGATGAACTCATGAAAGTCAGCCAAGCGGGAGCTCACCCGCGGCTCGGCCGGCGCAGCGACGATTTACATCATCCTTTGCTGGGGTCTCCTTTTTTCTCCGCCAACCGGGCGCCTACGATTCTCATCGGGGAACCGGTTCGGTCCTTCAGCAATCCCACGCGCACGGGCGCGGTTCTTGGGAAAATGAGTTTCATGTCTCTCGGGCAGCTCATGCAGCAGGCGCACGTGGGAGAGCATGGATTAGCCTATGTGGTCGATGATCGCGGAACGCTCCTCGCCCATCCGGATGAAAAACTAGTGCTAGCGCATACGAATATCGCTAGCCGTCCCGTCGTCGCTCACTGGCTGCGTTTTCCGCTTCAACCGACGGGACTGGACGAATTCGTGGATGAAACGGGAAAAGCACAGATTGCGTTAGCCTATCCGATTCCTCTTTTAAAAAGCGCCGTAGTCGTTCAGCAGCCGAGAGAAGACGTCTTTGCTCCGATCCTTCGCATGCGAAACCAGTTTGTCTTGTGGGCATCGGTTTCCGTGGCCTTGTTCATTTTCTTTGCCATTGTCGTTGGCTGGCGGATTCTGCGGCCCTTGCAGCAGCTCCAGCAGGCGGCCGAGCGCATAGGGCGCGGTGACATGGATGTTAAACTTTCTATTCGGACCGGAGATGAGTTGGAGGATCTGGCGAGCGCCTTCGAAAGAATGGCGGTGTCGCTGGCGGAACTCGAGCGCCTCCGACGCGACTTGATTAGCATGGTTGTGCACGATCTGAAAATGCCTTTGGCCACGATTATGCCTACCCTTGATACGCTCATCATCGGGGACTTAGGACATACCACCCCGGATCAGCTGCACTTTCTTCGGATGGCGCACCGCTCGGGACAAGAAATGTTGATGTTGATCCAAAACCTTTTAGACGTTGCCAAGATGGAAGAGGGCAAGCTGAAGTTGCTCAACGAGCCTTTTGCGCCCGTTGACTGGGCCCAGAACGTGATTTCTTCGTTTCGGCCACTTGCCGAAGCAGGCCGTAAACGTCTGGATTTCGCTCCCGCCAACAACCTCACGATTGCCGAAGGCGATGTGAATCTGTTGAGTCGTGTCTTGGGGAATCTGTTGTCGAATGCGTTGCGTCACACCTTTCCCGAAACGGGGGTCGTGACTGTTTCGCTTTATCGGGAAGGAAATTTTTTAGCCGTGCAAGTCCGTGATAACGGCGAGGGAATCCCGGAGGAAGATCAAGAGCGTATTTTTGAACGTTTTGTCCAGGCTAATGGACAAAAAGCCAAAGTACGCTCGGGAAGCGGGCTCGGTCTCACCTTCTGCAAGATGGTCGTTGAAGCGCACGGAGGCCGAATATCGGTGTACAGCGCTCCGGACGAAGGAAGCCTGTTTACTTTCCATCTTCCAATCAAGCCGCCCGAATTTTATGAGCAAATCCCAGAATCCCGCGTTGAGACCGCCAGTCCTGCCTGATTTTACGGATCGTCGGAGGATTGTGTAAACTTAAGCCACCTTTCACAATTCGGAGACCCTATGCGAAAACCGCTTATCGCTGGAAATTGGAAAATGTATAAAACCGTTCCGGAAGCACGCACCCTCGTTCGAGGGCTTCGCGCCTCTTTGGACTCTCTCACGGACCGGGAAATTCTCGTATGTCCTCCTTTTTGCGCTCTTCTGGCTGTGGCAGAAGAGTTAAAAGGGAGCCCCATTCGAGTGGGAGCCCAGAACAGCCACTGGGAAGAACAGGGGGCTTTTACCGGCGAAGTCTCCCCATCAATGCTCCAAGACGCGGGTTGCCATTATGCCCTGGTCGGCCATTCAGAGCGGCGCCAATATTTCGGGGAGACTGATGCCACAGTGAATAAACGGATGCATGCTCTCCTCAAGCGGGGTCTGACCCCCATCGTGTGTGTCGGGGAGACGCTGCAAGAACGCGAAAGTAACGCCACGCAGTCCATCATCCAAAGGCAAATGGACAACGGTTTAAAAGGGCTTGAGCCGGCCTCCGTCATCGTGATCGCGTATGAGCCCGTCTGGGCCATCGGAACGGGTAAAACAGCCTCTCCCGACCAGGCCCAGGAAGTGCACTCCTTTATTCGCCAGCAATTCGCCAAGATATCCGGCGCATCCATGGCGCATGACGTGCGGATTCTCTATGGCGGGTCGGTCAAACCGGAAAACATGAGCGCCCTCATGAAACAACCGGATATTGACGGGGGGCTTGTCGGTGGCGCCAGTCTTGACGCGGAATCCTTTTCCAAAATCTCCCACTACCGTTAATCGATTATGAAACTGGCCATCGGCTCCGACCACGCGGGGTTTGAACTTAAACGGCGTCTGGTCGAGTGGCTGCGATCGCCTATGGGAGGCAAACACCACGTCAGCGATACCGGGTGTGAAGGGTCGAATTCTTGCGATTATCCCGATTTTGCTTTCTTGGTGGGCCGCGCCGTTTCAAAAGGACAGGTGTCGCGGGGAATTCTGATATGCGGTACGGGTATCGGCATGGGCATCGCGGCCAACAAGGTTCGAGGGGTCCGCGCGGCCGTGACTTGGAATCCAGAAACCGCGGCATTGGCTGCCGAACACAATCGGGCAAACGTTCTTTGCCTGCCCGCGCGTTTCGTGAACTTCAAAAAAGCTCAAGTGATGATCCAAGCGTTTCTTCAAACCCCGTTCGGGGAAGGGCGGCATACCCGCCGCGTCAAGAAGATCCAGGCGCTGGATCGATAGCGATATTGCAAAAGGCCAAAGGCAAAATGCAAAAGGCAAATCTCTGTAGATGTTTTTTATTTAAGGTACCTCTAGGGTTTTGCCTTTTGCCATTTGCCTTTTGCCTTTTGCCTTGCCGTAACTCATACGCAGCGTCTCCCAATCTCGCATCGACCCACTTCCAAAGCGGTCTCGCCTATGAACGTCTAGGACGTTACGAGGAAGCCTACACGGAGCTGCAGCTGGCCACCAATCTTAACGCAGAAAATCCCGAGATGGCTCTGGCTTTAGGGGTGGTTGCGGGCCGCCTGGGCCATTATGACGGCGCCCTACGGGCGCTCGAACACTCCATCGCGCTTGACGCCAATTCAACCGCCTCCTACTACGAACTCGGGCTACTTTACGAGAAGAAGGATTTGAATGAGCGAGCCGTTGAAAG
>JBBSDO010000109.1:0-9374 GCA_038241515.1 Elusimicrobiota bacterium | reverse complement strand
TGGGTGGAGCGACCGTGGGGGCGCCCGAGGGTTTCGCCGCCCCACGCCGCTTTGACGAACGCCGTTAGGTGCGTCAGGTATCAGGGATTACTGGATTGGATTTGCTTCAGGGAGTCGCTGGCGATCTGGCGAACGCCTTTATCGGAGTCGCCCAAGGTGTGCAAAAGGGCTGGGAGGGCCTCGTGCGCGGCAGGTCCCATAGCACCTAAAGCTCCAGCAGCAGAGGCGCGAACCTCGGTGTCCGGGTCCTTCAATAGGTTGATCAGGGTTGGAATGGCTTCTAAAGGAGACGGGTGTACAAAACTGAGCCGGCGGGCGGAGCGCGATCGCACCCACGGATCGGGGTCTTTGAGACTCTCTAGCAATGGAGCTGTCGAATTAAAGCCGTGTTGTTCATTTTTTAGGTCCTGGGCGCTCAACCCATCGCCTTTCTCTTTGTCGAGTTCCTTCTTCAGATCGGGGAACGCTTCTCGCTTATCCTTCCGGATTTTACGAAAGGTTTCCGCGTTTTCCGATCGGGGAGGGGGCGTCGCACGCTGAAGTTGCCGTCCGGCACTGTTCGGTAAATCTTTCTTGGAAATTCTCATTTCCTTCAACAGTTGGGCTGCCTGGTTTCGTACCCCTGGGTCTTCATCGTTCATCGCGACCATTAAATCGGGCGCAAACCTCTCCCGGGCGTCGGCCGGAAGTTGTTCAAATTCCTGAACGGCCGGAACTCTTACGGTCGGATCGGGCGAAGCAAGACGCTTGGCTAACGAGGCTCCATAAAGGGGGAGAGAGAAAACGAAGCAACTTAAGAGAAGAGCAGTCTGCCGAGTGTTCATGTCGCCATTCTACCATCCGTCCCCGTTGTTCGCCTCGCTTGCAGGTGAAAGGAGAGCTAACCCTGTTTCCTCAGTTGAGGTCATGGAAAGGGTAAGCCCCCTCTATTTTTAGAGCCATTTTCGTCGATTGGACTTGGAAAGAATTTTCCCACCATCATCGACGAAAAAGGCTCTTCAATGGAAGAATTGGGGCTAAAATGAACCATGCGCTCCCCCTTAGAACAGGTTCTCGCGAAGATAGACGCCTTCAATGCAGCTGACCCTCGGGGATACGAGCAGCCTTATTCCGAACAATTAACAAAATGGGTGATAAGAATGAGTCCGCGCGCCTCGGACGCTCTGCGGATTGCCGCGCGAGGTCAACACATTGGGCGCTGGACCATTCCCCGGCAAAGTTATCCTTTGGACCGAACGGGGTATTTGCGGTGGCGCGAAGAGTTAAAGCGATTCCATGCTCAAAAAGTTTCGGCCTTGATGTGCGAGGAGGGTTATGAAAATGACGCCATCGAGCGCGTGCGTTCCATCATCCTAAAAACAAATCTGACCACCGACAGTGACGCGCAGATCCTCGAAGATGGGCTTTGTCTCGTGTTTTTAGAATCTCAATTGGGGGAGCTAGCAGCCAAGACCTCCGAAGAGAAAATGATTGAGATTATTCGAAAGACGTGGAAGAAAATGGGTCCCCAGGGGCGAGAGCTCGCCCTAGGCATCCCGATGCCGGAAGATCAGAAGAAGCTGATTCAAAAAGCGCTCGCGCAACGGTAGCACGAGCCTTCTTTAAATCATTGAGTTATACCAGCCATTCCGGTCAGCGGAACAAAGGCGCAATCGCCTAAAGCCTGAGTCTCCCATAGTTCTCCCCTGCGTTTCATGCGGGTGAGAATTTCTCGCGAGCCCTTCCCGATAGGAACGAGAAGCTGCCCTCCGTCACGCAGCTGTGCCAGCCAGGCGTCAGGTACTTTCGGCGTGGCGGCCGCCACGATAATCATATCGAAAGGCGCATGGTGAAGAAAACCTGTAGAACCATCGCCTAGGTGAACGCTGACATTGGGATAAGTCTTCAGCAAACCGCCTGCGGATTCCGCGAGGGAGGGGAGGATTTCTATCGTGTGGACGGTTTCCGCTAAATACGAAAGCAGCGCCGCTTGATATCCCGAGCCCGTCCCGATCTCGAGCACATTTTCCTCTCCTACCAAGCCGGCGGCTTGAAGCATGGTCGCGACCATGTAGGGCTGAGAAATAGTTTGACCTTGTCCGATAGAGAGGGCGCGATCTTCGTAGGCTCTATTTTGGAATTCTTCAGGAACGAACAGGTGTCGAGGTACAGTTCGCATCGCCCGGAGCACCTGCGCATTGGCTATCCCTCGCGACTCGATTTGATCTTGGACCATCTTCTCCCGAAGACCGGAATAGTCCATGCCTACATGGTACTCAAAACCGCTAGGGCGTTTGGCTCACATTAACGAGAGAGGCAAAGAAAAACCCGTCCCTCGAGATGTCGCGAGGGGCGGGCTTTTCGGAACGACGTGCGTTCCTATACGATGGCTGGAGCGGCGACAGACTCCGCGGGAACCAATTTTCGATAGATGTAAGCGGAAGCCATTAAGCTCATCGGAATCGTCACAAAAAGTCCAATCAGTAACACGACGGCCCCAATCAGATTTAACACGGCCACCACGAGGCTGAATAAGAAAAGATCGACCTTGTACCCATGGGTTATGGCACGACTTTCTTGAAGGGCGGCAACCGGGCCGAGACCTTTATCGATGGTGAGATAGCCTACGTAGAGAAACATGTAGGCCCAAATGCAGCCAGGGACGACCAATAGAAAAAGCCCGACGAGGACGATCAAGCCATACAGGATTTTGCCTCCCAGGTAATAAGGACTAAGTGGCATGAGGTCTCCAAGCGTCGAGAGATCCGCAGCGCCTTTGTCGTGGATATCTAGAGAAATCCGCGTGGCCACCATCCCCAGTATGATGCCGATGAGCCTGGCCACCAACTTGAAAATAATGAAAGGGGCCGTCTTCGGAACAAAAAGTTTGTCGATGAGAAACTCCGGTATCATCGTCGCGGCAAGCATGATCACCATAAAGCCGATAAAGAAACCGAGGTTCTTCTTAAAACTGTCGAAACCGTATCGAAGCGCCTCTTTGATTGAAAAACGGTCATTCGCCATTTAATTCTCCTTTCGCTACTGTGAGCGATAGACATATTTATCCTATTTGAATCTAATTATCAATAGGAACTAGCGGCCATTGGAAAGATTTCCATAGACTAAAGGGCTTTTCCGCTTTAGACTCATACCCTAGATGGCCAATGGTAATGGAAACGGCAACGGAAAACCCGCGCCGAAAAACGTTCTCTTCATCTCTTTCGAAGCCTGCGCTGGCGATCTCGCCTACCGACTAAAACAAGAAGGATGCAATGTCCGGTGGTATGTACAATCCAAAGCCGATCGCGTCCTCTACGACGGTTTTCTCGATAAAGTAGACGAGTGGGAACCGCATAAGGACTGGGCGGACCTGATCATTTTTGACGACATCGGTTTCGGCCCGCTCGCCGATCGACTGCGGAAGGAAGGAAAGGCGGTGGTGGGCGGCAGCAGCTATACGGATCGCCTGGAACTCGACCGCGATTTCGGCGCTCAGGAAATGAAGGCCGCGGGCCTGACGATACCCGATTCTTGGGAATTCGGATCTTTTGAGGATGCGCTGAAGTTTGTAGAGAAGAATCCCGCCCGCTATGTCGTGAAACCGTCCGGGAAAGCTCAGAATGACAAAGTCCTCTCGTTTGTCGGCCGCGAGGAGGACGGCAAAGATGTTCTGGCCATCCTTCAACGCTACAAAAAAGGCTGGAGCGGCAAAGTGAAATCGCTCCAAGTTCAGAAATTCCTGACGGGCATTGAGGTCGCCGTGGGCGGTTATTTCAACGGCCAAGACTTCGTAATGCCCGTCTGCATTAACTTCGAGCATAAGCGTTTGTTCGCAGGCGAAATCGGTCCGTCTACGGGCGAGATGGGCTGCTACGATGAGGAAACTGAAGTCCTTACGGGTCATGGATGGAAGCAGTTTCGCGATGTCGTTGCAGAAGATCAATTCGCAACCTTGAATCCTGGAACGGAAGAGATTGAATTTCACCGGGCGTCGGCCATTGTCCGTTTCAATCACCATAAGAAGATGGTTAAAATCAAAAATCGTGCCACCGATCTGCTTGTCACCCCTGATCACACGATGTTCGGCCAGGAAGGGACGAGTTTCCGCAAAGCAAAGCAGTGGGGCTTCGTACCGGCAAAAGAGCTTCCTCATCAATTTGTTGTGCCGCGATCAGGACGATGGATCGGAGAGGAAAAGGACACGTTCACACTGCCCGCCGTCGAAATGCTTCACCGGGGAGGGCTTTCCGTCATTGCCAAACTGTCCGATCCTGTCCTAATTAAAATGGATGATTGGCTCGCTTTCTTGGGCCTCTGGCTCGCGGAGGGCTGGACTTCAGAGACGAGTTATCAAGTCGGCATAAGCCAAGTCAATCCAAAGAAGGCTTTCGCCATTCAACAGTCGATTCAGCGCTTGCCATTCCGGTTTAAAAAGGTAACCGGGGGATGGAAGTGCTACGACAAGCGGCTTTGGTCTTATCTTAAACCGCTCGGGGGCGCGTTGACAAAATATGTCCCGACTGAATACAAGCAACTTTCGCCGAGACAACTAGGAATTCTCTTCGACCACATGTGTCTAGGAGACGGCAATAAGCAAGCCAATGGATTTCGCGTCTATTACACGTCTTCCGTCAGGCTGGCGGACGATGTACAGGAAATTCTCTTGAAACTTGGGCGCGTCGGCCTCATCAAACGACGTTTCCGATCGGGAGGCGGCATCGGAACTCGCCGTTTTATCAAGGTAAACCCTTGCTTCGAAGTCATTGAGAGAATCCAAAAGACACTTGCCTGGCTGGATCGCCGAGATACGTCCCTCGTGGACTATGAAGGCTATGTGTATTGCGTGACCGTTCCTTATCACACTCTGTATGTGAGGCGCAACGGTAAGCCCCTCTGGTGCGGCAATACGGCCATGTTTTGGACCGGTCCCAATAAACTTTATCGGGAAACACTTGAGAAAATGAAAGGCCGTCTGACAGAGGCCAACTACAGCGGCTATTTCGATATTAACTGCATGGCCACCTCGCGCGGAATTTATCCTTTAGAGATTACACCGCGCTTCGGTTACCCCACGGTCAGTATTCAAATGGAAGGCGTCCAAAGCCTCTGGGGGGAATTCCTTTATTCCCTCGGCACGAAGAAACCTTTTGCATTAAAAACACAGCGCGGGTTCCAAGTAGGTGTCGTGATTGCTTTGCCACCCTGGCCCTTCGCGGATTTAGATACGTTCCGAAAGTTCTCTGAAGACGCAGTCGTGATTTTCACGAAGCCAAGCATGGACGGCATCCATTTAGGAGACCTGAAAATAGAAGACGGGGACTGGAAAATCACAGGTCGTGACGGCTACGCCTTGGTCGTGACAGGTTCCGGCCCTACGATGGAAGAAGCGCGGCGGGAAGCCTACACACGGGTCAAAACGATCATTATCCCTAACATGTTCTACCGCACCGACATCGGCTACCGCTGGCGCAGCGAAGGCGATTTACTGCATACCTGGGGCCTGCTGGCCTAACCGCAACCGATTGTTGGGTTTGGGTCTGATACTTCCAAATTGAGAAGCAAAATCTTTGCCCGCCCCATCGTAACGATTCCCTAGACGCCATCTTCTAACAGGATTAACCGCACCAACTGTGAATCGATTCACACTTGGTCAAGGGCCCGCCCAACCCTAATCCCGCATCAAAAACCTTGGTTTTCAGGTGGGTCGATGAACCCATATTGAGACAATCATTCGTTGGGATTCGGTTAGATTCAGATCATGCCGGCCTTTGGCGGTGTCGTCAGGCAACTTTTATCATGGTGAGCTTCACTTCTCAGGCAGAACCTGGGATTCGATGGTCCTGTCGAACGTTGGAATTGTCTAGGTGGTGCAAGATGCCGATACTGGTTAGGTACAGCAACAAAGAACCGAGATACCCTGAAGCGACTGCAAGCGGGGCGGAATACCGCCCGTTCGCAATTTCACCAATAAAGCTATCATGACCGACCATGGGGCCATGGGTACTTATCGTTTCACCGATCAGCATGTATGCTTCGTGTACGCCATTTCCGGGCAAGCTAAGAGCAGGATGGATATGCGTCACCAGCATCAACAATGAGAGAATCAAGGTGCCCCCTAATAGCCATCTCGCGCGCGAATTAGCGACGTGCGGCAATGATAATCCTGCAATGAGTAACGGAATAGCCAAGACAGCAAAATAGATAAACCACATGTGAGTCAACATTGACGGCAGCCAGGCGATCAATGCGGCGGCCTGTAACATCTGCTTGATGGGACCAGTGGCAATTCGACGACCGGCCAATGCGATGCCACCGAGACCCAGGGAGAAGACGAGAGGTGGAATCTTGGCCGCACCAATGAGAAGATTACCGATCTTGTCAATAAGACCGGGCCAAGCCGATATTTTCGTTTTTGCTTCCGGCAATCCGTGAAAGAGGAAATCCAACCAGCTCGTCAAGACGGGATTACGCGCCAACCCTTCGTGGATTCCTTTGTCGGCAATAAACGAAGAAAATGAGTGCCACCATGTAGCATGAATTCCTGGGGCAATCCCTTCCAAAATAATTGCGGAGGCTGCCACAGCGGCAGTCGTCGCAGCTACAGATGTCGCCGCGGGCGAAGTGAGCCAGCGACGAAAACGCCGCACGAACGTTGGCCCGCTCGTTTCCCAAAGAGAAAGCAACCAAAGGCCGCCCATGACAATCAAGGGATAAATTTTGAGGATAAATCCGGCCGCCGTAAGCAGAGCCGTCAGCGTTATCAATTTGCCTCGGCGTGACGTCGTGGCGTTTTCAGTATATAAAAACGTAAAAATTGCCAGTGCCAATAAGCCGCCTGTGATAAGACCGGTATTCCCCATCCAAAAGTCAGCGAAAAGGTTGATATAACCGATTGCGGAAGCGCCCAGAGCAACCGCAAGCGCTGTAAGAACAGACCGCCGCCGTGTCCAGTCTGGTCGGAGGCGAATAAACCACGGTAAGATCATCGCCAAAAGACCGCCCGCTTGCAGGCTTCGCCATAACGCTAACGCAACCGGATATTTCAAGAAGGATATGGGACGCAAGAGCAGCAAGTTCTCAGGAATAGCCGTCCAGCCGGCAAACTGGGCATCATAAATCGCGTCAAATAGGCGCTCTCTATAGCCTTCTAAACCAATGATGCCGTTCTGCACAGCCCAATGAAACACACCGGGCCGCCAAAGCTCAGTGAAGCCGCCGGTGTGCGCCAACGAATCGAAGAACACTTTTGGCCCTTGATAAAAATGAAGAAAATCTACGGCCTGAGAACGCCACGAGGACATGCCACCGAACGCACGCCAATTCATGTTCGCAAACGCACAGACACCAACGATCAAAAAAGCCCAAAGAGCTACTTGGAAAGAAAGTCTGAAAGAACGAAGAGAGCGGTCCAACGATCCGTTTTTAGAGGGCAGATTTAGCTCAAAGGCCTGGTCCCTCGAGGTGACTTTCCTGAGCTTGAAGAATCGACTGAACAATGCGAGAACTGTCGCTGCCGCGAACCAGAGACGAAATCGAACAACGGGGCCCGGACGGTAGAGATCGAGAGGTTTTGTCTCGGAGGTCGGTTCAAATGCCGATGTGGGCTCCGTCCCCCACAGGAGATCCTTAATCGGAAGAGTCGCAGATGACGTCAGGGGGCTAAGTTGAACTTTTGTAATAGGAGCGCCGCGTGCGCTTGTCAGGCGATAGCGGCCTGCGAAACTCATCGGCCAAGTAACGACTTCCCCGTCGGACGAAAAAACTGAAGCAGTGACGCTTGGCGGATTTTCTTTAAGTTCGGGGTCCAGTTCCAAAAGAAGTGACAAAGAGGTAGTGCGCGGGCCAGATGGTAAAATGGATATTTGATCCGAAAGTGTCAGGGTCGAAGCTTCACCCACAATGATATCTTCAGGCTCCAAATCGGAATCCGTTTCCGCCGAATATTCGACGCGCGTCTTGTTTGCCGCAGTGTGCCTCTCTTCAAGCGCTCTTCCCGTACTCACGTCAATCTCCGATGGCCCCAGCAGCTTAACTGGCAGACGATAAACGACTTGAGTTCCGGCTGGTATTCTCCTAATTCTTCTGGCTGGAGTTGGACTCCCCGAAATTCCTGTGGATTCCTTCATCATATCCCCATTCCATGCGCTCCAATCCCAAGTGAGCGCTACGCCATAGGGTACGCCGACTGAACGATCGACAGAAATACGCACTTCTTGCGCTCCCTTTGGGATTTCAAAGTAGCCTTGGGATGATGGTGATAAAATTCGCCATCCTATTTGCTGAAGTCGCATTATTGAAAAGGAGTGCGACGCCTTTGTCAGGCGTCCGTCAAAAGGGTTCGGATGCAGCTTCCCATCTCTTGGCGGAGAAGGCAGCGAAATGAGCGAAACAACAGTGAGTGCAACAACCCAAATAACAGGGCGGATAATAGTTCGCAGAAAATCAACCAGGGGCCGGATGAATGGATGGTTTGCACCGGCAAAAAAAGGTCTGATACCTCCTATAGTTGTTGCTGAAGCTGCGAATCCTACTGCGAGGGCGTGCCTTTCCTCACGCAAAAGCGCAAATTGAGGTGTCTTGGAAAGAAGTCTCCGAGAGAAATAGTTCAAAATATGTTCTGGCGCGAGAGCTTGGGTTTCGGAGAGGGGGGCGTCGTTGATAGAGTGAATGCGAAGGCGACCTTGATTCGTCTGCGCCGCTACTGCAAAATCCGCAGTACTCCAGAGAATACTGGAAACCAAGAGAAGACTAACGACGCGAATTTGAAGGTTTGACATCGTGATAAGACGCATGAGTGTATAAAACAAAGATATCCGATTCTTGTTACAGCAATATGAAGAAACGAGCTATATTAAGGCTCATTTTTTTGATGTCTTAAGTCCTATACACCAGGAGGCCCTCGCTTGGCGGCGCCCCAAATACAGTTGTTTTCGATATACCCTTTACTCGGAAACCAGTTCGACGGAGGGTGTGGATGGGTTTAGCGGGGATTTTGATATAGGACTTTGCTGGAGAAGGATCTTACCTTAGTACTGCGTTTCTTAAATACGATCACGTATGCTGGGGCTCTTTTGCCCAGCTTCAAGGCGCTAGGAGCGAGCATACCCGAAGGGTCTGTAAGCGACGGGCCCCACCCTGTTTTGTATCGAGGAGGCCCGTCCCACGCGGGTACGAAGGCGTGGGACGAGCAACGCCGACGCTGGGCAAAGAGCACAGCCCCGACGGGGAAGGCCCCCGGACCCTGTGTTCCTGGAACGGGGGTCATCCTCCGTTGACGCACTGGAGGGAAGGCCCCCGGACCCTGTGTTCCTGGAACGGGGGTCATCCTCCGTTGACGCACTGGAGGGAAGGCCCCCGGACCCTGTGTTCCTGGAACGGGGGTCATCCTCCGTTGA
>JBBSDO010000108.1:0-9403 GCA_038241515.1 Elusimicrobiota bacterium | reverse complement strand
TCCGCCAGAAATTGAATCTCGCCGGCTTTGCAAAAATCCCTCTCGTAGCCGACATCCATTTCAATCCCGAGTGCGCCATCGAAGCCGCCAACCATGTGGAAAAAGTGCGCGTAAATCCCGGCAATTACGCTGATTCTAAAATTTTTAAGGTCAAAGAATATTCGGATTCGGAATACGAATCCGAATTGGCGCGCCTGGAAGAACGCTTTACGCCGCTCGTTCTGAAGTGCAAGGCGTTAAAGCGGGCGATGCGGGTGGGCTGCAATCATGGGTCGCTTTCCGATCGCATCATGAACCGCTATGGGGATAGCCCTGAGGGAATGGTTGAAGCGGCGCTTGAGTTCGTTCGCATTGGGCAAAAGAACGATTATTTCGACATCATTCTTTCAATGAAGTCGTCGAATCCTAAAGTAATGATCGCGGCCTACCGGCTCCTCGTTGCGCGCATGAATGAGGAAGGGATGGATTATCCGCTTCATTTGGGCGTGACGGAGGCGGGTTACGGCGAAGATGGGCGCATCAAATCCGCTATCGGAATTGGCAGTCTTTTAAACGACGGAATCGGCGACACCATCCGCGTGTCCCTCACCGAGGACCCGGAGTTTGAGATTCCTGTTGCGGCCCGACTTGTAGCGCCATTTCATACGCCCTCACCCTACCCTCTCCCAGGGGGAGAGGGCCACGGCGTAAGCCCTCTCCCTTTGGGAGACCAGGGGTTCACATCTTTCTCGTCAAGCGCCCCTAGTCCCGCGTCGTTGCGGGAGGGTGCGCGTAGCGCGGGTGAGGGCCCTCATCTCTCGCACGTTGATAATTTCTTCCATTACTCCCGCCGAGCCACGCGCGAGCTGCACATCGGACCTTTCAAAGTGGGGGGAGAAAACACGGTTCGCGTGATGAATGATTTCTCCTCGTGGCTAGAAGTGGAGCCGGATTCCAAAGGCAAAGCGCTGAAGTTACTCGCGCTCGTTGAAGATCAACTGGTTGCCGGGAAAAACCTCGTCCCAGAAATTCTTGAATGGCCCGTCAGCGATCGTCGTTCCCTTGAAGCATTGGTGGCCTGCCGCCGGGCATTAGGGGGAGAAAATTCGACATTGGCTTTTCTCGGTCGCTTTGGGGATCTCACTTTAGCGCTGGAGGGTCTGCCGCAAGTGCATGCCGCAATCTTCGAAGCCCCCCGAACCCTTTCATCCGAAAACCGTCTCTCCCAATTCAGGCAATTTGTCGCCGCCGCCGGTAAACACAAAGTGGTGGTTGTTCTAGAGTCGGGTCCATGCCACCGTGGTTATTTGGAACCGGCGCAGAACCTTCTCAACGGAATCGCTCTCTGTGAAGAAGAAGGCAATACGAATCTCCTCCTTTCGTTCAAACTTCCTTCGGCAGCCCAACTCATTGCGAACGTTCGATTCGCCGTTGCGAAGCTGCTCGAAAAGGGAGGCGACTATCCTTTCCATCTGCGATTTCCTGGAAGCGCGGACGCGGACGGGCTTCGGCTGGAATCGTCTATCGCCTTCGGCTCGCTCTTGTGTGACGGAATCGGGGATAGCGTTCAAGTGGGTGACGGACGTCGGCCGCTGGAGGATCTTTCGCTCGTTTACAACGTACTTCAGGGGGCGGGTGTCCGAATTACGAAGACGGAGTTTGTCTCTTGCCCGTCTTGCGGACGCACGCTCTTTGATCTCCAAACGACCACCGAACGAATTAAGGAGCAAACCGGGCACCTCAAAGGCGTCAAGATCGCGATTATGGGCTGCATTGTGAACGGTCCTGGAGAAATGGCCGATGCCGACTTCGGCTATGTGGGCGGGGCGACCGGAAAAATCAATTTGTATGTTGGCAAGAACTGCGTAGAAAAAGGCATTCCCTTCGAAAACGCCGACCGGCGCCTGATAGACCTCATCAAAACCCACGGAAAGTGGGTCGACCCCATTTAGAGAACGTCGTTCAGGTTCCGAACGTCGTTCAGATTCTGAACGTCGTTCTCTAATGACCTTGACCTGATGGTTTTTGATCAGTTAAAATTAGCAGGTCTGAGAAATGAGTGCTAATTATGAATCCTGACCGTCTCACCACAAAAGCGCAGGAAGTGCTTCAGTCTTTGCAAACGATCGCGCAAGAGCGAGGTCAACAAGCCCTCGATCCGGAACATCTTCTGTTGGCGCTTCTTGAACAGAAGGACGGGATCGTCGACGCCACTTTGCGCCAAATGAACGTTGCTCCGGATATCGTGCGCGCCGATCTGCTAAAGGCGCTCGAAAAAAAGGCTTCCGTGTCGGGCGGCCAGCCCTACATGAGCCGCGAGCTCAACTCCATCCTCGACAAGGCCGAAGCGCAAGCCAAGGGCCTTCAGGACGACTTTACGTCCACTGAGCACCTACTCCTCGGGATTCTCAAAGAACCGCAATCGGAGGCGGCTGAAATACTCAACAAGAATGGCGTCACTTCGGACGGTGTTTTGAAAGCCCTCGCCTCGGTGCGTGGCGCTCACCGGGTCACGGACCAGGATCCCGAGTCGAAGTTCCAAGCCCTTGATAAATATGGGCGGGATCTCACCGCAGCGGCGCGCCAGAACAAACTGGATCCCGTGATAGGCCGCGATGAAGAAATTCGACGCGTGGTGCAGATTTTAGCCCGCCGCACTAAAAACAATCCCGTCTTAATCGGCGAACCGGGGGTGGGAAAGACGGCGATTGTCGAAGGATTGGCGCAACGGGTGATCGTCGGGGACGTGCCAGAAACGTTAAAAAATAAGCGCGTGATTTCCCTCGACCTGGGAGCGCTGATCGCGGGAGCGAAATACCGAGGCGAATTCGAGGATCGCTTGAAGGCGGTCCTCAAAGAAATTACGGCGGCGCAAGGGGCCGTAATCTTGTTTATTGATGAGCTCCATACCTTGATGGGGGCGGGGGCTGCCGAAGGCGCCATGGACGCCGCCAATCTCCTCAAACCCATGCTTGCGCGAGGCGAGCTGCGCTGCGTAGGGGCTACCACCCTCGACGAATATCGGAAGCACATTGAAAAGGACGCCGCTCTCGAGCGACGCTTCCAGCCTGTTTTTGTCGGCGAGCCCACTGTTGAAAATGCGATAGCCATTTTACGGGGACTCAAGGAGCGCTACGAACTCCATCATGGCGTGCGCATCAAAGACAGCGCGATCATCGCGGCCGCAACGCTTTCCAGCCGCTATATTGCGGATCGCTTTTTGCCTGACAAAGCGATCGATTTGATCGATGAAGCCGCAAGCCGACTGCGCATGGAAATCGACTCGATGCCCGTAGAACTGGATGTGATTGAACGTCGGCTGCGGCAGCTTGAAATTGAGCGCCAAGCTCTTACCAAGGACGCCCTCGCCGGCGGCGAGAGCGCGGAGCGGCTGAAAAAGCTCGAAAAGGAAATGGCCGATCTAAAGGAAAGTGCCAAGGGCCTCCGAGCGCATTGGCAGCAGGAAAAAGAAATCATCACTTCGATTCGCAAATCCAAACAGCAACTGGAGGATCTCCGAGCGGCTGGCCAGAACGCAGAGCGCGCGGGCGATCTAGCGACGGCCTCCGAAATCCGCTACGGAAAAACGCCCTTGATCCAAAAGAATATTGATCAGCTCAATGAAAAGCTCGCGGAGCTCCAGAAGCAGAAACGCATGCTAAAGGAAGAAGTCGACGAAGAAGACATCGCCCAAGTGGTTGCGAAATGGACAGGAATTCCCGTTTCCAAAATGCTGGAATCGGAAATGCATAAACTTCTCAAAATTGAAGAGCGTTTGCATGACAGGGTAATTGGGCAGGATGAGGCGATCGCCGCGGTCGCCAATGCCATACGCAGGTCGCGTTCGGGACTGTCGGATCCCAACCGCCCGATTGGCAGTTTTATTTTTCTAGGACCTACCGGCGTTGGAAAGACGGAACTCGCCAAAGCGCTGGCCGAAGACCTCTTTGATGACGAACGCAATATGGTGCGCATTGATATGTCGGAATACATGGAGAAGCATTCTGTGGCGCGTTTGATTGGCGCTCCTCCAGGCTACGTGGGTTTTGAAGAGGGGGGGCAACTCACGGAGGCCGTGCGTCGGCGACCCTATGCGGTGCTGCTCTTGGATGAAATTGAGAAAGCGGCTCCCGAAATCTTTAACGTCCTCTTGCAAATTCTCGATGACGGACGCCTGACGGACGGCCAGGGACGCACCGTCGATTTTCGCAACACGATCATCATAATGACGTCTAATATCGGTTCCAATTGGATCCAAGCCGATGCCAATGAAGACGAAGTCAAAAAACGGGTGCAAGAAGCGTTGCGCGCTCATTTCCGTCCGGAATTTCTCAATCGCATCGACGAAATCGTGATCTTTAAGCGTCTTTCAACGAAACAGCTTTCCAAAATTATCGATATCCAACTGGCTCACCTGACTCAACGCCTCGAAGAAAAGCATATCGGAATTAAACTCACTGACGCGGCGAAAGCGCTGATCGCGCAGGAGGGCTACGATCCTGCTTTCGGCGCCCGTCCGCTCAAAAGGGCTGTTCAACGCTTGGTTCTTGATCCGCTTGCCAAACGCGTCATTGCGGGCGAAATCAAAGAAGGATCAACGATCAAGGTGGATGCTCCAAAAGGCGCGAGTGAGCTCGCCTTCTCAGCGAAGTAACCCCCCGGCCCCATTGACTTTCTAATGCATATCGGGTAAATCTATATACCTTCCATGCGCATAGCACCTTTTCTATTTGGATTGATTTTAGTGGCAGATCTCAGCGGTATCGCGTCCGCTGCGCCGATCAATCGGACGCATCGCCCTTGGCTGATGATGGGTGGACATAAGCAGCGCGAGGTGTTTTCCGAATCCGAGCCTGAGACGCCGCAATCTGATTCTCTCACCCCAACGCCCAGCTCTTCTGATTCAAGATCAATAACTGTGGAGAACGATCCGCGGGCTACTCCTGAAGGTTCAAAAGTGGTTAAGCAGGCGCTGAAGTACGAAGGGACGCGTTACCGATTCGGAGGGACGGGCAAAAGAGGCATCGATTGCTCAGGGCTTGTGGCGCGAATATACGAAGATCTCAAATACAAACGTGTCCCGCACGCGAGCGCAGCTCTTTACAACTCAGGCTCGCCCGTCTCTTTGAGCGCGTTGCGACCGGGGGACCTGGTCTTTTTTAAGAACACGTATCGAAGGGGAATTTCACACGTCGGCATCTATGCCGGGAGCAATAAATTTATTCACGCCTCAAACCGCCGCCATGGGGTGACGGTCACCGCGCTATCCGACCCTTACTTCCAAATCCACTACGCCGGAGCACGACGGCTCTACTAAAGTGCTGAGTAAAAAAAGCTGAGGACCGAGTCGCGGCGATGGGCCGTTTCTCAGTCCTCAGTCCTTCAGCCTCAGTCCTGACAGTGTTAGCTTTTCTTCTTGGCCAGTTCGTCCTTCACTGTATCGGCTAATTGCGGAAAGCCGGTCTGAATTCCATTGACGAAGAAGGTCGGTGTGCCCTGAACCCCATAGCGCTGCCCGTCGGACATATCCGCCTGTATCCAGCTGTCGTATTTTTTGGCGGAGACACAATCGTTAAACTTCTTTTCCTTTAAACCCAGCTCCTTGGCGTAGCGCTTAAAGTCGTCATCCGAGAGTTCCTGCTTAGCGAAGAGCTTCTCGCGATATTCCCAGTACTTTCCCTGTTCCTTGGCGCAAAAGGCTGCGCTCGCGGCGGGCATGGCACGCGGATGCATCGGAAGCGGAAAAGCCCGGGCGACCACTTTCACTTTCTCGCCATAGGTCTGTTCCACTTGGTGAAGGCTCTCTTGAGAGCGTTGGCACCAAGGACATTGAAAGTCGGTGAATTCGATAATGGTTACCGGCGCGTCCTTCGGTCCTTTGACAGGGTCATTGGGTGAATAGGCCACGTCGATATGAGGCGCCACCGGTTTCACCAAACGAACGTCGACGGGATATTTGGCCGTGAGTTCGGTATAGAGAGTTGTTTCACGCTGCTGGCGTTTCTGCCCGACGAGGTATTGACTGGCTTGCTGCTGCACCTGCGCCGCCTTGGCGGGATCGGCGGGCTGGTTGGGAGGCGTCATGCGCTGAGCGACCTGGTCTACTTCTTGTTGGGTGGAAGCTGGGATTTGTGATTCGATGTTGCGCTGCTCCCAGTCTTTCCGTGAAAGCTTTGCTTCTTTGGCGGCTTGGTCAAAAAGCACGTCTTTGGCTTTCTTATCGATCCAACTTTTTTTAACCTGGTAAAGTTGGTTTTCGGCGTTGTAGATGGACATTCCCAATTCCTTTTCCATCTCGGCTTCCGTCAGGTCGACGTTTCCAACGTGCGCCACCACATTTGTGGAAGCCGCCGGAGGGGTCGCGCTGGGCGCGTTCGCGGACCAAGTAGGCCCGGAAGTCACGGGCAGAATCAAAGCAATGAGGACGGCAAGCTTCGTAGGTTGTTCCATAAAGTCTCCTAAGTAAGGGTTGTAGTTCCATAACTGTACCTCGCTTTCCCTCCTTTTTCAAGCGAACCGGCATCGTGGCGAGCATAGTGGACCGAAAGGGCATATTGTAAAATGAGCCCATGCCGGGAACTGATAGTCCGTCGATCTCTCTATCGCCAACGGGTGAGCGCGTCGCCCGCCAGGCCGCATTAGCCAAACAGGCGTCGTCCGCTCTGGCCGCCTTAACGCCGGAAGTTAAAACAAACGCCTTGCAAGCGATGGCCGATGCCCTCCTCGCGGCTTCGACGGATATTGTCTTTCATAATGAAATTGATGTGGAGGCGGGAGAACAAGCGGAGCTGAACAAGGCACTCCTCGAGCGCCTCGTGTTGACGGCTCACTCGATCGAGTCGATGGCCAACGGCGTGCGCGAAATCGCGGCCCAGCCTGACCCCATCGGAGAAGTCCTTGAAGCCTGGAAGCGCCCGAATGGGATCGCCATCGAAAAACGTCGGGTTCCCTTGGGCGTCATTGGGATGATCTATGAATCCCGCCCCAACGTGACGGTGGACGCGGCGGCCCTTTGTCTCAAAGCGGGGAATGCCGTCCTCTTACGCGGTGGTTCCGAAGCCAGCAATTCCAATCGGGTGCTCGTTCAAGTCTTAGCCAAAGCGGCGCAATCCGTGGGTCTCCCAACGGGGACCGTTCAGCTTCTCGAAGATACGAGCCGCGAGAGCATCATGGAGCTGATTCGGCTGCCTCAATTGATCGACTTGGTGATTGCTCGGGGTTCGGAAGAAATGATTTCAAATATCGTTAAGAACGCCACGGTGCCGGTGTTGGGTCACGGCAAAGGCGTGTGCCATGTCTACGTTGATGAGAATGCCGATTTGGCGATGGCTGAGAAAATCGCGCTGAACGCCAAGGTCCAGCGGCCGGGCGTTTGCAACGCGATGGAAACACTTTTGGTTCACCGCACGATCGCCGAAGCCTTTCTGCCGGTGATAGGCGAGAAATATGCCGCGGCAAAAGTCGAGATTCGAGGAGACGAAACCACCCGGCGATTCATCCCGTCAGCCCTTCCTGCAAGCGTTGAGGACTGGCGCACGGAGTACCTCGATCTGATTGTTTCGATTCGAGTGGTTGATTCACTCGAGGCCGCGATAGAACACATCAACCGATATGGTTCCGGACATTCCGATTCGATTGTGACCGAGAGCAAGCCCCATGCCGAGCAATTCTTGAATGCGGTAGACTCGGCGGCGGTGCTGCATAACGCCTCCACTCGGCTGCACGACGGAAGCGTCTTCGGCCTCGGTGCGGAAATCGGCATTTCGACGCGCAAGCTGCACGCCCGTGGGACGATGGGCGCCCGCGAACTCACCACAACGAAATACATTGTCCGCGGAACCGGCCAAATCCGAGAATGAACAAGAACATTGACGAATTACGGTTGACGATCGACCCTCGCCCCGGATTTCGCAAGACAGCCCAACCCTGCAATGGTCATTCGTCAATCTTCAATCGTCAATGAATATTGGTTTGTTCGGCGGCACGTTTAATCCCATCCATTGCGGGCACCTCTTGATGGCCGAATACGCGCGCGAGCAATTTGGCTTGAGGCGCGTCATTTTCATTCCTACGGGAACGCCGCCGCACCGGAAAGCTCCCAAAACATCCGCATTGAACCGTCTGGCGATGGTGCGCCTTGCCATTGGCGACAACCGTTTTTTTGAGGTGAGTGATTGGGAAATCCGGCAGGGACGTGTGGTGTACACCTACGAAACGCTGAGCCGTTTTGCCGAGAACCAGCCGAAACACCGGTACTCCTTGATCATCGGATCGGACTCGCTGAGCGACCTACCCCGCTGGCGGCGCGGTCCCTGGTTACTACAGAATGCCGATTTTATCGTCGTCGAAAGGCCCACGAGGCCTTGGCAAGAGATTCCCAAGGCGTTGCGTAGCCAAGTACGTCATGTGATATCCGATCCCGTTCCGTTTGCAGGCCACACGATCCGAGCCCGCGTGCGCGCAGGAACTTCTATCCGCTACCAAGTTCCGCGGGTGGTGGATCAGTATATTCAGTCGCACCGCTTATACCGCCAACCGGAATGACCGGGCCCGTTCACCGATCGCCATTCGATCTTTCAGTGGCGGTTCTTTGCGCGCTCTTTTGTCTCTTCACCCTTTTCCTCAATTGGCAGAGCCCCATCGCGCGTGCGCTGCAGCAAGGGCAGCGCGTGAACGGGTTGCTCATTGGCAGCGATTACGAAGACTACACTCGGCACTCCGACACCATGATGCTTGTGTCTTTCGATTCTTTAAACCGCTTTCTCGACGTCATGTCCATTCCCCGCGATACGATGATCTCGATTCCCGGCTCGCCCCACATTCGGCGAATCAACGAAGTGTTTACCTACGAGTTCCGACATTCTGGACGAAATTTCACGATCGCCTCCTTGGCGCTCAAGTCGCAGGTCGAAACGATGCTCTCTTCGGGCACGGTTCATCCCCTGCAGATTCCCTACTTTTTCACGGTGGACTACAGTGGATTCCGCTCCTTGATTGACGCCATGGGCGGCGTCTATGTCCGGGTGATTGAGCCCATGAACTACGATGATAACTGGGGGCACCTGCATATCCATTTCCAGCCCGGAACCTATTTACTCGACGGCAAAAGCGCTCTGGAGTATGTGCGATTTCGTGGAGGTAGCGCCGATCAAGGCCGCGTACGGCGCCAACAGTTGTTTGTTAAAGAAGTTCTTAAACGGATCAAGACCCCGGTTTTCTTGTGGAGACTCCCGAGGTACGCCAAGTTTCTCTTAAATGGTTTTCACTCAAACGTTACGATTTGGGATATGTTTTTGCTCCTTTCTGAAGGGCGGCACCTGCGTTGGCGCGACCTGCGTTTGATCACCTTGCCGGGAGTGACGAGAGGAAATCTATGGGAAATGAACACGGAAGAAACGGCTCAAGTGGTGAATAGGTTGCAGGT
>JBBSDO010000107.1:0-9427 GCA_038241515.1 Elusimicrobiota bacterium | reverse complement strand
TTCGGTATTTGGAGGCAATCGTTTTCGTCAAGACATATTGAGCGCGGTTGGTATCCTGGTATTCGTCAACCAAGACATACCTGAAGCGTTCCTGGTATTTATCGCGAACCTCCGCCTTGTCGCGGAGCAATTCGGTACTTTTCATGATGAGATCGCCGAAGTCAAGTGCATTTGAGGCCGTTAGCTTTTTTTGGTACAGGTGATAGATGCTCGCCACCATTTGGCGGAAAGCGTCCGGAGAGGTCAAGGCATGGATCTGATAAGAGGCCGCGTCAATTAACTCGTCTTTGGAACGCGAAATGAGCGACACGAGAACGCCCGGTTTGAATTTTTTGTCATCTAAACTCAGCTCACTCAGGCATTCTTTGACCAAGTCCTTTTGGTCGCGGTCGTCGTAAATCACAAAATGAGGTGAGAGGTTGATTGCCTTCCCCTCCCGGCGAAGAAGTTGAGCGCAAAAGCGGTGGTAAGTCGAGAGAATAACGCCTCGGCCGCGGCCTCCCGTCAGATTATCGACGCGGTGCTGCATTTCCTCAGCGGCTTTGTTGGTAAAGGTCAGGGCCAGGATGTGCCATGGCGCCACGCCTTTTTCAATGAGGTGAGCGATGCGCGCTGTAATCACGCGTGTTTTCCCGCTGCCCGCCCCCGCCAAAACGAGCACAGGTCCGTCGGTCTGAAGGACGGCTTCCTGTTGAGGAGCGTTTAGATTTTGAAAGAGACCGGTTTCCATCATAAAAATTGGATGTTGTTCAGGATATCGTGGTACTCAAGCGTTAGGCGATTAAACAAAGGTCCGTCCCCTTCGATGTTTAGAAGCCAGCGCGCCTTTGGGCTGACGACCCAGATGTCTTCCCCTTTAACGTAACGGCCGCCCGTGGTTCCATCATAGGTTAGCAGATACGCGGGAAGCCCATGGAAGGGTTCGTCGGATTGGGTCAGGATTCGGAGCCCTTTCTTTTCGATCGTGCGACGCGCTTCTGCTCGATCCGTGGCGGTCAACTCCCCGGGGGGGTTCGGGCCCGTGTCCACTGTTACGGTGATTTCACTGTGCATCTTACTTTCGACTACTGTGGCCCCCAGCAGGTGATCGGAAGCCACGCCAATGAGCCAATTCTCAGGAAGAGCAATTTTCGCGCCTGCGGTTTGATGAATCCAAAGGCCGCCGCGCGAAGGTTGAGCGAGCGCCCCCGAATCTCGATTGGTGAGGACCTGAAAGGTAGTGAGCCATTGCTGAAAATCCGGGACGATCCAAGGGAAACTCTCCGCTTTTGCTTGCAGGCTGACGGAATAAACGCGATTCTCAGTGAAAAAATAAACACTCTGATGTTGCTGGGGTCGATCCTTGTCGCGGTCTTCCCAAGTGACTTCGTAGGCGTTGTGTGCCGCGATAGAGCGGTCGCTTTTTGCGAGCACCCGGGCATTGGGTTGATGCATGGAAAGGTCTTGGATCGCAACCTTGCGCAAGGTCTCTTCGGGTAGATCTGACGCCAGATGGCTGGGATCCGTGGGACCCGATATCTGACAGGTCATATAGGCCTGGGAACCTTCTTGGGTCGCTTTGCTAAAAAGTGGGCCGGAAGGAAAAGAAGGCTCGAGGGTCCAACCTTCAGGGAAGGCGAAACTAATTTTGGCGTCGCTGAAGAAAAGACGCGCCCGCGTCGCTGGGTCCGTGGCAGATTCACCGGCAGTGCAAAAGGCAAAGTGCAAAAGGCAAAGTGCAAAACTCATGAGGATGTTCCTCATGAAGAGTACCTCGGGAGATTTGCATTTTTCCTTTTGCACTTTGCCTTTTGCCTTTCCCTTTAGCGATGTTCCATCAGGACTAGAGTCTCTACATGCGGCGTATGCGGAAAAAGATCCACCGGCTGGACACTTTGAATGGCGTACAGGGGAGCCAAAACCTGGAGATCGTGCGCGAGCGATTCAGGGTTGCACGAAACATAAGCCAATCGGGGCGGGTTGAGTTCGACGAGCGCTTTCATGGCTTTGGGATGAAGTCCAGGACGTGGCGGATCTAAGACAACCGCGGACAACTGCACCGATACTTTCGACGCGGGTAGTTTGCTCATGAAGTCAATCACATCGCCTGTTATGAATTCAGCGTTTTGAATGCCGTTTTGTTGAGCGTTGACCACCGCATCTTGGATGGCTTCACGGTTGGAATCGATCCCTAGAAGTCTCTCGAACGACCGCGCGAGTGAGAGCCCGATCCCTCCGGATCCGCAGTAAAGATCGAGAAGAGCGCCCGTTTGATCGCGAGCCCACGCCCGGAGCAAACTGTAAAGCAATTCCGTGCCGTGCGTGTTGGTTTGGAAAAATGAATAGGGGGAGACTCGAAACGTAAGGTCCATCAGCCGTTCCTCGATGAAGCCAGGGCCCCACATCAGCGTCATTTTTGCGGTTCGCGCGACATCACTCGGGGAGTCCGCGAGTCCGAGCCATGCTGTCGATACTATCGGCTCCACGCAGCTCCGAAAGTCTGCCAAAATCGTTTCTTCGGTCTCCAGGGGAGACGGTGTCGAGGCGATCAAAATCGCCATCCGTTGTTTCGTATTCTTTCCCTCCCGCACCACCAAATAGCGCAACTGCCCACGATGGCATTGACGGTCAAAGCCGGAAAGCTCGTGTCGCTTGGCCCAAGCGCGGACACGATGGATCAGTTCTTCCGTCTCAGGTGACATGAGCAAACACGTCTCCAAGTCGACAATTCGATTGTATTGTCCAGCCTCCCGCTGTCCTAAGCGAACGCCTTGCACGTCGGGGTAGTCGCGAGGCCTCACGAGGGGAGGGTCGCCCGGTTTTCGACGAGGAGGCGGTGGAGGGACAAGGTCCGCGGCGAAGGCCAGCTCCATCTTGTTCCGGTAATACCAAATCTCCGGAGACGGTAGAATCGGTTTCCAGTCGGCCACATCAAACCCGTTTAGGAGTTGGCGGACGCGCTGTTCCTTATTTACAAGTTCTTCGGTATACGGAATGGGGGCCGTTCGGCCCCCGATTAGGGGAGGGCAACTGCAGCCGCCGCAGATACCAAAATGGAAACACGTTTTTTGATCGGCCATGTCGAGCACGGGCATGGAATCGATCATGGCATTTTTGACCAAAGTGCCCCAAGTTCGTTGTTGCTTTAGGTAGGCGGGTGTTATACAAATATGCCCATGCCTGCCCCCTTAGCGGATTACGGTCCCATCACGCCTTATTTGGCTTCCAATGACTATTCCGAAGTAATGGTGAATGGGCCGAATAAGATTTTTGTCGAGCAGGGAGGCAAGCTGAGTCAGGTCGACAAGAAGTTTACGGGCGAAGCTGACCTTTTGCGCGTCGTGCGTCAACTCTTGACACTCGCCGGGAAAACGCTTTCGCCCCAAAATCCACTCATTGATTGTCGCCTTAGCGACGGATCCCGAATGACCGTGACGATGCCGCCCGTAACGGCCCAGCCTTCTTTTACCATCCGAAGACCTACCTACCGGGCTCAAGAACTCTCTGAACTTGTAGCAAGGAAAACCATGTCATTTGGAATGGCCGAATTGTTGCGTATCGCCGTTCAACTCCGATTGAACCTTCTAATCGCGGGAGGGACCAGCTGCGGAAAAACAACGCTTCTGAACGCACTCGCCGGTGTCATTCCGAAGAATAACCGCATTGTCACAATCGAAGACACTTTCGAAATCAATTTAAGCCATCCCAACTGGATCGCCATGGAGAGCGTATTCCAAGGTCGAGGGGAAGGGGGCACAACGATTGATATCCGGGCGCTCGTCGCCCACGCTCTCCACCTCCGTCCCGATAGAATTCTTTTGGGAGAGTGCCGCAGTGGAGAAGCCCTGGATATGCTGCAAGCGATGAATTCGGGACATGATGGCTCGATGGCGACCATTCACGCGAGCTCCCCTATGGATGTTCTTTCTCGTCTAGAAACCCTCGTTCTCATGGCAGGATACGAAATACCCCTCATGGCTATCCGGCAGCAGATTTCCAGAGCCATCCATCTGATTGTTCAAATGCGCCGGACGCCGGAAGGGGCCCGCCAGGTCGTAGCGATTACAGAGGTGACCGGGTTCGAAGAGGGGCACGTTCAACTGAAAGATATTTTTGTTTTAGCGCGCCACAGAGCGAATGGACAACTCGGCTTTTATGCCACCGGTCATTCCCCCGGGTTTTTGCAGCAGGCCGTCAATAGCGGCATCCCGGTGCCCCCTAACCTGTACGAGGCAGGTCTTCTCTAATGTTGAATTGGCGACGGGTGTGGTCGGGTGCTGCTTTGGCGGGGATCGTCGTGATTTCAATTGACTTTGTCGTGAACGGTTGGTTTTTAGCACGCACGTGGAAAGCATTGCAGCAGGCGGATCTGATCAAACTTCCTCAAACCTATTCCTTTCCGGTCTTAGTGATCCAGGATTTTGCGATAGGGTTTGTGTTGACGTGGCTCTACGCGCTGGTTCGTCCACGCTTGGGCCCCGGACCTCGCACAGCGTTTCTCATGGGCACGGTCGCCTGGTTTCTTTTATCGGTACCTGCCGCGATTAATATGTGGTTGTGGCACCCGGTTCCTCTATATGCCGTAGTGACGACTAGCCTAGCCACCCTGCTGGAATGTTGGGTCGGGACCTATTTAGCCGGTTGGCAGTATCTAGAAAAAGCGCCAGGATAAACGGAAAATCAAAAGGCAAAGGGCAAAAGGCAAAAGGCGAATCTCTTGCGGTAGTCTTCTAAAAAAAGTCTACCTCCAAACCTTTGCCTTTTGCCTTTTGCCCTTTGCCTTTTGCCCTGTTTTTGTTTTAGCCAACTATCGCACTGAGGAACTCGTCCACACCGGCACGATCGAAGGCTTCGTCCGTTTTCCCGGCGAAACGCCGCCTCCCGCGATGTTTGGCAATCGAGACGACCCCAATTGTCCGCACGGAATAGCCCAAAACCATCTGCTCGTTAAACAGCTAACGCTCGGGCTACAAAACGCGGTCGTCATTCTCGAAAGCGATCATGGGCTGCCAGAAAAACTGTCACGAGCGGAGTTGACGACCGTGGGATGCATGCTCACTCCGCGCGTTCAATGGGCACCTTCCGGCTCGAGCGTTTTCTTAAAAAATGGCGACGGGGCGCAACATCAGCTCCATGCTTTCCAGCGTGACGTTACAGAATTTGAAGTGCCGTTACTTGCTCGTGGCGCAACGGCGCGCCGGCCTCTTGTCCATGTGGGTTTCTACAAGATTAACTGTGATAAACATCCCTGGGAACGTGCCTGGTTTTACGTTTCCGAGCATCCCTATGTAGCCATTACAGATGCGGCAGGTCATTTCGCGATTGCAGGCGTTCCCCCCGGACACTATCGGATAGGTGTCTGGCACGAAGGGTGGGTCGAAAGGAGGAAGGACAAGGCGGATCGGATCGACTATCGTCCGATGGCCCAATCGAAATCAATCGACTTAGCGTCGCATCACGTGGCCCATATTACGTTCGATGAATTAAGAGAACTTCCTCGCTAACGGGGCTGCAGCGCGAAGGGGGTACGCTTGGCGATCAAGGGCCGGGCTTGAGCCATTTTCTTATAAAGACCTAATTTGTCGCCGATCAAAAGACGGGTTTGAGTACCCAAATCCAATTTGATATAAATGCAATCACCGACGTCGCTCTCCTTTATTAAATCCTGATACTTTTCGACGTGGGGCCAAGAGGTGTTCTGTGTTTTCAAAGTTTCTTTCCGGCTGGCTCCTGAGTCCTTCGGCTTCCAGTTTCGGACCGAAGATCGATGGGCTCTATAATTTAATCCTCGTTATTACGGGTATCGCCTTCGTTTTAACGGAAGCGGCGCTTATTTTCTTTAGTATCCGCTACAGACGTCGGCCTGGGAAAAAAGCCTACTATAGCCATGGTAATGCGCGGGCAGAAATAATCTGGACCGCCGTGCCCACCGCCATTCTGATCTACCTCGGGTTCATGAGCCAAAACTTATGGTCGCAGCTCCGAGTGCCGAAGAATTATCCGAAGCCCGCCTTGACCATTAAGGTGCAGGCCGAGCAATGGCTTTGGCACTTTCGTTATCCAGGTCCAGATGGGATTTTTGGAACTGAAGACGACATTGTCGTTGATAATGCTTTTCATGTGCCGGTCGGTCAGCCGGTCCACTTTGAGATTTCATCTCAAGATGTTATCCATGGTTTTTATATTCCTGCCTTGCGTATTCACCAGGACGCTGTCCCGGGTATGACCTCGACACTTTGGGTGGAACCGACCCACGTGGGCGCTTACGACGTGCGCTGCACGCAATTTTGCGGGACGAATCACTATCAAATGAAGGGCGAAGTCACGGTAGAATCTCCAGACGAATATAAGGCGTGGCTAGCGAACGCAAAAGCGTCGTCCACTTTCTGATGAAGGAGTCCCGAATGTCCCAAACCATCTCCCCCAGCGGTCATCATGCGCCGCAAACCTTCATAAGAAAATGGGTCTTCTCGGTGGACCATAAAGTGATCGGCTTGCAATATCTTTTTACCGGGATTTTCTTCCTCCTTTTTGGCGGCGTCTTGGCCATGCTGATTCGCTGGCAACTGGGCTTTCCCACGAAGGCAGTTCCCTTCATGGGAGTCCTTGCTCCAAACGGCATGCCGGACGGGCATATGCTGCCGGACTATTACCACATGCTCTTCACGATGCATGCGACCATCATGATTTTTTTCGCGGTGATCCCCATTCTCGTCGGCGGATTTGGGAACTATTTGGTGCCTTTGATGATTGGGGCCGACGACATGGCTTTTCCTAAATTGAACATGGCCTCTTACTGGACCTATTTCGTGGCCAGCGCCGTCATGCTCTTTAGCTTTTTTGTCGGCTCGGGCGCCGCTAAGAGCGGCTGGTTCGCCTATCCCCCTTTGAGTGCGGTCGAGGCGACGGGCCAGACTTATTGGATTATCAGCCTCATCATTTTAGGTGCATCCTCCATTATGGGCTCTATCAATTTTATAACGACGGTGCTGAACCTTCGTGCTCCTGGGATGTCTTTGTTCCGCATGCCGATGACCGTATGGGCTGAGTTTGTTACTTCTGTCCTGCTGCTCTTGGCGCTTCCCTCTCTGACGGTCGCGGTCGCTTGTCTTTTGATGGACCGGGTGGCCGGCACCAGTTTTTTTCTCCCGGCGGGCCTAATTATTGGGGGAAATACTTTGGAGCGCAGCGGAGGGCAGCCGCTCTTGTGGCAGCATTTGTTTTGGTTTTTCGGGCACCCCGAAGTGTATATCGTTATTATGCCGGCGATGGGTATTGTCTCGGACGTGATTTCCACCTGTGCGCGGCGGCCTTTGTTCGGTTATAGGTCCATGGTGTACGCGCTCTGGGGAATCGCCGGTTTGGGCTTTATTGTGTGGGGACACCACATGTTTGTGAGCGGGATGAACCCCACCATGGGAACGACTTTTATGATGTCGACCGTGGTGATTGCCGTGCCGTCGGCGATCAAGACCTTTAATTGGCTGGGAACGATGTGGCGCGGATCGATTCGGTTTGATTCGGCCATGCTCTGCGCCGCGGGATTCATTTCCATGTTTATCATCGGAGGGCTCACCGGTATTTTTTCTGCAGTGACCCCGGTGGATATTTACATCCACAATACCTACTTCGTGATCGGGCACTTCCACTTCATGATGGTGGGCGGGGCTCTCTTCGGGTTTCTCGCCGGAATTTACTTTTGGTTTCCAAAAATGTTTGGCCGCCTGATGAATGAACCGCTCGGAAAAATCCACGTCGTCATCACGTTCGTACTTTTCAACTGCGTATTCTACCCGATGTTTATTTTAGGGGCGGCCGGTGAACCGAGGCGGCTCTTCGACGTATCGATGTATCCCCTCTTGCATGAGCTGCAGCCCATCCGTGCGTTTATGACCGTATGCGCGCTCTTGATGTTTGCGGCTCAAGCGCTATTCTTCTTTAACTTTTTCTGGAGTCTGTTTAGAGGGAAGAAAGCCCCTTCCAACCCTTGGGAATCAAACACACTCGAATGGACGACCACCTCGCCGCCACCTTTTTATAACTACGAGAAAGTCCCTACCGTGTACCGCGGACCTTATGAGTACAGCCATCCCAGACGCTCAATCGACTGGCACCCCCAGACGGACCCTGCCAATGTCTAGCACACTGACGCCTGAGAAACTCAGCAGGGGAAAGTCAACGCCGCACCCGTCGATGCTCCAAGATCCCGATGCTCAAACTCCTTATTCTTTGCACGTTTTCGCCGTTGCCTTAGCCGTGGCCACTTTTTTACTCGTCATCGCGGGAGGTCTCGTCACTAGCACGGGCTCTGCCTTGGCCGTTCCCGACTGGCCTCTTTCCTACGGCCGGTTTTTCCCGCCGATGGTCGGGGGAGTTCTCTTCGAACATGGACATCGCATGATCGCGGCGACGGTCGGTTTCCTGACCGTCGTTTTAGCGGCGGCGCTTTGGATCACCCGCTCCCCAAGGATCGTTCGCGTCCTGGGCCTTTGGGCTGTAGGAGTTGTAATAGCGCAAGGTCTTTTGGGGGGTATGACGGTTCTGCTCAAGCTTCCTTTAGCCATATCCGTGGCCCACGCCTGCTTAGGCCAAACCTATTTTTCGCTTATGACGGCCTTGGCGTTTTTGACGGGGCGCGAGGCTCTTTCCGCATTTCCCATTGACTACGACGAGACGGCTAAGATTCAACGTTTGGCTTTAATGACAACGGGATTTGTATTTCTTCAGCTCTTGGCCGGATCCATGGTTCGGCATAGCGGTCGCCTCCTTCATTGGCACCTGCTAGGTGCACTCCTCGTTACCATCCATGTCATTCTCCTCTCCCGACGGATCTTAAAGGATCCGGTGTTTGAATCTGACTTCCGAACCCCCGCTTTGGCTCTGCTGAACTTCCTGGGTGTGCAACTGGTGTTGGGATTTTATTCCTGGCGGATGCCCCTCGTGGCGGTCACGACCACTCATCTGGCGATGGGCGCACTGATTTACGCAACCAGCGTTCTTTTGTGCATCAAATCATTCCTGAGGCTTAAGCGGGCATGAAAAAGTTCCGCGCGCTCATTGAGCTTACGAAGCCGCGCTTGACCAGCCTCGTTATTTTTACGACGTGGCTCGGTTTTGCTGTGGCTTCCCGTCCGATGACCTATGGCTTTATCTTTTTTCATACGGTCATTGGAAGCTGGCTCTTAGCGGCAGGCGCTGCCGCGCTGAATCAGTATATGGAGCGCGATCTGGATGCACTGATGCGGCGAACAATGACTAGGCCCTTGCCTCAACGTCGCGTGTCCCCAAAAGAGGCACTTTCGTTTGGCATAGCGCTTTGCGGCGCCGGTTTTATTGAACTGCATTGGTTTGTGAATGCATTGACGAGCGCGCTCGGACTTCTCACGCTCGTTAGTTATCTTTTCCTTTATACCCCGATGAAGACAAAGTCGTCGCTTTGTACGCTGAT
>JBBSDO010000106.1:0-9436 GCA_038241515.1 Elusimicrobiota bacterium | reverse complement strand
TGCAATCGCAGAACGCCAAACCCTCAATCACCCTTTTTGCAGAGACCGGCACGCCCGCTGAACGGGTAATTTCCATTGAAATGCTTAATTCGCCTGACGACGTGACCAGTGACGGTCATTATTTTCGACTCCCGGACCGGCACGGCGTTATACCGACGTATTTGATTCAACTGCAACTCCGAGCGCTCCCGACCGAACGATTAATAAAAGTGCTTTCGCACGAGATCAAGGAAACGAATCGAAGGCGCCTGGGGTACGGCGAAGTGGCGTCCGACCTGCTCGCGCGCTTTGATGATAATTTACTGAAGAAATACGAATCCGAATTCGTTCGAGAAGATCCATCGCCCTACTCGCCCGGCATGGACCATCCTGACGATCCCGAAAAATCTCCTCTAACATCTTTTTCTCAGCCGCCCGCCAGACCGGCCACAACCTCAGTAACGAGGACTGAGGACTTAGGACGAAGTCACGAGGGATCTGACCCCAATGCCAACTCAGCACTCAGCCCTCGGTACTCAGACCTAGAAGTCAAGCCCGCCATCCGAACTGCGAGCGAAGTGGGAGACCCTGCGCTTAATGACGGCAGTGCCCTAGGTCACTTGTTCCGCGAGGTACTTGATACGGCACCTTCCGACGATTCTCGCCTGCTTCGCGGTCTTTGCCGATCCCTCGGACACGAAATCGAAGTTAAGCTTCAAAATAAATACGGGCACCAGGTACGTATTGCGCTCGCCGCACGTGGCAGCGTCATGCGAGGCACGGCCGATCTTGAGGGCCCGGACGACGATCGTAGCGATCTTGACTTAGTTGTGCTCACCTGGGGCGTGGAGCAAGATCAAGAGCAGTTGCGAAACCAAGTTTTGACTCTGGCTGACCAATTTGTCGATCGATCACCCGAATTAAGGAAACGCGGTGTCCGTGTGAAAATCGACCACTACCCCGAGGCATCGTATGTCCTTGCCGCGGAACATAATTACATCAGTGATCCTCATAGTGCAGCTCTGTTTCTACCGTACATATATGTAGGTGACGTTCGCGCGTTGCAAATTCGCAGACTACGGGTACTGGAAGAGTGGGCCGATCGCCAGGAAACTATGCAATCAAGCTGGGACAGTGTCACGAAATTCTGGAACCTAGATATCAATGGAAGGCCAGGACGAAAGAGATTGATGCCGCCCGGCCGAAGGATTCTTCACTTGCCTCCCCCAAGCACCCTTATGCTCGATCTCGCGGAAGATCATCACACGAAACACGAGATGCGGGGCTTTCACGACCTTTCAGGCTCTGGCCCTCGGGCAGAAATCCGTCGCGAGTCTTTAGTCACCTCTGAAAACGAAGGTTTCCCAGGGAGTTTCGGACGCAAAGGCAATTCCTGGGTGGATCGGCGGATTCACCAATTGGAAACAAGTCGTTCGATAGCATTCGCCGATAATGATCCCGGGACGCGCGTCCACTGGGGAAACCAACCTGTTTTTTCACGACGCTCGTGGTTGAAGGGCCTCGGGGGCCTGAGCGGGCTGGGAGTGTTATACGGGCTGGTTCATTGGTGGCCAAGGACTTTTTTCAGTGATCGTCTTGATTCAGAAAGAGAAGAGAACCTTCGCCAAGTGGCCGCTCTCTTCCGTCATTACTACGAACGCGATAATGAGAAACTGCAAAAGACCAAAAACGAGGCGGCGGCCTTAGCCGGCACCATTGGCTCGAAAGGGGATCCAGAGTGGCAACTTCATATGACAACCTTCCTCCGCCAACTCTTGGAAGAATCTCCCAGCCCCCAAGAGGAAGAAAAGGGTGTGGCCCAGTATTTCTTACGATGCGTTGAGTCTCTTAACGAGTCGTTATTAGTGCGGCGGGGATGGTTGATGATACCTGCAAAATCACCTAACGTATGGTTCGCGTATGCCAAAGTTACAGAAAAGGATCGGGTTGACATCGAGATTACCCTTTTAAATGGCAGAGTCACGAAACATCAAATCCCAGTATTTATCGGAGATTTTGTGGATATGGGAGACCCCCTAACCAAGGAACGCGAGTTTGAAGGTCATTTCATTGGTCCAAGGGTTCTGGCACGACCCAAGATAATGATCCAGAAACATTCCAATGATTCGGCGGCGTTAGCGAGCGAAATGGTGGAATCGTCCGAGCTGCTCTCAACTCTAAGAAAGGGAGTACCGTCCTGGCTTCCGTCGTTTTTTCGAAAGACGCTCGAAAGCGACGGGTGGTTAAAAGGCGGCTTCGTTCGACCGGAGTTTGGAAAAGCCTTTGTGACAAGAAAGATTCAACATGAAGCAAACCACTATGTCGTCGATCTGCTGGCCCCAAAGCATTTAAACGTTGAGGATGAGGCGCTCGCGTTGTTGAATTTGTCTTCCGAGGATTTCTTAAAAACAGATCTGGCTTATTTAATGGTCCGTGCTATTGGTGATTCCCTTGATGCAAAGAAAGACGAACTATTCGATTCCAAAAACCCAAAAAAGGAGACTCATGGGACGGTCGCATTGTGGACCCTTTCTCGCGTGGCAGGATACGAGGACGTATTGGCCGGAATGCGACATTATGACATGGCAGCCCTCGAATTGCTCGCCAAGCGTCTAGCCGCAATGCCCCGTCCTCAACTACGAAGATTGCGAGAACTCGCTAGTCACGAACTCAAGCGGAGCTTGTCCATCGAGGCGCAGTGGCGAATTATTTACCCCGTAAGAGAGCAAGGGGCGCGTTCCACTCTCACCGGAGCCGCTGTCGCTCACTCCACCCGTTTAGCCGATGCGAAACCGAAAATGGCGGGTCGCATTGGAGTCAGTTTCCTATTGAAGGCGCTCGCGTTCCCCGTTGCGGGTCTTCTGCTTTACTTTGGTGCCTATGGGTATATCCCGCCGTGGGCCTTGGTGGGTGTCTCGGGGATTTTCATCCTTGGTATTAGCGTGATAAGGCTCAGACAACACCTAAGGCGATTGTTTGGGCTACCCCAATCCGCGCAAGGGTTGCGGGGTGTTATAGTAGCCGATTGGTCTCTTATTCAAAGTTCCGAAGACTCTTCCGAACGGCGGCCGAACCTGGTAGATCAGGCGATCTCCACGCTGGCACGAGAGATAGCAGACCTTGCGCGATCGATTGCTAAAGATCAGGCCACCTATTTCGATCAGCCGAGATTGGTGGCATCTGTCCGTAATCTGACAAGCGAAACGGTACGCGATTCGGGTTGGAAATCCTTGGCCCGTGCGATCGCCAATGAAATTGTGTATCAGTTGAACAACACTGGAGCTCCTCGAGGCCACGCGGTGCGGCTTTTCCATTCGAGCGAAATCGGCACCTTGATCGGTCAAGGCCCCCTTGGCTTTGAAATTGAGATCACAATTGCCTGCTTCAAAAGATCATGGCACAGTCGCTTTTGGACTGGCAATAGTCACCCGTGGCAAATGGACATTTCTTTAAAGTGGCCCGCCACAGGTTTCGGCTCGCCAGTTTCGAGTGAAGAGGTTCCGCTAGGGGTCTCGCCTTCGATTCCAGAAAACCATCAAATCCTTAGCGCCGCCTAGGTGACAGGTCCCGATGACCGTCCTCCACATTACTTTGTCTGATCTCGGCCTTTACTGGTTCGCCGACAATTTGAGCAGAGCGTCTTTCAACACCGTTTGGTAACCAATGCTAAGGCGCTTGGCTTTTGCTTTTGCCCAAGACAAGACTCTGGGAGGCAGTCGCAAAGAGACTGGGATGTGCCGCTCAACCCCTTTGGGCGGTCGGCCCATGCGAGGGCGATCCAATCCAAATTGCTCGTCTAATGCCTTGCTGTACTTGGCATGCTTCTCTAGCGTAATACGATGACCGCGCCTTAACGTTTCAATACTAGGCCTCTTGATTTCATCTCTTTTCGTTTTCATAAAATTGACGCTCCTCTTAGGCAGCTTTCAAAGGTTCGGATCTGGGTCTTGGCGTTGAAGGGCGATGAGGCCAGAGACTCATCAGAAGGCCTCCGCCTAAGGCTGCAGGAAGAAGATTTAGGGGCACGCCGGGGACTATTGCCATGGTTAGACCGATGCAGGCGGCCAAAAAAGCGGCGCCCGGATATGCAAGGGAGCCTTCGGCAAGAGGAGACAGCGAACTGTGGAGGAAAGATCCGCCCGCATCGGAGCGGCGCTGCCGCCGACGCAAACGGCGATCGACTTTTTTTAGTTCTTCGGCAAGACGTCGCCTTTTTATGACGACAAGGGTAGTCGCCCCGGTCGTCATCTCCATGAGGAAGAAAACCCATTGGACGGCGTGAGCGATGTGATAAAGCACGAGTCCCTTATCGATACTCGAAATCAATGTCGCCGGAGGCAAGCGATCGTCCCCCCGAAGAAGTGGGAGGTTGACTAGAGCTTCGGTGAGCCTAGCCATCTGATGATAATCGAGCGTGTCGAAAGTATCGGTCTTCTTGTGATAGTGGTTACCTTTCCGGAAATGGCCTGTATCGGTCAACATCACCGTTTGAACCTGCGCTCCTGCTTTTCCAGGAAGGCCTCGGAAATTTTCCCAGTCGCCCATTTTTCTGTTTGTCAACGGATGCGTTAATTCGCTTTCCACGTGCATGTACCGGCCGACGTCACGCGATAGCTCTTCACGCAACGGGAGGGAATGACTGTCGGAGATGATGGCCACGAAGTCGCCCACGCTGGGGTGACGCTTGGTTGTTTCGGAAGGATAGCTTTGAGAACCTTGCGTATCGCGATAGAAACCCACCATATCTAAACTGATGTTAGCCAGAATCTTTATATTCGACCCTCTCCTAATAATCTCCGGTATGAGTTGGTCGTGAACGTAGTGCCAGGACCCCATATTCGCGGTGAGGTGAAAAGGATTTTCTTCATTGGTGAACCAGATTAGACGTACCGTAGCCTTTGGAGGATGAATTACAAGCTCGCGTACCACCTCCTGAAGGACCGCTACAGCGCTAGCGTCATCGTTGGCGCCAGGGCTTTCTTCCACGAGAGGGTCGCTGTCGTAATGGGCCGTTAAGTAAACGATTTCTTCTGGACCTTGTGTCCGGGTTCCCTTTATTTCTGCTTCGACGTTATAAAAGGTCTGCGAATAGTAGGGCACCCTAAATTCCAGACGTTTCGGCCGACACCCCAGTTCTGTGAGCGTTTGCATGAGATAGTCCGAGGCGGCGCGGAGCTTTTCTGGGTGCCGAAAGCTGCGATTTCCGATGTCATGTGACAACTTCCGAACGTGCTGTAGCAGCGCCTTCTCTAAAGCGGTGGGAGCAGCCGGTACAAGCGAGGCAGCCCCCGCCACCAAGCTCAGCGCCAAAGCACCGGCGGTGCGCATGAGCCAATGTGCCTTCCGCGATCCACCCCAGTGCAAAACGCTCAAAACAGGCAGTAAAAGAGCTTCGCTCGCATAAGGCTCAGTTCGAGAGAGGACTTTCAAGGAAGGTCCGTAAAAGGAGGCGGGGGAAGCGGTCGCAACCGAACTCAGCTGAATGAAAATTAGCGATAAAGAAAGGAATCGATTTAGCGTTTGCGATCGGCCGGAAGGCCTGCTCCAGGCACCGCTATTTGAGGAGATCATTCACAATAAGTTTAAGCACTTTTTCGCTCGGGACAATAGCCTGGAAGGCTAGAAAAGCGCCAGCAAAAGGCCTAGCTAAATGTCTGATTATGCCCTTGGTTGCCGTAGGACCTTTGCCAGTCGAACGTGGGCCCTCTGAAAGAAACTGTATCGATGCGGGCAAGGCCTGAGGGGCTCGGATAGGGAGGGCGAGGCGGTAAATTGTCGGAAATAGGGACAGATTAATTTCTTAGGACAATTTATTTTCGGGAATTTCTTTTTTCAGTTTGGCTTCTAGTTCTCGCTGGTGACTGATATCCTGCATTACGCCAACGGCGCCCGTGATTTCCTCTGCGGTTCCGCGGATGGGCGAGGCCGAATTCAAAATAGTCTTGCGAGTGGCATCGAAGCATTCAATTTCGACGATTTCGTACTGCGACGTTTCACCTTTTTCGATCGCGCGCGCCAAAGCCCATTCATGGGGCTGCAGTGCCTTCCCATTACCCGCCCAAGCGCCTTTATATACCGTGAAATGCTCGATGCCAACAAGCTGAGTCCCGCCCCAGATTTTAATCGCTTCCCGATTCATTTGGGTGATTTTGCCCGATGAATCTGCAACCAAAACGCCCACCGGCATCGTTTCTAAAACGGTTTTGATATTTCTTTCATCGCGGATGGCCTTTTCAGCCTCGAGCAGATACTTGTTCTGAGTAATAATTTGACGGGACTTGAGGAAAAGGTTGGCGTAAATTCCGATCTTGGCTTTCAGGATTTCTGGATTAAAGTGTTTACCCACATAGTCGACTGCACCTGCAGAATATCCTTTCAAGATATGGGGGTCCTCATTGTAAATGGCCGTGACCATAATGATCGGAATGGTATGCCCCCTTTCTAGAGCCTTAATGGCCGTGGCAGTTTCATAGCCATTCAAACCGGGCATCTGGACATCGAGCAGAATCAATGCGAAATCATATTGTTTTACGAGTTCAATCGCTTCGGCGCCTGAGGAGGCGGTCATGACGGCGTATTCGGGGTTTTCCTTCAATACAGCTTCCATTACAAAAATGTTATCGGGGCGATCGTCGACCACGAGAATGGTGGCGGGTCCAACTTCTGAGCCGGCTAAACTCATGCGCTTATTATACTTTCGGGGGCTACGGAGTGGATGTTTAACAGCAGCGCGGGTTTTCAAATATAGAAAAAAGTATCCTAACCACCCACATGAAAAGAATCTGGACCATTTTTGTCCAAGCCATTAAGGGAGTTCCGCGCGACTATACGGAAGGCTCGATCAGCAAAGCTGTCATTCTTTTGGGAATTCCGATGGTCGTCGAGATGGCCATGGAAAGCGTCTTTGCCGTCACGGACATTTTCTTCGTCGGTCATCTAGGCCCCCATGCAATAGCGACGATTGGTCTGACGGAATCCCTTCTCACTCTGGTTTACACCGTTGCCTTTGGTCTCAGCCTCGGGGCCATGGCGATGGTTTCTCGCCGTATCGGAGAAAAGGATGAAGACGGCGCGGTGATCGCCGCGATTCAGGTCTTAATCTTAGGCTTCATGGTTTCCGGGTTCATCGGCGCTTTCGGGTTCATCTTCGCCCCACAGCTTTTAGCACTAATGGGAGGCTCGCCCGAGCTCGTGGTTTACGCCGTTCCCTATATGCGGGTGATGTTCGCCGGCAATATCGTGATTCTCACCCTGTTCTTGGCCAATGCCATTTTTCGGGGAGCTGGCGACGGTTCGATCGCGATGCGCGCGCTGGCCATTGCCAACGGTCTCAATCTGTTACTGGTTCCCTTTTTTGTCTTCGGCTTTAAGTTTTTTCCCGCCCTCGGAGTCACTGGGGCCGCTTGCGCTACGACGCTCGCCCGCGGCATCGGGGCGCTTTACACGCTTTCCCATCTCTTTCGCGGTCCCGGCCGCATCAAAGCGCATGCTCGCCACTGGACTCTTCATCCGGACGTGATGTGGAAAGTGGTCAAGCTCTCGGCCTCTGGTACGTTCCAAATTTTTATTTCGACCGCCAGCTGGATTGGCATGGTTCGAGTCATTTCGACCTTCGGCAGCGATGCGGTAGCGGGCTACACGATCGGCATTCGCGTCATGCTTTTTGCCCTCTTTCCAGCACTTGGTTTAGGAAACGCCGCCGCAACGATGGTGGGCCAGTCGCTTGGAGCCGGCAAACCCGACCGCGCGGAGAAAGCCGTCTGGCTGGCGGGCTTTTACAATTTAGGGTTTCTGGGTTTCATGGGGCTGATTTTCTTAACCTGCGCCCCGATGATTGTCGGATGGTTTACGCGAGATCCCGCGGTTTTCGCCTACGCAGTAGCTTGTCTGAGGACGGTCTCTTCGGGATTTCTTTTTTACGCCTTCGGGATGGTGCTCAGTCAATCCTTCAATGGCGCTGGGGACACCTGCACTCCCACCTATATCAACTTCTTTGTGTTTTGGGTTTTTGAAATTCCCGTGGCCTGGTTACTGGCCACGAAACTAAAGCTGGGTCCGCAAGGGGCATTTCTGGCCGTTACGCTCGGCTTTTCCCTACTCGCCGTCGTCAGCGCGGTCATCTTCCGTCGCGGCCACTGGAAAAAGCAGAAGATTTAGATACCTCCCAGCTGGAAACCGAATCGATCGTTGAGCTCTCTGAGAATTACTTCTTTATAAAGGCCCGCCAGACGGACTTGTCCGCTGGAATCCTGTTGCTTGCGAAATTCAAGCTTAGGATCTTTTTAAATCGCCGTACTTTTTTTGAGCTCAGCTTTTATCCTTTCCGAGCGTTTTGTGTGGATCGTGATTGGAGTCGGGAGCCTTGCGATACCTCCGTAGGTTCGTGGAGTATGGCCATCGACCATTAACGCATCGATACCATGGCCGGAGCGAGGCCGGGGGGAAGGTGCGGATGTTATTGTTTTGTAAAATAGTTTATGCTTAACAAAACTGTTCTCGTTATCGAACGAGATCCCGACGAAGCACGACGAATACTCCAGTTTTTCGAGAGTCACAACTTCCGAAACCCTATTGAAGTGGTCTGCAACAAATCGGTAGCGCTCGATTATCTCTTTGGAACTGGTAACTATGCCCGCGCGGAAAGGACCCAGACTCCGGGGCTGATCCTTCTTGACCTAAAAACCAATAGAACGTCCGAGGCCGATAAATTAAGACCTCTCCAGTCGTATTTAAGAACGCAAAACATCCCTATCGTTATTTTGACGTCATCTGAAGAACAAGAAAAAGAGGTCAGTGAATTTCACTTGGGCGCTGTTGGATTTATTCGGAAGCCTCTCGAATTTACCCATTTTATCGAGGTAATTCAGCACATGGGAATGAGATGGCAGGAAAACAAACAGCCGAGTTCCACACGATCCGTGGGAGAATGACGATCGCGCCCAGGACTTTCTCCAAGTAACTCGTATGTTCACTCCCAAATTAATTACAACGTTCAAATCCTACTCCCATGAGCAATTAGTTGCGGATTGTTTCGCAGGCGCTATCGTCGGCATCGTCGCCATCCCATTAGCCATCGCCTTTGCTATTGCCTCTGGGCTTTCGCCTGAGAAAGGCCTCATCACCGCCGTGGTTGCTGGATTTCTTATTTCCGCGCTCGGGGGCAGCCGCGTGCAAATTGGAGGACCGACCGGTGCTTTTGTTGTCATCGCTTATGGAATCGTCCAGCGTTACGGCGTGGATGGACTTATCTTGGCCACTATCATGGCCGGCGGCATACTGGTCGCCATGGGATTGTTTCGCTGGGGAAGCGTGATCAAATATATCCCTCATCCTGTCGTGGTAGGCTTTACGAGCGGTATCGCGGCGGTCATTTTGTCCTCACAAATGAAGGATTTTTTCGGATTGCAGATGGGCGCGCTGCCGGCTTCCATTTCCTAAACGGTGTCGTAAGCGGGAC
>JBBSDO010000105.1:0-9492 GCA_038241515.1 Elusimicrobiota bacterium | reverse complement strand
CGCCGCGCTTCAACGAAGCCAGCCTCATCAAGATGCTCGAGCGCCATGGCATTGGACGACCCTCCACCTATGCCCCCATTCTGCAAACAATCATTGGGCGAGGATACGTGCGAGATGAGAATCGCCGTCTGTTCCCGTCGGATCTAGGGTCTCATGTCACCGAACTTTTAAAGGAACACTTTCCGGAGATTGTCGATCTTAATTTCACTGCTCGGATCGAGGGTCGTCTCGATGAGATCGCTCAGGGAGAATCGGACTGGCCAGGGGTGATCAGCGAATTTTACACACCCTTTATAAAGGAGCTGGCGATTGCCCAAACCGCAATTACGACGAAGCCTTTTGAACCGAAGGAGTCCGGCGAAATGTGCGAAAAGTGCGGCGCTCCCATGCTTATTCGCGAAAGCCGTTTTGGACGGTATCTTTCTTGCAAATCGTATCCGGCCTGCAAAAACAAAGTGTCTTTGGATGCCGCGGGGAAAAAAGTCTTGCCGGAAGTCACCGACAAAACCTGCGAGAAATGCGCAAAACCGCTCGTGAAACGTTTCGGCCGCCGCGGTCCCTTCCTGGCCTGTTCAGGGTATCCCGACTGCAAAACGACTTATTCTGTCGACAGAGAAGGAAACATTGTTATAAAACCTGCGCCTCAAATGACGGACAAAAAATGTGAAAAATGCAGCAAGCCCATGCTCCTTCGCGTCGGGAAGCGGGGCCCGTTCCTCACCTGTTCCGGTTTCCCTCGCTGCCGCAATCTAAAGAAAGCGGCGTAAAATTCGATTGTTAGGGCCATTGCCTTAGTAGAATTCTTCGCCCCCCTTCGGGGGGAGAAAATGTTGATGAGGGGGACAAATGTTGTTTCTCTACCAACAGATAGGACGAAGAGGAAATGTTCCCCCTCACCACCTCCTCCCGCAACGAAGCGGGACTAGGGGCGCTATAAGAGAATGTGTGAGCCCCTGGTCTCCCCCAAAGGGGGCGAGGAATAAGAATGAAACACGTCGCGACTTATGAATAATGTCTGATCCTCTCGCTATTGTTTTTTCCGCTTAATGGACCACTGGGTCCAACGATTTCTGATCTACCTTCGCGCGGAGCGGAATTGTTCCGAGCATACGCTTCGCGCCTACCAGCACGACCTTGCCGACTACCTGTTTTTCCTCCAACAGAAATATCCCGGTCTTACGCCGGAGCGCAACCACCGACTGGTTATTCGCGATTATCTATCGGAACTTCACGGGCGGAAGATTCAGCGCGCGACTATTTTACGCAGCATTGCCGTTCTGCGGGCCTTTTATAAGTACCTAGCACGTGAGGAAGTCATGACCCAGACCCCTTTTGTTTCGCTGCCGATGCCGAAACGAGAACGCAAGCTGCCGCGCTTTCTTGAGGAAGCGGAAATGGCCCGGCTCCTTGAATTACCGATGCGGGCTAAACACAGGTACTCCCTGAGGGATTCGGCGCTGCTTGAGCTCCTTTATTCCTCAGGTCTGCGTCTCTCGGAACTATGCCAACTGAATGTGGAGGATCTCGATATCTGGGGGGGGCTTGTGCGCGTTTTTGGCAAAGGCAGCCGTGAGCGCTTAGTTCCCGTCGGCCAAACGGCCCTCAAAATGCTTCACGCCTATATAGAAAGTCGTCCCCCCGAGGTACGTAAGAGCGGCGCGCTTTTTCTGAACCATCAAGGGGTAAGAATTTCCGACCGCGGTGCGCGGGGAATTGTCGCCAAATGGGTTATCCAAGCGGCGGTGCGCCAAAATATCAGTCCCCATTCGTTTCGCCATTCCTTTGCCACGCATTTGCTCAATCGGGGCTGCGATTTACGAAGCGTTCAAGAACTCCTGGGCCACCGGAATCTCATAACCACGCAAACCTACACCCACGTTAGCGCCGAACATCTCAAAAAGGTGTACCAAAAGGCCCATCCTCGCGCATAGATGTAAGCAGGGTCGGAGTATGGGCGGATCGGAGGTACGGAGACCCAGCTGACCTGGCTCCGATCCTCCGACCCTCCGATCCTCCCACCGAGGGACCCCATCCTCCGTAACACTCGTAACAAAAGTCGAAAAAGCATTGACAATTCAACTAGTCACCGCTAGACTTACCGCAGTCGACGGAACCGTCGTGAGAAGACGTGTCGGGGTTTTTTAGAAGGAGAATTGGCTATGAAAACGCGCATTTTGTTGATTGAAGACGATCCGGCTCTGAGAAAACTTCTCAAAGAAGCCCTGCCCGAAAGCATATTTATCATCGATATTGCCGAAACGGGACGCGAAGGCCTGGACACGATCGTCAAACGCAAACCGGACCTTATTCTTTTGGACTGGAACCTTCCCGACTTAAACGGTTTCGAAGTGTGTAAATACATCAAGCAAAATAAAGATTGCGCCCATATCCCGGTGATCATGGTGACGGCCTATTCCGAACTGAATCGAAAAGTATCAGCTCTCGATGTCGGCGCGGACGACTACATTACCAAACCATTCGAGATTGAAGAACTGATCGCGCGCGTGAAAGCGGTCCTTCGTCGCCGCCAGGGCGGCGCTCCCGAAGAAGCCATCGTAAAAGCCAATATCAGCCTCAACCTCACGACCTATTCCGTCGAAGTCGATAAAAAGCCGCTGATTCTCACCGCTAAGGAATTTGACCTGCTCTACGTTCTCATGAAAAATGCGGGACGGATCTTAACGCGCGAGTTTCTTTTGGAGCGCATCTGGGGCTACGCCGTCGATGTCTCGACCCGCACCGTGGACGTGCACATCCGCCGTCTACGCAAAAAACTGGGTATCAAGAGCGCGACCTTGATTCAGACCTTTCGCGGTGTCGGCTACAAATTCAAAGACGATCATCATCGGTAATACGATGAAGCGCCACCGCTCTCTAGACGAGCTGAAAGACCATTTCCTGTCGAACGTCTCCCATGAATTCCGGTCGCCCTTAGCGAGTCTTATTGGCTATCTCGACTTAATGAAGCGAGACAGCGCGGGGTTCTCCGAGAAGCACCGAGAGTATCTTCAAACCATGCGTTCAAGCGCAAGCCGTTTGAAGCGCTTCGTCGACAATATTATCGACCTGACAAAGCTCGATGCGAGATTCATGGAATTCGTGCCCGAGCCCGTGGAGGTGCGACCCCTGCTGGAATGGTGCGTTAAAGCCCACGAAAACGCAATTTCGGCCCAAGCCCTTGAGATCCACGTCGAATGCTCACCCCAGCTATGTGTCACAGCCGACCCCGAACTCGTGAAGAAGATCCTCGACCAGATTTTCATCAATGCCGTCCACTTTACCCCCGATGGGGGAAAGATCACTCTGTGGGCCAAGGACGGCGGTCAGAAGTCGATCCTGATGGGCGTGAGCGACTCGGGCGTCGGAATCCCCCGACAGCAGTTTGAGCGCATCTTTGAAAAATTTGAACAGGTCGCCGAAACCAAGGATGTTTTGCGTAAGACGCACGGGACCGGTTTGGGTCTGACGGTTGCCCGACGACTTGTCGAGTCGCAGGGAGGCCGGCTTTGGCTGGAGGCCTCGTCCAAGAACGGATCCACCTTTGCTTGGGTTTTGCCCAAACCGACGCGCGTCTCGTCCAAGAACTCTTCTGGAAAGACCGACAAGGTCGTCCACGCGCCGCGCGCCGGAAAATCGCGATGAGTGCCGAAGGCTCGACCAAGGCCCTCATTCTCGTCGCTGATGACGAAGACGCGATCGTCGGTCTTCTCGAGGACGCGCTCAAGACGATGTCCTACGATGTGCTCGTCGCTCACAACGGAGAAGAGGCTCTTCAGCAGATTGAACGAAAAACCCCCGACCTGGTCGTTCTCGATATCGAAATGCCCAAAATGGACGGCTATGCCGTCTGTCAGCAAATAAAGTCCGATGTCTACCTTCGGCACATCCCGGTTCTTATGTTGACGGCGCAGGGGGGAACGCGCTCGAAGATCGCCGGCCTCGAGCAGGGAGCCGATGATTATTTGACCAAGCCCTTTGAAATGGAGGAATTGCTCGCTCGCATTCGAACGCTTTTGCGCCGCACGCGCTTGGATTTGGAAGCCAATCCGCTCACGCGCCTTCCCGGTAATATTTCGATTGAAAAGGAAATTATTCATCGCATTAAGAACAAATCGCCCTTTGCCGTTCTGTATTTAGATCTCAATTCGTTTAAGGCTTACAACGATGTGTACGGATTCGTCAAAGGGGACGAAGTCATCCGGGAAAGCGCGCGCGTGATTCGCGCGGTCGCCGATCCCGATGGGGGGTTCGTCGGGCACATTGGGGGAGACGATTTTATTGTCATTACGACGCCCGAACATTGTGAAACGCTCTGTCAGAAAATCATCAAGGCCTTTGACGCCAAAAGCCCCCAATTCTACAGCCCCGAAGACTCCGCGCGAGGATACATCAGCACCAAAGACCGCCGCGGTCAGATCACCCAATTTCCTCTTTTGTCCATGGGCATTGGAGTCGTGACCAATCAATACCGAGTGATCACGTCGTTGGGCGAGGTCAGTAAGATTGGTGCCGAAATGAAGCACTTTGCCAAAGAGAGCCGCGACAAGGGTTCCGCCTATGCCATCGACCGACGCAAGGAATAACGCATGAAGTACAAGATTCTTGTCGTCGAAGATACGAAAGTCGACCAAGACCAGCTGATGAATGCCTGCCATCAAGGAGGGTTTCAGACCTCGCTCGCCGATAGCGGCGAAAAGGCCCTGGAAATGGTGTGGACCTGGAAACCCGACATGCTGCTTCTCGACGTGGTGCTGCCCGGCATTAACGGGAAAGAGGTCTGCAGGATTTTGCGCGAGGACGAACGCGGCCGGGCGATTCCTCTCATCATGGTGTCAGGCGCAAATGATCGAGCCGACATTCTTGCGGGATTTGCCGCGGGAACGGACGACTACCTCGTTAAACCTTTTGAACCCCAGGAATTGGTCGCCCGCATGAACGCTGTTTTGCGCAGATACCACAAGCACAGTGGCGAAGGCGAAGTCTTGCGGGTGGGAAAAGTCATGCTCGATTTATCCAAACACCGTGTCGAAGTCGACGGCGGCAACATCAAATTGACCGGTAAAGAGTTCGGGCTTCTCGAAGTGATGATGAAAAAGTCCGGACGCGTCCTCTCGCGCCAATTTCTCCTCGAATACGTCTGGGGCTACGAAGAAGAAGTCCTCACCCGAACGATCGACATGCACATCGCCCGCCTGCGCCAAAAACTCGGTACCGAAGGCCGAGAGCGCATCCAAACCGTCGAGCGGTTTGGCTACCGCTTTTCTGACGAATAACGACTAGGGTCGGAGGGGTGGGTGATCGGAGGGTCGGAGTATGACGAAGTAACGACCCATCTTTGCCAATCCTTAATCATCAACACTAATTGACTGAGAATGTGGTCGTAGAGGGTATCGAGCTCCAATGCGGTCTCCTTTGACAAGTAGCCACACTGGGTTGCAATCTCCAACCAGACTCGGGTTTCGTTAGCTTCGCCTTCAGCATCATTTAACTTAGCGATAAACGCCGCTCGATAGCGCCTTTTCCGCCACGCTTCTCCGAGATTCGCGCAAACCGACCGTGACGATCGCCGGATTTGGTCTGTAAGGGAGAATTTTTCTTCAGGGGGAAACTTCTTAGAAAGGAGAAAGATTTCTAAAGCAGCGTTGAGCCCATTTTGATACACCCGCAGCTCTCGATAATTGTTCACCATAATGCCCCTCATCTCTTAGATGCCGGACACTGGTTTTTATTCTCAAACTCTTATAATTTTTCTCCGACCCACCGACCCTCCGACCCTGCGGTTAGTTCCACGCCTCCGGCTTAATGCCGCATTTGGTCGTGGAGGCCGCCAGGGTGACGGCATTCATCGATTCGTGGGTGTCCAAGTTACCGCTGAAGACGGTATTCAGTAAAGCGTTTTGATCGGCCATGGCTTTTGTGAAGGCGGTATTTACGGTGGCGGTTCGACCGTGGTACACAAACATGGGGATATAGCAGTCTGGCGAGGCGGTCGAGGAGACAAAATTGAGCTTATTCGAAACTGTATACAGCTGCAAATTCAATTGATTTCCTTCGGGACTCACGATCATCACCCGAGTCGGCGCAGTTCCTTTCCCTTTTTCGACTAACACGGTCGGCGCCTTTGAATTTAGCTCGACGCGGCTGGCTCCCGTGGCCTGCAACAGCCGAGAAGAAAAGGTCAGCATGGGCATGTTAAAGTTGGCACTTACCGGAATCCGCCCGTGTGACCATCCCCCCATCACCGCCAAAGTACCGAGAGCGACAGTAAGAATCGGCCCCGCCGACCAAGCGATCGGTCCCAAGGTTTTATTTAATTTTTCTGCGGCTACCTGCTCCGACGGTGGTTGGTGGGAAAGGCCCCAAATAACAGCAATCGCTACGACTGCGGCGGCGATCGCCCACCCAACCGGATTCGTCAAAAGGGTCGCTAATAAGAGGGTGCCAGAACCCCCCATTGCAATGCTAACTGTGGCAATGGCTACATTCGCTAGCACGGCCACTCCAAAAGTCGAAATGGCTGCTGTCGCTATCCCGCTCGCCGTCGCACCGTTAGCGGCCATGGAGGAGATACTGCCGAAGGCCACTGAACCAGCTAGCACCGCCCCGGCAACGGCCCAGCCAGCGGGGTTGGAGAGCATTCCTACATGCAAAAGCATGTTCACGCCGGTGGCTAACCCAAAGACCGACATACCCGTGTTCAAAGCGCCGGAGATACTGGGGCCGGTTTGGAACATGCCCTGAACACCTTTAAAAAGGCTGTAGGCACTTAAGCCGGCGGAAATTCCTCCAAACACTTTGCCCACGGTTCCGGCGAACAGTTTATCGATAAAGACCCGTGCTCCAAGGGGACTTTTCAAAACTTCGTTGCCCATGAAAGGTGAAACCGCTTGCGAGAGTTTCGCCAGTCCCGAGGCGGCCTGGGCCCCTTTGGCCCACATAGCGCCCAGATTCGCAAGGCTCGTGATTGTACCGAGCTGGCCCACTATGCGATCCATCATGGGAGGCTTTTTCGAGGAAAAAGAGACAGAAGTGTTACTCATACCATGAGTATACGAGATGAATATTGCGGGAATGTTAACAATGGCGGTGGGTTTTGCTGGCCATGCTTCGGCTTCAGAAGAATGCGAGCTCGCTAAAACGGCCTGATTTCTATGGCGAATTCGATTTACAACATTTTTACAGGTTCATAACACGCGCGTGACAGCGGGGGGATAAGCTTGTGACGTAGGGAAACGGGGTTGGCACTTCTAATCGGCGCGGAGGAATTATGGAACGAAGACTGTTAATGATTGATGACGACATCGCTTTAGGGAAACTCGTGCAAGAGTTTCTGACGGGCGAAGGGTGGAGCTGTTATTGGGTCGACAACGGGGAAGAAGGCTATCAGGAAGCTTTGGCTCTAAAACCTGACGTTATTCTCCTAGATCTCAATCTGCCAGGAGTGGGAGGCATGGAGCTGTGCCACCGCATGAAGGGCGACCCGCGACTTTCGCATATTCCTGTGGTCATTCTGACAGGAGCTTACAAAGAGGTACGGGACCGAGTGCGTGGTCTGGAGCGCGGCGCGGACGACTATATTTTAAAGCCTTTCGATCTGGATATTTTGTTGGCTCGGCTGAATTCGATTTCCAGGGTCAAAGGCAAAGTCGCGTAGCGACCACGGAATTTAGCAGTTAACAGTTAGCAGTTAGCATTTAGTACTAAAGACATTGTTAAGTGTTAATTGATAAGTGTTAATTGTTAAATTCCGTTAGGTGTTGACGTAAAACAAAAAACCCGGGATTCGTTCCCCGGGTTTTTTGCATTTAAACGAGAATTGGGATGGAACTATTGCGAGCCGTCCGGTTGGGTAATAGGATGTAGCGTTCCACCGGCTACGCCGGCGGCATTCTGGCCGGCTGTCGTCCCTAGCCCAGGAACACTCTGAAGAAGTTTTTGTTGTCGATTGATCGCGTCAAAGGCCACTTGATTGCTCTGCCGGTGTCCACTTGAGTCCGTAATGAAGAAGGGAATGTATCCCGTGGCGCCAGATCCCGCAAACTTCACGCCTTTAGGCAAAGTCTCCATATGCACATGCTCGCGGATCTTCCCGCTCGCATCAACGCCATCGGCCTGAAGATAGATGACGCGGGTCGTTCCATCGGTCGCGACGTCCGTGAATACCGTACTATAGCGATCCGCCGGGCTCGGAATCCCGCCAGCAACCTTCTGAAGCGCCCTATTGACTTGCACCTGAGGAGGATAAAAATCAAAACTCGCCGGCAAATGCGGAGACATGCTCGATCCCATTAGTGCGAAAGCCAATCCCGCCGCAGCCACGACGCCGCCATCGTTATACACGACGGGGTCAAGCTCCTGGTTTAGATCTTCTACCGCCGCTTGATCATCGCCTTCCTTCTTCCCCATAAGAATCGCAGCTAATGTAACTAACCCAGCGATCAAAGCTATCCCGGGTCCGCTCGAGAGAAATTTTGTGATACTGCCCAAATGAAGGAAGCCAAAGCTTCCCGAATCCAATCGGCTGGCGAGAGATTTGAAACTGATCCCGATACTCTTGTCGATTGTGTTTACTAATGCAGAATGCATTATGTGAAGGGATACTCCTAATCCTACAAGACTACCTAAACCGCCTGCTATGCCCTTAAAGCTTGCGCCACCCTTCGCCATCCCGAAAACAGAGGAGAATAGCCCATAACCAGCACCCGCAGCGGCTGCCGCAGATCCAGCGAACTTTTCGAGTTCCACTCGATTAAATGCTTTCTGCTCATTGTTTAGCCACGCCTGGTTGTCCGCGGTCACTTTGGCGCTGCTTTTTTCCGCCCATAACTTCGCAACATCATTGGGCGTGGCCCTAGGTGCGACAAAGTTGCCTTCTCCATCACTGAATTTCTCGCGGCCAGACTTCAGGAATTCGTCTTCAGCGACTGCCCAAAGTTTTTGATTTGCCTCACTGGTTAAGCTCTCCAACTGATCCGCTGGTATTCGTTGTCCAAGTGATGCTAATTTTTCTTGATAAAAAGAGGTCCGTACCATGTCCTGCGTGATTGCTTTGGCATCGTAGCCAGATTTCACAAGGCCGCCAAATATTCGATCGGCGTCTGTCTGCGACATAGGGCCAGACAAAGCAACAAAGTCGGCAGGTTTGCTCAACACATAAAATTTTTGGCCGAATTCGTCAGTGACCGGCCAGAACGCATTCGGAGAAGCAGAGGGGCCCATGAGAACTTGATTCAGAACCGCATTTTGCGGAGGAAGCGCTAGTGGAATATAGGGAATGGCCGGTTTAAAAGGCATCGAGGCCGCGTTATCTTGATTGTAAAAAAGCGAACCATTTCCGAGCTCGCTCGGCTTTATTGGAACAGGATTGCCCTGGAAGATATCTGAAACTGACCAGGAATTAGGTCCTGGTTTCACTGTAGGAAGATTTCCGGAAGCAAAATCATTAACGGTCATCCCTTTCGGTATATCCCAAGCGAAAGTCGAACCCGCTTT
>JBBSDO010000104.1:0-9537 GCA_038241515.1 Elusimicrobiota bacterium | reverse complement strand
GCCCGGTCTCGCAGAAGACGACGAGAAACAACAGCGCATAAGTCCACACGCCGTACTGCGCAATCACGGAGTTGAGATAGACATCGAGATGCAGAAAATTATGAACGAAGCTCATAGCGAGTTTTCAGTGTAAGATCCGAGTTACCATGAGTAAAGCGATGAAATGTTTAGTCACCGGCGGCGCGGGGTTTATTGGGTCTCATTTGACGGAAGCCCTGGCGAAGCGCGGCGATCAGGTCCGTGTATTGGACAATCTCAGCACGGGCGATATCAATCATTTGTCGGGTGTCGCGGATAAAATTGAGTTCATGAATGGCGATATTCGCGACGAAAAAGATGTAAACCGCGCTTTAGAAGGGATTGATTATGTTTTTCACCAGGCGGCCCTCCGAGCCGTTCCGCGTTCGATCGACGATCCGGCCTCTACTAACTCGGTCAATGTCAATGGAACCATGCGGCTCCTGATCGGAGCTCGGAACGCCAAAGTGAAGCGGTTTATTTTTGCCTCATCCTCATCCATTTATGGGGATAACAAGGCCTTCCCTCAAGACGAGTCGATGCGCGGGTCGCCGATATCCCCATACGCGGTTTCAAAATATGCGGGTGAGCTTTACACGACAGTCTTCGCTAAGACCTTTGGCGTCGAAACGGTGAGTCTGCGCTACTTTAACGTTTTCGGAGCCAGGCAGCATCCCGACTCCGCCTACGCGGCCGTGATTCCCAAATTCATGCAGTCGGCGATAGATGGCACTCCTCTGGAAGTGCATTGGGATGGTCGACAGTCTCGCGACTTTACCTACATCGATAACGTAGTCCAGGCGAACTTGCTGGCGGCCACAGTACCGGGTGTCGCTGGACAGGTTTTCAATGTTGCCTGCGGAAAGACTCATTCACTTTTACAAATCATTGAAGAAATCGAAAAGTTGGTTGGACATCCATTAATGCGAAAGCATTTCCCTCAACGCAAGGGCGACATTCGCAAGACCTGGGCGGACATTCGTAGAGCGAAACGCTATTTGCGCTTTATCCCTCGCATTGATCTTCACGAAGGGCTCCGCCGAACTTGGGAATGGTTCATCACTGCCCACGCGCCAAGCTCCCTTAAACAATGAAGCTTCTCGTCACCGGAGGTGCGGGCTTTATCGGCTCGCATTTCATCCGCCATATTCTCAGTCAATCCGACATTGAGCTCGTCATTAACCTTGATAAATTAACCTATGCCGGCCACCTGGACAATTTGAGAGATGTGGCCAAAAACAGGCGCTACCGATTTGTTCGCGGAGATATCGCCAACGGCCCCTTAGTGAAGCGGCTCGTCCGCCAAGTGGACGTGATCGTCAATTTTGCAGCGGAAACCCATGTCGATCGATCGATCCAGGACGCGGCCCCTTTTTTGACCACGAATGTGATCGGGACACAGGTGCTTCTGGAAGCGGCCCGCCAGGCTTCGCTACACCGGTTTATTCAGATCTCGACGGACGAAGTATATGGCTCGATCGCCAAAGGGGCTGCCAAGGAAAACGCTCCCCTCTATCCTTCGAGCCCTTACTCTGCGAGTAAGGCGGCCGCCGATCATATCGCTCTATCGTATTTCACGACCTTTGGCTTGCCCGTTATTGTGACCCGCGCCGCCAATAACTATGGTCCCTTTCAATATCCTGAAAAATTCCTCCCGCTTTTTATCACCCATGCCCTAGAAGATCAACCGCTTCCCCTGTATGGCGACGGGCGCAACGTCCGGGAATGGCTGCATGTCACCGATCATTGCGAGGCTATTGCCCGCCTTCTTGAACGAGGCCGTCCTGGCCAGATCTATAACATCGGAACGGGTCGAGGTCACAACAACCTGGACGTGGTGAAGATTCTGTTGCGCCGCCTAGGAAAAACAGAAAAGCTTATCCAGTTTGTGAAGGACAGGCCGGGGCACGACCGTCGCTACGCTATGTCGGTCGCAAAGATAAAGAAGGAGGTGGGTTGGGCGCCTCGCATCAATTTTGGTAGCGGCTTTCCAGAGCTCATTGGATGGTATGAAGAGCATCGCCACTGGTGGGAACCCATTCTTCGTCAATCAAAAGCATACCGGCGTTATTTTGTGAAACAGTACGCGAGGCGGGCTTCGTGAAGGTGATTTTGACCGGGTCTGCCGGTTTGCTGGGGCATGATGTCTGGCAGGTGTTCGAAAAACAGCATGAAATGATCGCAGTAGGACGGACACAGCCGCCTTGGGTACCGCACAAACAATGGCAGGACTGCGACCTAAGTGATGCAGGAAAAACCTACAGCGTCGTAACGAAGGCTAACCCAGACCTTATCGTGCATTGTGCTGCTTACAATAATGTCGATTTGGCTCAGAGTTTACCGGAAGAAGCGTATCGCGGGAATTCCTTGGTAACGCGAAATCTGGCCTTAGCGTGCCAGCGCTTCGACACGGCGTTGATGGCGGTGTCGTCCGATTATGTCTTCAGCGGCGAGAATGCACCCGCGGATGGCTACCGCGAATTTGACGCTCCCAGTCCAATCAGTCGTTACGGGGAGTCTAAACGCTGGGGCGAAATCCATGTTCAAACTCTTCTCAATAAATTCTATTTAGTCCGGACCTCGTGGCTTTTTGGACCCGCGCGAGCGACTTGGATTGATCACGTGGTGCGGCTCGCCCAAGAGGGCTCTGAAATTAAAGCCGCCAAAGATATGGTCAGTTCTCCGACTTACACTCCAGACCTCGCGAGAGCCATGCTGCAGCTCGCGGAGAGTCACACGTTCGGGGTTTACCACTTGAGTAATAATGGGTTTTGCAGCCGGGTCGAACTTGCTGAGGAAGTCCTGCGCTTGCACAAGCGCGCTGGCTATTCGGGTTTGCAAAAGCTTGCGCTGAAAGACCTGCGCCTTCCGGCTCCCCGTCCGCCTTTTTCCGTCCTGCAAAACCTTGCTTGGCAATTACAGGGTTTTAAAGCGCTTCCGAACTGGAGACAATCGGTGAGCGACCATTTCGCTAATACCAAAGTGACTTCATGAAGCAGATGAAAATCTGTGTGGTCGGTTGCGGTTATGTCGGCTTGGTCACTGGGGCCTGCTTATCCGAAATTGGACACAAAGTGATCTGCCTCGATAACGATCCTCAAAAGGTTTCCGCTCTTAAATCCGGGAAAATTCCGATCTACGAACCTGGATTGGACAAGCTTGTGGCAAAGAATGTGAAGCGTAAGAGGTTGTCTTTTGGTTCAAACCTTGGCGAAGGTCTCAAAGAAGCGACGGTCGTCTTCATCGCTGTGGGGACTCCGCCGCGCGAGGATGGGTCGGCCGATCTGACCTACATTGAAACGGTGGCTCGTGAGATCGCGCTCCATATGAAGACCTATACGGTTGTCGCCGAAAAATCAACCGTTCCGGTCGAAACAGGGGAACAGGTCGAGCGCACGATCATGCGCTACAATCGCCAAAAGGTAGGCTTCGATGTGGTTTCAAATCCGGAGTTCTTGCGGGAGGGAACCGCTATCGAGGACTTTTTGCATCCGGATAGGATTGTCATCGGCGTCAAAACCAAGCGAGCTGAAAAAGTGATGCGCGACGTGTATGCGCCTCTTAAGACGAATGTGGTGGTGACGGACCTCAAAAGCGCCGAACTCATTAAGCATGCGTCCAATTCGTTTTTGGCAACCAAAATCTCCTTTATGAATTCTGTTGCGCGCGTGTGTGAGCTTGTGGGCGCGGACGCCACCCAAGTGGCCCAAGGGATGGGGCTGGATCCGCGAATCGGGCGAGCTTTTCTTCACGCGGGCATCGGTTTTGGAGGCTTTTGTCTGCCGAAAGATCTGGAAGCCTTTCACTATATTTCACGAAAGGTAGGGTACGAGTTCGATCTCCTGCGCACCGTCAAGGAAGTTAACGAGGGACAACGCGCGCAATTCGTCAAAAAAATTGAAGAGGCGGTCTGGATCATTAAGGGGAAAACGATCGGTATTCTCGGGCTGGCCTTTAAGCCGCATACGGACGATATCCGCTTTGCGCCCGCGGTCGATATCATTGCTCGCCTTCAGGCACAAGGGGCCAAGATTAAACTGTACGATCCCGTAGCCATGCCCAAAGGTGAGACGACTCTGAAGAATGTCCTATTTTGCAAATCGGCCTATGAAGCCGCCACCGGAACGGATTGCTTGGCCCTGGTGACGGAGTGGCCGGAGTTCAGGGACCTAAATTTTCGGCGCATTCGAAAATCAATGACACATCCTATTTTGATTGATGGGCGAAACTTGTATCAGCCCGAGAAAATGAAGGCACTCGGATTCGAATATCACGGAATGGGAAGGGCGAAATGATCCTTCGACTATGCGCTCAGGATCAGATTCTTCGACAAGGACGCCCGGAGACGGGATGCAGCATGGATCCGGAGATGGCACTATGAGAGTCGTCATTACGGGCGGCGCTGGATTTTTGGGCAGCCACTTGAGCGATTACTTCTTGGCGAGAAATCACTCGGTTATCGCTATCGATAGTTTACTGACGGGCGACACGCGCAACATTGAACATCTGTTCGGAAACGATCGGTTTTCCTTTATCAAACACGATGTCACCAATTTTATTCATGTGCCAGGTCCTGTTCATGCGGTACTTCATTTCGCAAGCCCGGCGTCCCCTGTAGACTATTTAGAATTTCCGATCCCGACTCTTAAGGTTGGAGCTTTGGGAACGCACAAAGCGCTCGGCCTTGCTAAAGAAAAAGGGGCCACCTTTTTACTCGCTTCGACCTCTGAGGTCTATGGCGATCCCTTGGTCGGACCTCAACCCGAAAGCTATTGGGGAAATGTAAATCCCGTGGGGCCTCGCGGGGTGTACGACGAGGCCAAGCGTTTCGCCGAGGCCATGACGATGGCCTATCACCGTTATCATCGAATGCAGGTCCGCATCGTGCGCATTTTTAACACCTACGGTCCGCGCATGCGAATTAATGATGGACGCGCCATTCCCAACTTTATCAGCCAGGCTTTAAGGGGAAAACCTCTGACCATGTATGGGGACGGTTCCCAAACCCGCAGCTTTTGCTACATCAGCGATCTCGTCGAAGGCATATACCGACTGCTTCTTTCTCGACAGAACTCTCCGGTGAATATTGGCAATCCCCATGAGATGACGCTTCTTGAATTGGGCCAGGAGATCAAGAAGCTCACCAAGACCCGCAGCCGGATCATCTATAAGCCCCTCCCCGAAGATGATCCAAAAGTGCGGCAACCGGATATTCGCTTGGCAAGGAAACTCTTACGATGGGAACCCAAGGTCGCTCTCCAGGAAGGTCTGATCAAAACGATTGCGTACTTTCGTAAAACCATGAAAACGAGATGACGTTGTCACCCCTCAACCAATCTGTTTTGGTCACTGATCTTGGCAAGGAGTACGGTCTGCTGCGAGAGGAAATCGATGAGGCCGTGCACCGGGTGCTTTCAAGCGGTTCCTACATTCTAGGCCCGGAGAGCCAGGCTTTTGAAAAAGACCTAGCGGCCTACTGCGGAACCGGATTTGCCGTCGGAGTCAATTCTGGGACCGATGCCATCTTGTTGGCTCTGCGGGCCCTCGATATCAAAGCGAATGACGAAGTCATCGTCCCTGCGATGACGTTCATCGCAACCGCTGAGCCGGTAGCGCAATTGGGCGCCCGGCCCATCTTTGTTGATATTGATCCCGTTTCCTACACGATGGATCCCTCCGCGGTCCGTCAGAAGCTTTCTCCTCGAACAAAAGCGATCATCGCCGTTCACCTTTACGGTCAGCCTGCGGATTTGGATGAACTTTCGCGAATTGCCAAAGAAGCGCACGTTCCTTTGATTGAGGATATGGCCCAGGCGATCGGATCGGAGTATCGCGGAAAGAAGGTCGGTAGTTTTGGTCTCATGGCCTGTTTAAGTTTTTTCCCGACGAAGAATCTTGGCGCTTGTGGAGATGGCGGTGCCGTACTCACTTCCTCCCGTGACTTGTCTGAGCGTCTCAATTCCTTGCGCGGTCACGGAGCGAAAGTGAAGTACCATCACGAAGAAGTGGGATATAACACGCGTCTGGATGATCTGCAAGCGGCTATCTTGAGGGTGAAACTTAAGCATCTTGACGCGTGGAACAGTAAACGACGCACATTCGCTGCAGCCTATGGCACTTCGTTAACCGCGAGTCCGCTGCAATTACCAAAGGAACTACCGGAACGTCTCCACACGTATCATTTGTATGCCGTAAAAGCCCCGGAACGGGATGCCTTACGAAGTTTTCTGGACAAAAGGCAAATCGCTTCGGGTCTGCATTATCCTCTGCCACTTCATTTACAACCCGCATTCGCTTACCTAGGCGAGAAAGCGGGGGCCTATCCCGAAAGTGAAGCGCTCGCTGACAACATGGTGAGTCTGCCGCTTTATCCGCACATGGGCGCAGGGGACGTTGCCGCGGTTGCCGCAGCCATCAATGAGTTTTATGCCTCTCCTCTCATTAATCGTCCCAGTCTATAACGAAGAAGCCGAACTTTCCCGAATTGTGGAAGCCTTGATGGCAGCGCCCTGTCCAATCGACCGTGAGTGGATTTTTATAGATGACAAGTCCGCTGACGGTAGTCTGGCTACCCTTCAGGCTCTCGCCCAACAGCACGGGTTTCGGGTTATTGCGCAGGAAACGAACCAGGGAAAGGGAGCGGCTGTGATCCTAGGCATCCGCGAGGCCAAAGGGGACATCATTATGGTTCAGGATGCCGATTTCGAGTACGATCCGAGGGAAATCCCGATGCTCCTGCAGCCGATTTTGGATGACCGGGCGGATGTCGTTTTCGGAAGTCGATTCAAACACAGTTCGCTTCAGGTCCATCGCACCTACCATTACTTCGTAAACCGATTTTTGACGTTTCTAAGCAACCTGATGTCCGGCATCTATCTCACCGATATGGAAACCTGTTATAAGGTTTTCCGTGCCGATTTGGTCAAAGCAATGAATTTGACGTCAAGTCGCTTTGGAATCGAGGTCGAATTCACCGCTTATATAGCCAAAACGCGGGCGCGTATCTTTGAGGTTCCGATTTCTTATTTTCCGAGGACGCGATTAGAGGGGAAGAAAATTAGCTGGAAAGATGGATTGGCGGCCCTTTACCACTTGGCCCGATTCAATTACGTTGTCGACGGGGCAAAAGCTTTCAACAATTTACCCAAGAAGTATTGGCCCACAGCCTCTCGCGTCGTTTCTTGGTAGGCTATCGAAGATCAGACGAAGAATTTTCAAACCCTTCGAGACTTTGTATGAGATAGAGCGGGCGTTGTTTCACTTCTTCAAACACTCTCCCCAAATATTCTCCCAAGACTCCCAGCAAAAGCAACTGAACGCTGCCAAAGAAGAGGACGACAATCATCAGTGACGTCCACCCTGCGATCGTTCGGCCCGCAACAAAGTGGTCGTAAAGAACATCCAAAGCATATATAAAAGACCCGCCGAATACGATCAGTCCCAAAGTACTCGCAAATTGCAATGGGAGTATCGAGAAAGCGGTGATCGCATCGAGCGAGAACCGGAGCATTTTGCGGAAAGAAAAGTGCGTTTCGCCGGCTTTGCGTGCCTCGCGCACGTAGTAGATAGGCGTTTGCCGGTAACCCACCCAATTCACGAGACCCCGAATGAACCGTCCGCGCTCGCGAATACGGCCTAAGGCATCGACCACTTTGCGATCCATGAGGCGGAAGTCGCCCGTGTCGACCGCGATGGGGACATCCGTGATCGCCGAAAGAAGGCGGTAAAAACCTCGGGCTGATAGCGTTTTAAAAAGGGTTTCTCCTCGACGCTCCGTTCGAACGGCATAAACCACATCAAACCCTTCTTTCCATTTGGCGGCCATGGCCAAAATGAGTTCCGGTGGATCTTGCAGATCGCCGTCCATGACCACGCAGGCTGCGCCTGAGGCATGGTCAATCCCTGCCGTAATGGCTCTCTGGTGACCAAAATTCCTGCTGAAATTGATCAACCGAAAACGCTTATCCTGCTTGAGGCAGTCTCGAAGGCGCGTAAGGGTTCCATCTGTGCTGCCATCATTCACAAAAATGATTTCCGAAAGACCGTCCAATTGGTCAAGGACTGCTTTTAGACGAATAATCAATGCGTCCACCGTCGCTTCCTCGTTATGAAGAGGAACTACGACGCTAAACGTCGGGTGGCTCTGTGAAGGATTTTCACTCATCCGACTGACATTCTATACAAATCCTGCGTTCTCAATAGTTATAATGTGCGCGGCCATTCAATGAAACGCACAGCCCTCATCACGGGTATTACAGGTCAGGACGGATCTTACCTGGCCGAACTTCTTCTTGAAAAAGGATACGAAGTTCATGGGATGATTCGGCGCTCCAGCTCTTTCAATACGGGTCGCATTGCTCACATCTATGAGGATCCCCACAATCCGTCCGCAAAACTGCGGCTCCACTACTGTGATCTTACGGACGGCAGCGCACTCAACCAACTTCTACGGAAAATCAAGCCGGATGAAATTTATCATTTAGGCGCCCAGAGTCACGTGCGAGTCAGCTTTGACATCCCGGAATACACAGGGGACGTGACGGGAATGGGCACACTCCGTCTCTTGGACGCCATACGAGAGACGGGCGTAAAAACCCGCTTTTACCAGGCGTCCTCGAGCGAGATGTACGGATTGGCGCAGGAAGTACCTCAGAAAGAGACCACTCCGTTTTATCCTCGAAGCCCGTATGCGTGTGCCAAGCTCTATGCCTATTGGATCACGGTCAATTATCGCGAGGGCTACCACATGTTCGCCTGTAACGGAATTTTATTTAATCACGAGTCCCCGCGCAGAGGGGAAACATTCGTTTCTCGAAAAATCTCTCGCGCGGTTGCGCGCATTAAGGCTGGCCTAGAAGAAACACTTTTCTTAGGAAATTTGAAAGCCAAACGCGACTGGGGCTATGCCCCGGAATACGTCGAGGCGATGTGGCTCATGCTACAACAGGACAAGCCCGAAGATTATGTAATCGCGACCGGGGAAACGCACACCGTTCAGGAATTCGTTGAAGAAGCCTTTACGCATGTCGGGCTCGATTGGCAAAAGCATGTGAAAATCGACCCCCATTACTTCCGACCCACCGAAGTGGATCTCCTGATCGGGGACCCCAGCAAAGCTAAAAAGATTTTAGGATGGACTCCTAAAGTAAAATTCAAAGAACTCGTGCGAATCATGGTCGATCACGATCTTCAAGGTGCCTTTCATGAGCGGGATCATCCGCCCTCCCCCACGGATTCAGTCTCAACCCATGCCGAGCTTAAAGGATAGTCTTTCATTCATCCGTTGGGTTACCAAAAGTGTCGCACTTGGCACTCCTCAACGCATTCGCAAACAGAAAAGATAGGCGTGGCCTTTTGGAGCGACCAACGTGTGCTGGTGACGGGCGGTTCGGGTTTTCTCGGTTCGTTCGTCATTGACCAATTAAAGGGACTTCAGATAGGTGTTCTCAGTGCCCCCAGTCACCATGAATGCGATCTACGCGATGCGTCTGCGATCGAACGTCTATTAGGGGATGTAAG
>JBBSDO010000103.1:0-9576 GCA_038241515.1 Elusimicrobiota bacterium | reverse complement strand
CGAACCCGGGTAAAGCTCCGCCGGTTGCGAGACCAGCAGTCATCGTTATGGTCAACGCACGACGGCTCATTCTTGCCATGGGAAAGAGAATCCAGTCTGTTGCGGTCGAGGCCCCTACTGATATAGAAGTCCCGGACAGCGGCCACCCGGCGCTTTCCCAGTTCCAGGTTGTATTCTTCAGACCCGCGTTCATCGCAATAGCCTTCGATCAGAATATTCCAGTCGGGGTGACTTTCCAAAGTTTTGATATTCGCGTTGAGGATTTTCTCAGCCGCCGGGCTCAAATTGTATTGATCGAGCTCAAAATGGACAGAGGCCAGATCCGCCATGACCTCCGGTTCTTTCTTCTCAACCAACGGATGTAACACAGGGGCCTCTTTTTCGCGACGCGGCCCGAAGCGCATGGAAATCTCATAGCGATGGGTGGGTCCCAGTTCGCCGTAGCCGCCATAGGCGTAATCGAGAGAAAAGTTCTTGAGTTTCAATCCGATCCCGGCGCGCAAACCATTGCCTTCCGTCCTGAAACCGGCGTATCCCGCTCGCAAGGCCACCATGGGATGCACCCAATATTCGAGGCCCCCGTAGACGACCCCAGACGCATCGCGCTGCTTGCCAAAATCGAGCGACGCGTTCATGCGCTTATTCAAAAGTTGGACGAGCGCGGCTCCGGCGCGCCATTCGCGAGGCAGCGGATCGGTATCGTTCAGATAGGTCAGGCCGGTGCCGAGATTGCGCAGAGTGCCGGCTAACCGGAGGGTGCCGCCAAGAACTTTATCAGGGTGCGTATAGGTGACCCCCAGGTCGCTCGCAAAGGCATTGGCTTTCACATCCCCAAGGGCGCCTTGCACCATCTTCAAGTTGACGCCTGCTGAAAACCGGCTCACAAGCATGGCCGCTCCGACCGTCCCAACACCGCTATAGGCCCGGACGTCGCTTGTGGGTCTGTTTAGTTCATCGTATCCATCGATTTTTCCGTAAGACAAATAGGAAAGACTCGCCCCGAATCCGCCCCACTTCGTCGGTTGCGCAGCCCGGATATTCTGATAGGTCAAATCTTTGAGCCACTGAGCATACATAAAGGTAGCCTGCCCTTGGTCCGTCAGACCCAGCCCGGCGGGATTCCAGTAAAGGCTCGAGTCGTCATCCGCCATAGCGGTGTAGGCTTCGCCCATCGCAACGGCTCGGGCGCCAACCCCAATATTCAAGACATTCCCGCCGCTCGTGCCCCCCGCGCTTGCGTCGGCATAGTTCGTGCAGGTCCAAAGGCCTGTTACCAAAAGTCCTAAAGCGGCGGAGCGTCTCATGAGAAAAGAATGACAGACGAATGTTTCGGCCATATGGCGGTAGTGTAACATCCATGCACCATGAACCCCCTCAAGTCCCTACGCCGGGTCCTAAGACGGGGCGGATCGCATTGGATGCTCACGAGAGTGACTATATAGGAGAGAACGCTCCGGTTGATTCCCTAGAGGGGAGCGGGACCATTAGATACGAAAGAATTCCTTTTTGCGTGCGCCTCCAAAGCGTGGACATTGGATTGCCTGGAGCAATTCTCTCGCGTTGGATGTCTTACTAATCATCCGGATCTTCAGCTTCGGCCTACGCGGACGCGTTCATCGGTGACGCCGCGAGTCGCCAGTGAATTCCGGGCAGAGGTAGGAAATGCCCGACCTGGCCGTCGGGATCGCGAAGGATATCTTTGCCGAATCGTTTTTTAACCTCGGCCAGAAGAGAGTTGACCGCCCGAAGGACGGCTTGCCTTCCGCCAAAAACGGATAAAAGACCTGCCTCCATGTCGTGATTGCCGTCGAAATGTCGCTCTATAAAACTCGAATTCCAGGCATGAACTTCTCTTCGCAGCGCTTCGGCAAAATACGGTCCCATTCCTTCCATGGCGGTCAGAATCGCGAGGACGTCCATGAAGCGTGCAAATCGGACCATGGAAATGACGAACTCGGTAGTAATCAGGCTTTGTTCCGCCTCGGACCCATGCTGCAGCCAGGCCACCGCTTCCGTAAACTGGGCGACGATCCCAGGCTGATAGAACGTAGGAGCCAAAAGGATCGTAGCGTGAGCTCCATCGGTAGGGCGGTCAAAGACCGTCTGTTCTTCCATGCGGTGAGGGCGCACTTCCACCGTAATTCGTTCCGTTCCGGCTCGTAGAGAGGGCATGATCGCGCCGTGATTTCGTAAAGCGTTATCGAACGCCCGCAAATAAGCGTTCTGGCGAAAATCTTCGAAAAGCCAATGCTCCCGTTTTTCAAGCTCGTGCCGATTCAGACTGGAAGGGGTGATTTCAAACCGATGGAATTGGGGGTCTTTACTTTCGGGCCAGGAGACCAATTCTGCCACCTTTTCATAAAGGGCTCGTCGAACGATATAGCTCTCTCCGGGAGCCGCTTTGGCCATGACTCTGAAAGAAAAAGGCACGTGCTCGAGGCCGAGCGTTACGCGCAATAGATCGGCATGGCCCTCCAGCCAGCGGACCTGGGACTCGTTCGCTCGATAAATCCCCCAGCGCATTAAGAACAGAGCTATGGCCTGAAGCATGCCAGGCTCGATCTCAGGCATCACTTGAGAGACGCCGACGTAGCCGAGGGATAGCTCTTCCCCGGCGAGCAGCCGAGGCAGGGGTAAAAAACGGCCTCTTTCGGCTTTCGCTCGCGGCGACTTCTGGAGATGAAAGAGAAGATTGTTCGCGGCCTCCGTTTTTAAGAACGCCCTGACGATTGGATTTACAGACTCGGCGATAGCCTGGCACAATAGACGGGAATCGGGATGCTCGTGGACAAGGCGGGTCAGGTCTTGCCACACTTCCATTCTCTTTGTGTCCTTTGCGTTTTGCTGATAAACCTCAATTAGCTGAAAGATCCGGGATACGAGCTCGCCTTGCGGCTCCTGCGCTCTCCACATCGGGAATGCGCCCAGGGCCCTGGCATAGGCCGTTTCATTTTTTGCATGGCCTGGCGCAGGCCATTTCGTCACAAGGGTTGCGAACCGAGACGGCGTCCATTCGGCTGTATCCAGTATCTGCCAGTAGGCTTCCAGGGATTGCCTCCACCGAAGAATCGTTTCGACTGCCGCCGGGTCGCTGGTTTGAGTCAAGGCGGCGTCTGCCGCCAGCATCCCCTCGTCCAGGGCCTGCCGAAGCCGGGCGGAATCCCTCTCCTGTTTGAGTTTCCGGAGTGTCTCCGAAGCTCTCGAGAGAGCGGGCGTCCTGGCCAGGAGGGATGACCCGGCGGTGTTCGAAAAGAGATTGAAACCTGACTGGACTCTTTCGAGCGCTGACAGCAGGGAGGCCTCATCCCGAAGAAAACCCGTATCTTCCAGCACGTGCTCTGTCAGGGGAACGCCCGCCAGCTTCCCGTTACGCCGGCTCAGCGAATGTTGAAGAAGGCCGGTCAAACTGCGGTTCAAACTGGGGGCGATGGTCAGCTGATACCGGTACTGGGTGAGCGGGCCCTCGTCCAATGGTTGTTTCGCTTCCATACCGGCCTCTTGCAGCAGCGCCCGGCGACCGCTGTTTGGAAGTCCGCCTTCCTCACCCCACATATTGGGGACCCTGCGGGCTGCTAAAAAGCCGTTGTCGCGCAACACCCGGAGAGCGTCCAGGGTATAAGCCTTTCGAACCGGGCGTACGGTAAGGTTTTCTTCGACAGGGAAAAACCGGTCTACGATAAAACGGGCGGTTGTTCGCTCGTCTGGCAGCGTATCAGCATATTTATAGAAGTCCCAGAGGGCGCGCGGACCCAGGCTGGTCAGGTTTTCGTTTCGATAATGTCGCTCCAAAAGCTTTAAGAGAACTGACCGGAGGTCTTTCGCGGACATTCCGCCTTTTATTTCGCCTGGAAAGGCCTGAGTTCCCAATTCACGCACCCAAGCGCGACTAAGAGGAGGGTTCGCGGAAAAGACCAGCTCCCAGGGAATCTGTTGGAGAGCGCCTTCTTTCAGAAGCAGGAGCAGGTCTGCCGAGGTCCTTAGTTTTTCGATGGAGAGAAGATCACGGCGCACATACCCCAGTTCTTCCAGGAGGAGCCATCGCGGCGTTTTGATGACGCCTTCTTTCCGGAGAGCCTCGCTGCGCTCGACGTATTCTCGGAGAAGACCCCTCGGCGTCGCGCCCAGCGGCTCAAGAACGTCACCTAAGTCCGAGGACAGTACGAGGTTCAATATGGCCTGACGCATTAATTTGCGATCCGACTGAAGCTGAATGGCCTCCCGTCTCTCGCGGCGTTTAAGCCGTTTTTGAGTCGCCACCGCTTCGAGTAGCGTTTGCTTTTCAGTTCGCGTCAGCTCGCGCCATAAAATTCGCCTTTTTGCGCCGAATTGGTAACGCTCATGCGAGCGCCGGTCAGCGATCGCCCGAACGCGCCGAGCGAGCGGCTCGGGAAGGCGAGTGGCCGGGCGTCGCGGCGCTCCTCCAGCCGACGCGCCACCGGCGCCGGTTAAGAGCCAGATGTGGGACCAGACCACCCACCGTCCCGCCTCTTGGACGGATTCCCATATCCCTGAAGGGGTCCATTTATAGAGCCATGCCCAGGGGGTCTCGATTTGGCTATTGGATGGTTCGGAACGGCGTGACCGATCGAGTGCCTGGTCTAGAGCTGCGGTTTCCGCAGGGCTTTCGATCGGGTGCAGCGTCTGGAGGACTTTGGCTGAAAGAGCTTGTTCCTGGAAGGGAATTTGCTTACAAATAGCGACAAACCCAGGCGTCTTCGATGGGTGCAGGTTCAAAACGGACCCGAAAGCAGGTAATACAGCGATCCAGGAAGCCAGGAAGAGAGACAGAACACGTCTGCCGATCGAACTGGCAGACTGACGCCACAACAAGGGCCCGCGATGAAGTTTTTTTGGCATAGCGCTCTATGCCGAAAGTCGCATTGAGCGATCGAAAATTTTCCTACCCCTCGCATCAGTATCTTGGCGAGAAGTGGACTTCATCAACTTATTCCTCCAATACGCTGCGATTCGTTGTGCAAATTCTGAAATGGAGCGGTCCAGCCGGCCTCCGACGGATACCGTTACGATAGCGGCCCCAATCAATTCTCCAACCGCAATATAGACCATTGACCTATTCGCGGAACGGGCAAGCAGAATCGGAAGTAATCCAGTTCCGATAGATAGGCCCCCCGAAAGGAAAAGGGCCAAGTCCACAGGAAAGAATCCGCGAGATTTGCGCGTTCGCTTTGGCAAGACGGCGCGTTTTTTGACGGGCTTGTCCGGCTGTTTATCTTTAATCGCAAGCGTTTCAGTCACAATGGGTAATTGACCGCCAAGCGAGGGCATGAGGTTCGCTGCGGCTTGGCGTGCGCGTAAATGGTCATACACTGCGTCGATAAGACGAAGCCAGTTCCCAGCGCCCAGACGAAACGCTTTATTTAAGGCGAAGAGATCTCGAGAAGTGCCGGCCGTTCCGTCAGCGGTTATATACAGGCGTTTCCGAGAAGCCGTAAGTCGCTGAGCCAGTCCATTTCCAATCTTCCCGAAGGATAGATCGGCAACGAGTGCAGCTAGCTCCTCAGGCGTCGAGTCCTTCATTAGCCATTCGTAGGCGGCCTCCCGAAGTTGCGGTGGGGTGATTGCTCCTCGGCCGCCTCTTGCCAGAACCAGGAACCGCGAATAATCCTTCAGCCGCACCCGCTCTCGAAAGTCGTTGAGACCCAAAAACGCACCCCCCCGACGATGCGCAAGGATCACATCCACTGTCCTTCGGAACGCCTCATACTTGTCGGGACGAGAGTCGGGTGCAAGCAACCGCAAAAGGTCGAGCCCGTTCGCCTCGTTGAGAAAAACAGTCATCTTCGAGTCGTCTTGAGACGGCGCCCGAGGCACAGGAATATTCGCGAAATTTGCGCCCGGCGGAATATAAATGGCATAGTCCACAACGCCCGGTTTGCGCTGTCTTCGAATCGCTTGGAGACCATAGCGTTCAATCAACGCTTTTAAATTTTCCTCGCTCGGCGGATTGTGCGAGATCTTCGCGACGAAGCGTGTATAGCCTTCCTCCATTTGCGAGCCCAGCCAGCGAAACGCAGCAAGACGTAAAGCGGATCCTACGCCACGCCGATGATAATCGCTAGACACGGCGTCGACTCCTTCCACCCCCGTAACCCCGACGCGACGGTGTAGTTTTGGTGCATCAAGAATCAGGACTCCTAGAATCTGGTCGGTGGCATCCCGCGCAACGAAAGCGGCAAGAAGCTTTTTTCCTTTAAGCCGTCCATCCCTTTTTAAACGCTGCCGGATATACCTTAGCTTTTCCCATGTATCGAAGGTCTGCGTCCATTTTGAGCTGTTTAAATCCAGGCTTTTCATTTTTGAATTCTCACGGTCAATCAGGGGCAAGACGGCCTTGGCTAGGTCGAAATATGACCCTTGAATGACGGAGACGTGAGGGTTGAGTGGGGCCTCTTTAGGTGCTTCTACAGGTTGCTTGTGTACGGGGTTGATCGGCGAAGTGGTATGGTCCTCTTTCAAAGGGGGGGATCCTGTGCCGGGATTTGGGGGAATCGCCGGCCGTGGAAACTGCAGGGTCGTTACGACTCCTGCGTTTTCGTTTTTCAGTGTCGCTGTCGCGCCGGGAAAATAATTGCGAAGACTGTGAGCGGTCAGGAGCAGTCCAAATCCAGTGATCGATTGCCCGGCACCTGGCTCTTTGTCTGCTCGAGCGACCAGTTCCTCCGGGCCCATTCCCGGACCCCCCAGAAGCTCATTGAGCCTCGCCATTTCTGCCTCCGGGAACTGGGGGCCCGATCCCAATAGGCGAATCTCCAAGAGATCGGCTTGTTCATAAGTGGTGATTTGAACCTCCCCTCCAGGGGAAGCCTTGATGGCATTGGAGAGAAGTTCGACGAGGATAAAGGTGAGCGCCCCGGCTTGGATTGCCGTCAAGGGCCAAGCTGCGATTTTCTGCCTCCCGATCAGCGTCAATTTACTTTCATCGATAAGGGGACTTACCCTTGCTATCGCCTCTCTGATCGACCGGCTCCAGCTGACTTCTGGATGAAGCGCACCCGGAGCGGGGGAAGATCTGTCGTCAGGCGCCACAAATCCGAACACTCGTTCCTCTATCTTCCTCTCACTGTAATAGCGAAAGAACGGCCTTAGGTGCGGTACTTCCTCAGCGAGCGCGACGTAAAGCGCCGCCGTCGGCTGCGGGCTGGCTCGGAAAATTTGCGATCGCTGAACTTCCTGAATGGGACCGCGTTCGTTGCTCGCGGTCCGGGATTTGAAGAGTTTCGCTTTAGGCGGCCCTTTCCGGTCTTGAGGGGGAGGGGGTACCTTTGGAGACGATGCGGGGCCAACTCCGCCTTCCTTGGAAGTGCCGGAGACGTGCAGCCGGAAAACGAAGTAAATTGTCTCGCTCCGGGCAACAATCGAATAGTCATAGATGAGATGCTTTCTGCTCTCCTCGAAACCAGGCAGATCGGGACTGTTCGTATCACTGAGAAGGAATCTGCTTGTGTCTTTCTGACGGGTAATGATATCGACAATTGATTGTTGGAACGAATTGATGCGCTCCGCAGGACTCCTCTCTCCAAAGGGCCCGGTGATGGGGACGATCACCGCCTGGTCACGAAACTGTCCCGGATTTGAAGTAATGAGATCGGTGAGTTGGGCAAAGATCTGTTTGACGGCTCCCATGGCCGCAACGTAAATACTCTCCTCGTCGTCTACGTTGGAAGGAAGCATAGCCACGGGGCTAAGTTTCACCCCAGCTGGTATTTGATTCGCTGGGCGTTTCGCCGCAAAAGTCGCCGTCGCTCTAAACGATTCAGGATCAAGGAGATCCCAATCACTGCGGGTGTAAATCTCCAATTCCTCACCCGGGGCGAAGAGTCGGCCCGAGACCCATTTGCCATCGTTAACCGTAACGATATAGTCTTTTGGCAGGCGAATCGCATACAGCTCGAGGAGTGCCTTTTCAACTTGAGCGAGGGTAGTCCCTTGGATGGCGGCAATCGGGTACCTATTTTTTCCAAAAACAATTTGAACCCCGCTGCCTGTCCGGGCGAGATTCCAAATCGAAAGGTTGTGTAAAAATGGGAATAAGATCAGGGCAATCTTGTACGTACGCGGTTGTTCCCTTTGAAGTAATGCAAGGATTTTGTGGAAAATAATTAGCCGGTAGCTCTTTTTCTCCCCATGACTGATCGCAGTCAATGCATGGCCCGCTCGAAAGCGCAGACGCCGCCATGAAAATAACGCAGCAATAGCAACCCCTCCGACCGCGAGCCAGCCCAACCCCTCGATCAGCGTTTGGGGGGAAACGCTGATAGACATCGCCGGTGATTGCGCAAAAGAATCGCTAGGTTTGGCAAGGCCCATGAACCCGCCGACCCATGCAAGAAATCTGCGGCGGCTCGACTCAGTTTTGATGGCCTCACTGAAGAGGTTGGAGATTTTTCGATGGAGCGGAATATCGCCTAAACTCCGCCGTTCGAAGGCCGCTGTGACGTCCCTCGCTATGAGCGCCTCTGACCCGATTGCTCCGCCTGGGGCACGGGAAGGCACGATTGAACTCTTTGTCGTTAATTCACTTAGCGAGGCCGCGAGTCCATTGTCCCACACGTATCCCAAAATAATAAAGAGGCTTACGATTCGTTTGACCGGTTTACCTATCCCTCCGGCAGGAGAACGTAATAGCATCGCTTTCAGTCTATTTCACTTATAGGAGGGCCTGCTATGGATCGAGAGGGCAAAATTTCCGGGCCAAACGACCTGCTGAACCGAGGGTCTTCCGTCGCGCCGGTAAGTCCTTCGTTCCCAGCAGTTACAACTCTACTCCTATAGCGCTTGAATGGCTCGTTCGAATACAGTCTGCCCTAACGTGAGAGGCACCTAGCTACACAAGATCAGGTAAAGACTGATGAGTTATCGCATGGCGAAAAAAATTCTTACAACCGGTTCTGCAGGATCCGAAAGAACCGGTTGGAATGACTGGAACGAGTTGATTTTACGGCGTCCTGGGAAATCTAGGGGGGACCACGTCTTTTGCCTATGCTACCCAAAATATCACAAACTAACTTCAGGCACCCAAGACAGGGACGGATTCAATAGCGGATGACCAGAGCGGCTGGTGAACAAGAACGGCGGTCCGCCCTTGGCGAGGATCGCCCCCTTGGGGCGACATGCCCCAAACATCAGCGAGTGGTAACCTACATAGATTTCCTTTCGCCGACTCTCAGGCAATGCCGCCACTCCGGTGGAACAGATTGTCCGGTACTCCGCCTTTTCATCGCCTTCAGTGCCTGACGTTAGAGTGGGAGAGATGACACAACTCTCACAAACTAACGTCAGGCACCAAAGATTTCACCAAAGATTTCGACTTCGCTCGCGCACCCCGGTCACGCACATGACGAGGGGAAGCCGACCGTTCTTCAAGCATCCTATCGCCCGGGCGGCGTCGCGGCGAAACTAAGACGGAAGAGTGTACCCTTGCCTACTTCACTTTGGACTTCAATTTCTCCTTGGGCTTGTTTGATAATGCCATAGACGGTGGCTAAGCCAAGACCGGTTCGAGTGTCTGAGCTTTTGGTGCTGTAAAAGGGTTCAAAAATGTGCGCTTGGACATCT
>JBBSDO010000102.1:0-9628 GCA_038241515.1 Elusimicrobiota bacterium | reverse complement strand
CCATTAATTCCCAGTTTAACTTTACCGCCTCGAGAATTACGCGGACCTTTTACGATGCCCGAATGGAAGGACGGCTGCTGCAGGGGGGATTCTATAAAGCAGAAGCCGCCATTCAGGATGGGAAGGTCAGTCGAGATCGATCCCTAGCGACTTCCAGCGCCACCGCGCTCGGATTTGTCCCCTCCGTCAAGCTCTCGGGATATGCGTTTCTAGTTTCTGGCGGACTGTTCACCCGCTTTAGTAAATACGGGCCGATTGAAATCCATGGAACTTTTGGACAGTCGAGCGGCGACGCAGGCGGATCGACTGATGCGTCGTTCCAGCCCCGGTTCGCCCATCGTTATGACGGCCTGGAGCGCAGCGGTTTCGGCGAAGTCTACGGGGCAAGTCTGTATGACGCCACGCCTTCGTTCGCCTACAATTCACTTGCGTCAACTCCCTCTGTCTCAGGATTGCCGCCAGGCTTCTCAGGGATCCGCGTTATTGGCGCTGGCGTGACGACTCATCCCACATCTCTTCTATCCATTGGTATCGATTATTTCGTTTACAGCGCTCTGGAGTCGGCGGGACCGAATTTTACTGCCTCGAGCTCAGACACATCGCTTGGGACGGAGATTGATATCGGTGCTGGTTTCGCCTATACCTCGTATTTGTCGTTTCGTGCTTCCTACGCTCTTTTCCAACCTGGCAGCGCCTATCCCACCAAAGAAAACGCCCAGCGCATTCTGGTCGAGGCGGTTGGCCGTTTCTAACCCGGAACCCCCATTTGCAAATGCATGGAGAGGGTAACCCCGTCAACTTAAAAGAATTTTTCGTCGACTTCGATATCCGCGTGTCGACGCAAAATTCTTTTTAAATGAAGGATCGGGGTAACGTCCCAAGTCCGCAGGCAACGATCTCGATATGCTGAAAGACGAGCCGCTCTCTGTTCTATTCCTTTGGCATCAGCACCAGCCCTTCTATAAGGATCCCCTTTCCAATCGCTACGAGCTACCCTGGGTTCGCCTGCACGCGACCAAAGATTATTTTGACATGGTAGCCCTCCTCGAGGAATTCCCACGAATTAAAGCCAATTTTAACCTCGTTCCCTCTTTGCTCGCTCAGTTGGACGACTACGCGCAAGGGAAGGCTAATGATCGCTTCATCGAGCTCACGATGAAGCCCGCTACGGATCTCTCTTTCGACGATCGCCAATTTGTATTAGAAAACTTCTTCATGGCGAACTGGCCCAATATGATCGACCCCCATCCTCGCTACCGAGAGCTTCTCGACAAGCGGGGAAGAAACGCGCAGAAAGAAGACTTGGCCCGAACCCAGCAATTCTTTCGTGAGCAGGACTGGCGGGATCTGCAAGTCTGGTTCAATTTGGCCTGGTTCGATCCTTTATGGCGTGAGCGCGATCCGTTCATTCGGGCGCTCTATGACAAGGGAAAAGGTTTTGCGGAAGAAGAGAAGACGAGGCTCGTAGCCAAGCAACTAGAGATCTGTGGGCTTATCGCGCAAAAGCATCGAGAAATGATGGAGAAAGGGCAAATCGAAATTACGGCGACTCCCTATTACCACCCCATTCTCCCTCTCCTCTGCGACACGGAGGCGAGCCGGACCGCCTCACCACAAATCGCTCTCCCCAGTCTGCGTTTCCAACACTCCGAAGACGCGCGTCACCAAATCGAGCAGGCCCTCAGAGACCACGAGAGACGATTTGGACAGCGCCCAAAAGGAATGTGGCCTTCTGAGGGATCCGTCTCTGAAGAAACCGCCACGCTTTTTGCCGAGTGCGGAGTGCGCTGGATTGCGACAGACGAAGCGGTTCTTGCCAATTCCATCGATCCGGCACCGTATACGAGAGAGGATCTTTACAAGCCCTACCGTTGGAAAGCCGGAGATCGCGATCTGCATTTTTTCTTCCGTGATCACGAATTATCCGATGCCATCGGTTTTGTATATACCTCTTGGAGTGCCACAGACGCCGTTGAAGATTTCATGAAACGCCTCCATGGAATCCGTGATCGTCTCATCGCGCGGGGAGATAATCGGACCTCTCCAAAACCCGTGGTTCCCGTGATTTTAGATGGGGAAAACTGCTGGGAATACTACAAGAGCGACGGCCTCCCTTTTCTTCGCCTTCTATATGAGCGGCTTTCCAATGACCCTCATATACAAACCGTGAGGGGAACTGATTTCCTTGATCAAGCGGGCGACGCAGCCGTCTTACCAAAAATCTGGTCGGGCTCCTGGATCAACGCCAATTTCGCTATTTGGATTGGCCATCGCGAGGACAATCAGGCCTGGGATTTGCTCTCTAGAACCCGACAATTTCTTGTGGAGTACGCCAATGCCCATCCGGAGCAAGGGGACAGTCCCCCGCTTAAATCGGCGTGGGAATCCATCTACATCGCTGAAGGGAGCGATTGGTGCTGGTGGTATGGGGACGACCATTCCTCCGCCAATGACGAGACCTTTGACTATCTATTCCGCAAGCATCTGATGAATGTCTACGCGATCGTAGGCGAAAAAATCCCTGAGTACCTCCACCTTCCTATAAAGTGGAAGAAACAGAAAGCTCCCGTCCATCCGCCTGTCGATTTCGTGACGCCGCAAATGGATGGGAAAGTAACGAGCTATTTCGAATGGCAGGGTGCCGGCTTTTATGAAACGGAGGCGGGGAAGACGGGGACGATGCATCGCGCCCAGAACTTCATCAAAGGTCTTTATTACGGCTTTGACCTTCAGAACTTGTACTTCCGGATCGATCCTTCGCGCCCGCTAGACCCCTCCCAATACCCCGATCTGACTCTGGTTTGGATATTCCTTGAGCCCGCCAACAAGGAAATTCGCTGTCAAATAGACCCTGACGGGCAGGTAAGGCTGAATCTAAACTCCACCCGCACCCCTGCTGAAGGCTCCGAGGCTCGAAAACTACCCCCAGGCCGCGCCGCTAAAATTATCGAAATCGCCATCCCAATCGATGCACTCAAAGCCGAACCCACCATACCCCTGCAGTGTATTCTCGTAGTGTACCGCGGGCAATCAGAACAAGAACGATGGCCGCTCGACACAACCATCTCAATCCCATACCCAACAGCGGAAACCTTCGCTGAATCCTGGACGCTTTAGCTTGGCGCCTGCTCTTTTGGAATAAACCGCGCACAATTGTTGAACTGAACCACACTCGCGGGGCAGTTATTTGCCCCCTTTTTCTTTGGATTCAGCTTCCGATAACATATATTATATTTCATTAAAGCTATTCCAGCGAGCGTGCAGTCCCGGTAGGATTAACCTTTGTATTAGCGCCAAATGCATTCAATTTCCTCGGCAGAGAGGACTGTTTCTCGGAAATACATTCACAATGTTGAATTGGCAGTCGAAAATTATTACTTTCAGCGGTATATTGGCTCCGATTTTCCCACTGCGCTGCCGGAAAGAGAGATTCCCGAGTTTCGTTCGTGTCTTATTTGGGGTCAAAGAAAAAGACCGCGAGGAAGGCTATCGCATTCTCCCCCAATTCCTCAATTCTGCGCTAGGACAACGAGGGGAAGAGGAAGAGGTGGAAAAGACTCAGGAAGGATGAAGGACAAAGGGCAGGAGCAGCGGGCCACCTCAAAAAAGCCATGAGGAAACCACCGAATTCCCGAGCACTGGAAGCCGGTTTAGCGAAATTAGGGGCCTAAAATCGCAAATTTGTGCGTTCTCCGTCGATATAATGGCAATTTTTTGCTTATTTTGCAGCTAAGAGCCTGCTGGAGGGGAAGGGGATTCGGAAATAAGTAGACCGAGCCCAAGCAAAAGGTACCCTACCACAAGTAAAACCGGGGAAATCACTCCCGCCCAGTTGCTACCGTGAGGGTTGACCCGAGAAAGAAGCCCGAACCCAAGCACCAGGGTCCCCAGTCCGATCGTCAGGACCTTTCTTCCACGTCTGGATTCTGGAGCGAGACGATTTTGCGTCGATTTCGGATTCGACACCGCTGTGCGGCCTGGTCGTTTCGTCTGTTTGCCCACTATTGGTCAGCCGGATGAGGGGAGGATTGTGTCCGCCGAACATCTAATATCCTTTTGTGAATATTTCGGGCCTCTTTGATCTCCCCCTTTCGCTTAAGGAGAGATTCTAAGGCCGTAAGTGCAAGCACGTAGTCTGGCCGAACCGTCAATTGCTCGTGGTAGGCCTGCACGGCCAGGTCATCGGAGCCTTTAAGTCGGTAGATCTCCCCCTGTTGATAAAATCCCCCTTCTGGGAGCTGGCCCGCGAGTTTGATAACTTCCTGAAGATCGGAAAGCGCTTCGTCGAAATTCCCCTTTTCTTTATTGACAATGGCCAGATTAAACCAGACTGTGGGATCCTTCGGAGATTGTCGTAACGCTTCGCGATAGAATAATTGCGCCTCGGCGAACTTACTCTCTCGATAAAATAGGTTTCCCATGCGCACGAGGCTTTCATAATCATCAGGGTGATGCCGCAAATACTTCGACAACTCGTTAATGGCATATTCCGGCAATCCCAGAGTGTCATACATCACCCCAGCGTAGTAAAAGAGCTCCTCGCTGGTCGCCCCCGCCGCGCGGGCTTTTTCGAGAGCGTTTAGCCCCTCAATATAGCTTACCGGTCCCTTTTGGAAGTAAGCGATTGCTAAATCGGTCAGTGCGCTGTAGTTGTCAGGATGATTGCCGAGATAGGTTCTTGCCGAGGCAATCCGATTATCCGCATCGCCGGGAGAGAAGATTCCATGACTGCGGGCAGGGGTAGAAAGCTCGAAAAAGCGATAGGCCCGGAATGTCGTTCCGACGAGAATTAGGCCTCCGATGACAAAGGCGGCGTCCCAGAGGATCGACCGTCGGTCCTTGGGCCAATCCGAATACATGGACGGCTTCTGTTTATTCCTGAGATTCGGAGGCGTCGGTATCTACGAGAACATCAGCGAGCGTCAGGGGCTCTTGGTTGTGGCCTCCATAGCGCTTCAGCATCTGACGTTCTTCTTCGCGATCGTAACGGCGAACGGAGAGTTCTGCCCTTCTTTCGCGGGAATCCACACGCATGACTTTGGCTGTAACCTCTTCACCCACGGCGGGCTTTACCACTTCACCTTGCGCGTCTTCTGCCAGCTCGGGGTAGCGGACAAACCCTTCAATCCCTGATCCCAGATCGAGAGTCACTCCCGATTCACTTACCTTGGAAACTTTCCCCGTGATCGCTTGTCCATTTCGGATAGCGCTGAGGGGATCGGGCTGAGTGTGTTTAAGCGAAAGAACAATCTTTTCTGCTTCTAGCTTTATGTCCATAAATACGACTTCGACTTCTTGACCCACTTTGAGAATTTCGGAGGGGTGTGTCGCCCGCTGAGTCCAGGAAAGATCGGAGATATGAATAAGTCCTTCGATCCCCTCGGGAAGCATCACAAACGCCCCGAAGGGAGTAATGTGAGTGACAGGACCACGCACGCGGCTTCCAATGGGATGATTCGCTTTCACGATGGCCCACGGACTTGTCCCGACTCTTTTTAAAGAGAGCGACAGCTTTTCTTTCGAGGGATCAACCAGGATCACCTTCACGTCGACCTCCTGCCCCGGCTTCAAAACGTCTTGAGGCTTAGCGACCCTGTCTTTCCAAGAGAGCTCGCTGACATGCAGGAGCCCTTCGAGTCCCGGCTCGAGTTCCACAAAAGCGCCAAATGTGGTCAATGTAGTAACGCGGCCTTTGGTGGTCGAACCCATTGGATACTTTGTCGCCACACCAGCCCAAGGATGAGGCTGCAGTTGCTTAGCCCCTAAAGAAATACGCTGCGTGGCCGATTCGTACTTCAAAATCTTTACCTGAAGGCTCTGGCCCACTTTTACGAGGGCTTCGGGCTTGTCCATTCGATTCCAAGACATGTCTGATACGTGGAGGAGGCCTTCAATTCCGCCGATATCGACAAAAGCGCCAAATTTCGTAATGCTGGTCACAGTGCCTGTTACCACTTGTCCCTCAGCCAGAGACGCCAAGGTGATTTCGCGCTGGTGGACTCTTTCCCGCTCCAGCAGCTTTCGGCGCGAAACAACCACATTCGATTTCGATTTGTCCATCTCAGTGATCACCACGGAGAGCTTTTTTTGCAACCACGCTTCCACGTCCCGAGCCGGCCGAATATCCAATTGAGATCCCGGCAAAAAAGCGTCCACTCCGATATCGATAACGTATCCGCCTTTCACCTTGCGTTGTACCGTTCCTTCCACCGGTTTCTGCGCTTGGAAGGCAGTGACCAAGGTATCCCAAGCCGCGTGTTCCCGGGCAGCGCGCCAAGAGACTTTTGTATGCGCATCCGGGCCCTCCACGTGGCGGACGAGCACGGAAACGGAATCGCCTTCGGCAAAAGGGAGTTCGGTGTCAAAGCTGGGGAACTCGCTGCGCGGAATCAAGCCTTCCATTTTGAGACCAATATCGACGAGCACGCCCTCCGGAGACTTTCCCAAGACGCGCGCTTTAACCACCGTGCCCGAGCTCACCTTCTCTGGTAAGCCCGCGAGCAGATCACTCATCGACATGTCATCAATTAGAAGTTTCTCTTCCACCATAAAGCTACCCTCCTCGCCGAACTGAAGCGACGGTGCGTCTCCGACGTAACGACGGAAACTAAGATTTAGGAACGGCGAAAGTATACCATTTCAATTAGGCGAAACTCGTCTGAAAATCAGCCCAATTGGTAGGTTTAGTCGAGTGAAATGAAGGCATAGCGGAGGGCCAAAGCAAGTCCTACGCCTGTGATTACGAGCAGGCCGTAAAGGGTTTTTCCCCATAAACCGGAGAGGACGCGAATGAGATAGGGCAATATCATCAAAAAAAATAGGCTGAAGATCTGGGTCGCGACGAGCAATCGGAGGACTGTCTTATTCATGGGCTAGCTCCCTAATGCGTTCCATAATGGTATCGGTAATAGCCTGGTAGGTTTCCCTCCCGGCACCCACGGGCGGACGAATTGGATCGCCAAAACGCACCGTGATATTGACAAGTTTGGGAAACTTTTCGGAGTTCGCGACCCCCACGGGGACCACAAGGGCGCCCGTTTTGCAAGCTAACATGGCAACTCCCGGTTTTGCTTTCCATTGCCGCGACGGGTCCAGCCGCCTTCCCCCTTCGGGAAAAAGCATTAGGCCTTCGCCCCTTTCTAAAATCCGGATCGCGCTCTTAAAGGCGCCCACGTCATTCTCGCCGCGTTTGACGGGAAAAGAATTGACGCGCCGGATATACCAACCGAGCACCGGCACTTTAAAAAGCTCGTCCTTGGCGAAATAGTGGATCGGGTAGGGCACAGCACTTCCAACCAAATTAGGATCGGCCACCGACCGGTGGTTAGCCGCAAAAATAACAGGATTTCCAAAAGGGGGTATTTTCTCTACACCATAGACCTTTCTGCGCCAAATGAAGTCAAAGGCGGCGGCGGTGAGTGCCTTTCCAATCGCATAGAGAACGGGACTGAACTGCGGATTGGCATCCCCAGGTCGAAGACTGCGCGTCACATCCCCCGCCTCAATGCGTCCAGTTCTTTCCAAAAATTCGGGAAAGACGTGGCTACGCAGGCCACGTCTTCAATCACCGTTTCGCCTTCAGCCACGAGCGCCGCGATGGCCAAGGACATGGCGAGCCGGTGATCGCCATGACTCTTTACCACGGCGCCCTTAAGCGGCGTCGGGCCTTCGATCCTGAGTCCGTCGGGCCTTTCTTCAATTTGCGCACCCATCTTGGTCAGTTCTTCACGAAGCGTCGCCAAGCGATCGGACTCCTTCACGCGCAGCTCCTGGGCGTTCGAAATCACGGTTTGTCCCCGCGCCTGCGAAGCGAGGACAGTGAGAATAGGAATTTCATCGATCATTCGAGGGATCACTTCCCCTTCTATGGCAGTCGACTGGAGTGACGATCGCTTCGCCGAGATGTCCGCCACGGGCTCACCAGAAGTCTCTGCCAGATTGGAATGGCTACATGCGGCGCCCATGCGATTCACAATGTCCAAAAAACCTGTTCGTGTTGGATTAATGCCCACCCCTTTGACAACCACCTCCACGTTACCAAGGAGAATACCAGCCGCGAGGAAAAAGGCGGCGCTCGAAAGATCGCCTGGAACGATGAGCGAGTGCGCACGGATCGACGCTGCCCCATGAAGAACCACTTTCAGACCCATTCGCTCTAAAGAAACTCCTCTCGCTAGAAGCATGCGCTCCGTGTGATCGCGCGATAAAGCCGGTTCGGAGATCGCTGTGGATCCCGCGGCGTACAGACCCGCGAGAAGAACGGCAGATTTCACTTGAGCGCTAGCCACCGCGCTCGTCCAATGGATCGGCTGAACAATTTTAGTGCCAATGATCCGTAAGGGAAGGTGCGCTTTTCCGTGTGAGACCAGTTCACTGGGCGCAAGCAAAGTCCCGCTCGAGTCTCGAAAAGAGGCTCCCATTCGGGAAAGAGGGGCGATGACTCGGTCCATCGGTCGACGGGATAGAGACTCATCTCCGTGAAGCTGCACTTCGAAAGGGTGTCCCGTTAATACTCCCATGAGTAAACGAGTGGTCGTGCCCGAGTTTCCGCAGTCAATGGGGCCTCGGGGTGCCACGAGTCCCCTTAATCCACGGCCTTGGATGACCAGGTGATTGTCTTCGCGTTCTATTTTGACGCCGAGTTGACGGAAGGCCTCCACCGTCCTCAAACAATCTTCGGCGACCAGAAAATTGTCAACGCTACAGGGGCCACTGGAAAGAGCGCCAAGAATCACGGCCCGGTGGGAAATCGATTTGTCGCCCGGTACGGTACACGTTCCGACGAGACGCTTGGACGGCTGAAGGCGCCTAGACTCCATTGAAAAGAGGGCGACGAATCTTATGCGACTTCTGAAGCAGGTCCTTAAGACGATCGTTTCCCAAGGAATCCGAAAGCCGACGGAGCTCCCGACTAAATATCCGGATCGAGCGTCGCAGTTCCTTGGCATTCGCGTTCATGATTTGTGCCCATTGGTTTGGATCTGACGAAGCCACGCGCGTCCCATCCCGAAACGATCCCGCGACGAATGAACTCAGCAATCGTCGCTCACTTCGGCTCGCGAAGGTATGCACGAGGGCGTGCGCCACGAGATGCGGGAGATGACTCGTGATGGCCGCCACTGAATCATGAAGGGGTGCTGAAAGGAGTCGCGGCCGCGCGCCAGTTGACCTCCAGAGCGCCAGAATTTCGTTTCTACGCGTGTTTCCTTCCGGAACGACCACACAAGTGGATCCCCGAAATAAATTCGCGTTTGCGGCCTTTACGCCCGTTTTGTGGGATCCTGCCAAAGGGTGCGAACCTACGAAGTCGATGTTCCAGCGTTTCGCCAAGGGTCGAAGTCCGTCGAGAATCACCCCTTTAACGCTACTCACATCGGTGACTAGCGATCCGGGTTTCAAGTGGGGGAAAAGTTTTTTCGCCATGGGCACTACGGAATCGACGGGCGTGGCGATCACGATTATATCCGCTTGGGCCGCGTCTTTGAGCTGGCGAGAACCCCGATCAATCGCGCCCAAACGCTTAGCGTCCGCTAGAGTAGAGGACTTTCGCGCAATCCCCAAGACTCGATATCTTTTGGATTTTCGCAGCGCTTGTCCCAGCGATCCGCCGATAAGACCGAGTCCGATG
>JBBSDO010000101.1:0-9711 GCA_038241515.1 Elusimicrobiota bacterium | reverse complement strand
ATTTCATAAAGTCCTCCCACTTATAGGACAGGATGCCCTCGACGGTGGTTACAGCACTGTGCTATCGTAGGAAGAGTGAAAATCGCTACCTTCAACGCAAATTCTATCCGTCGGCGTTTAGGTACGGTCTTGAATTGGATGGAGGCATTTCAGCCCGATGTATTATGTCTTCAGGAAACAAAAGTTCAGGATAGCGAATTCCCGATTGATGCCTTCGCTAGAACTGGATATTTTGTGTATTTTCGCGGAATGAAGTCCTATAACGGAGTGGCTCTCGTGACCCGCCGGGAACCTACTCAACTCACCTTCGGCCTCCTAGATGACCATGACCCGGGGGACTTAAAAGGTCTATCCTATGCTCGGGCGGATGACTCTCGCGTCTGCTGCGCGACGATTGAAGGCGTCAAGATTCTGAATACCTACGTTCCGCAAGGGTTCGACATCGATTCGCCGAAATATGCCTATAAGTTGATGTGGTTTAAGCGCTTACGGTCTTACTTTGAGCGCCATTTCAGCGCGCAAAAGCCCGTAGTTTGGTGCGGAGACCTGAACGTGGCGCCCCGCGAATTAGACGTTCATAGCCCGACAAAACACTTGAACCATGTGTGCTTTCATTCGGAGGTTCGAGAAGCCTACGCAAATACAGTTTCTTGGGGTTTTGTGGACGTATTCAGGAAGTTATACCCGGAAAAACAGCAGTACACTTTTTGGGATTATCGAAAGCCTAGCTCCTTCGAGGCCAACCGCGGATGGAGAATTGACCACATTTTGGCGACGCCGACATTGGCCGAAACCTGCTCCAAAGTTGAAGTAGACCTCGAGCCCCGCCGCAGACCGTCCGCATCGGACCATACCTTTTTGTGGGCCGAATTTCTTATATGAAACAACAACTCTTTCAATTTCTAACCGGGGAACCAGCGTCGTTCATTTTTGGCGGCCTCGGTGCGGCCCTCCGCAGCGAAAATATGGGACAAAGCGCGGTGAGCTTCGGCGTCATTCGAAATATCGTAAACCCAAATCGAATCCAAAATCTTGCTCACGGGCTTTCGATTCCCCAGCCACTCCATGATGCTATGGGGGACGTAATAAAGCCCCTGCCGGTTGGTGAGCGAGACGGCAAGCAGGGTTTTTTGCCCGGGACCTAGGTCGCCGTTGCCGTCATCAGGAATTTCGGTACAAGTCACCGGCGCAACGGAAGCAAACTTTAAACCATAACGATGCGGGTCGGCACATCCAAAATAGCTTAGATAAACTTTCCCGACTCCCTGGCCGGCGCAAAAGCGGCTCAAAGCTTTCAGTCCCTGCCCCCAATCCACATTCGAATCCAGCAAGTACCGATACCCTTGCCCCGAACCACCCACCACAGCGCTAAAATACGGGATGTAACTTGGAAATGCGACAAGGGTTTCGACTACGTAACAGATGCCCAGAAGGGCCGCAAAAATCCGAAGGCGCTGGTGGATCCATAGAGAAGCCACCGTCCCGCCTACCCACATACATAAGAAAGGATAAATAATCAGGATGTGGCGAATACCCACATTAATAGAAGAAACGGAAGCGATTGCCAAGAATGCAATGCTTGGACACAGGGTCCAGAGTATCGTGAATCGTGAATTCTCATAACGCCCGCGCAAGGCCAGAAAAACGCCGGTGGCAATGATTAGAACGAGAACAGCAGGGGTTTTTAGTAGAAATGTCGCGACGTAGAACACCAACCAGCCTTCTGGGCGAATGTTGCCAAAAAAATAATTCTGGTGTCCTTCATGCAGTTGTCCGAGGATCTCCCTAAATCCGTGAATCCACGAAGGAATTCCCCAGCCATGGTAAAGAATGACGAGGCTCGCCCAACTGCCCATAATAAATACGAGGCCCATAACGAGGCCCCTCCGCAGGGGAACTGGTTTCCCTTCTAAGATCCACTTTTGAACAACGACGATCGTCACACCTACAACTCCAATAGCGGGTGCGAAGAATTTTGCACCCAGCGCTAGTCCAAAAAACAGACCGCTCATAAACGCCATACTAATCCTTCCCGACCGATTCCAGAGCCAAAGAGAATAGACCCATAGAAAAGAAAAAAGAGCGCCGCCGACGTCGCACGTCGCCAGATGACCGTGAGCTAGGAGAGCCGGGCAAAATCCGTAGGCCAGTAGGGCCGAGGATGCCGCAATGGGACCGAGAGCCTCCCGACTCCAAAAAAAGACGAGCAACCCCAGAACCATGGCAAGAAGAAGATTCATGAAACGACTGGCGAGCAAAAGCTGGTCCGGCTTAGCTTGATGTTCGGAAACAAAAAAAGAAAAACTGCGAATATGTCCCGCATAGTCACTCCGCTGCTTCGCAGGAAAGCGGGCGTGCATCGCCAAGAGAGGAAGAGAGAGCCAGTAACCGATTAATGGAGGATTCGAAGGATCGAGTTGACAGTCGCCAATCTTCCAACTTGCCAAGCCGCTCACCATGTGAACGGGCTCGTCAAAAACAGGCGACTCTTGCAATGCGGCCCCACCGGCTAAGAGAAAGAAGGCCAGCAGAGATAGAAAACACACCCAGCCCGATAAGTTATGCGCAGTGCTCATAAAAATAATGGCCCCGGCCGGACTTGAACCGGCACCACCGTTACCAGCGGGCAGATTTTAAGTCTGCTGTGTCTACCATTCCACCACGGGGCCATTAAATCTCTGGAATTATACTACCGGCGGGAGTCCTACGCTACGACGCGGGTGACGTGAGGAGAGCCATGCACGCCGCCCCGCCGCGATTGGCGAACGTCCTGGAACCTCAGAATTGTTTTATAGTAATAGGAGTTATAAGCACAAAAGGAGGATTTCTATGAATCGGCATTTTTTGGCAATTGTTCTTTTTAGTCCATTTCTTTTTGCCTGCACCACTCCGGGCAAGAGAACAGCAGAAGGAGCGGGTATTGGAGCGGTGGCAGGAGCCGCCACGGGCGCGGCCATCGGGGCCGCTGCGGGCGACGCAGGCAAAGGCGCCTGGATCGGAGCGGCGGCTGGCGCGGTCTTGGGTACAGCCATTGGGGATCACTTGGACAAGCAAGCCAAGGATCTATCGCAAATTGCAGAAACGAAACGCACCCAAGATGGCATCATCACAAAGCTAAAAAGCGATTTACTTTTCGACTTTGGTTCCGCAGATCTGAAACCGAGTGCTAAGACGAGTCTCGATCAGATGGCTGGAATCATTAAACAGTACCCCGAAGATCGTTTGACGGTTGTGGGATATACAGACAACAAAGGGACACAAACGTATAACCAACAACTTTCAGAGCGGCGCGCTCGAACGGTCAAACTGGAATTGGTGTCGGCAGGGGTACCCACCGGCAGCATCGAAGCCGTGGGACAAGGACCTTCGAATCCGATCGAACCGAATAGCAGCGAAGAAGGTCGGGCGAAGAACCGCCGAGTCGAGATCCAGATCTCCGCCGACGCCTCAAAGGTCAAGTCCTAAGTTTTTAACCGAGTCTTGTGGCGCTTCACCGGAGCTCTTTCATAAACTTCGGTGAGGCGTCGCAGTGTTTTGGCGAGCTTTTTCGATAGCATCCCTTCCCTCATTCTCCAACTCCAATTACCTTCGGGGGTGCCCGGCTGATTCATCCGGGCTTCTGACCCCAACCCCAAGACGTCCTGGATAGGAAAAATCGAGGTGTTTGCGACTGACGATAGGGCAGCGCGAATCATATCCCAATGAATGGCGGAAGCATTGCTGTGCAGATACCTCAAAGTGAATTGCTTTTCTTCCTGAATATCTCCCCGCGAACGTGTCGTTGAAGGCGAACCTTTGTCGTTGAACCAGCCGACGGTCGTGTCATTATCATGGGTTCCCGTGTACACCACTGCATTTTGCGCATAGCGGTGCGGCTGATAGTTCCGCGCTTCGGGATCCTTGCCAAAAGCAAATTGCAAGACTTTCATGCCCGGCAATTGAAACCGGTCCCGTAACGCTTTAACTTCGGGGGTGACTGTGCCCAAATCCTCCGCAATAAAGAGAGGGGGCGTCCCACCCTCCAACTTAGCAGACTTCAAAGCCCTAGTGACAGCACTGAAGAATTCGGCTCCAGGTCCCTTTCGGTATCGACCCTTTTCCGCGGTCAAGGCATCCCCAGGGATTTCGTAAAAACGCACAAAACCAATATAGTGATCGAGACGCACCACATCGACGTACTCCAGAGACTGACGAAGACGATCAATCCACCACCGGTAGTTTTGGCGGGCGTGCGCCTCCCATCGGTAATGAGGATTTCCCCACCGCTGGCCCGTTTTCGCGAAAAAGTCCGGGGGCACACCGGCAACGACTTGAGGCTTTCCGTCCGGCCGAAGTTTAAAGAGTTCCGGGTGCGCCCACACATCGGCGCTGTCCAGTGACACAAAGATGGGAATGTCGCCAATCAATCCGATCCCGCGCTCCCCGCAAAAGGCTTTTAGGGCCCGCCATTGGCGAGCAAACTGCCATTGCACAAACCGATAGTACTCGAGTCCATCGTGGAGCTCGTGTTGCGCCTTCGCTAAGGCTCTCGGAAGACGGGATCGCAGCTCATTAGGCCATCGATTCCAGGCCATCCCATATTTTTCACTGAAGACAGAAAACAACGCAAAATCCTCTAGCCAGGCATTTTGATCATGAGTGAATTCTTCAAATTCGCGACTCTGCTTTCGAGTTCTTCGTCCACGATATCTTTCATACGCGGTCCTCAACAGACGCTGTTTAAATTCCCCGGCAGCCACGTAGTCCACCCGGTTTTTGTTCTTTGATCGACGACATGTCGCGTCGGAACGTGTGACGAATCCTTCGATTCGAAGCATTTCAGGACTGATCAAATTCGGATTTCCCGCGAAGGCGGAGGACGCTTGGTAGGGCGAATTTCCAGGGCCTGCCGGTCCCACGGGCAGCATTTGCCACCAACGTTGGCCAGACTGAGCGAGAAAATCGGCAAAGTTGCGCGCGGCAGGTCCTAGGTCTCCAATGGGATATTCATTGGGGAGCGAAGTCGGATGCAACAAAAGGCCGCTCGCACGGTCATTGAGAGTAGGTCGACGGTTCACGGGTTTGACGAACGCCCAAGGATTCGGTTCAGGACCCTCAGCCAGGGCCTGGAAGGTGTCAGGGAGGCGGCTGACCCGTCCGGTTTCCCTTCGAGAATCGCAACAGGAAGTCCCTCTAGAGCCTCTACGAGAGAAAGCCCTGGCCTTCCACCCTCCGGCTCTGGGACGAATGACCGATGCGTGAAAATATTGCTCAATTCAAGGGCTGGCCATCCTTTGGGAAAGAGAATACGCGTATCTCCCCAGAATTCGGATCCCACCGGCAACCGCTCCCGCTCGAGCACCCAATCCCCCGCTAAACGCGGGACGATCGTTAAGACGTAGCGAGAGCCCAACTGACGCGCCATAGCGACGACATTTTCGTGTTTAAGACCCGTGACTTCCAAAGGCAGGTACTCGCCGTCTAAAAATAGTTCTGGGTGTTCCTTTCTCAATCGCAAACCGGCAATCGTGACAAACATTTTGAGGCGCCCATCCGCCCACGAGCTGAGTAATCGGGACAACCCGCCGGTTTCGTGCGCAGCGGCTTCCCCGCGCAGATAGGGTTCAAGCTGCAAAAAGGCCTCTCCCCGAAATTTGTAATCCACGGGTCTTCGGTTATCCGGATCAACGAGGCTCAGGTCCCATAGCTCGGTACCCTGATAGAAGTCTGGCACACCTGGAGACGTTAATTTCAAAGTCAATTGGGCGAGCGAATTCACCATCCCGGCACGAGCAAGCTTTCTCGCCCAGGGTTCAAAAGCCGCCAAAAACCGTTCCGAGGGATCACCCAGGAGCGTTCGTTCGACAAACTGATCGACGGCTTTTTCATAATCGTCATTGGTGGCCACCCAACTCGTGCGAAGTTTTGCTTCTTTTACGGCTTTAGCCATATAAGCCCGCATGCGGTCGCTTAATTCCTGACGATTGAGCTCTCGCGGATCGGCAGGCCATACCCCCAGAAGTGCTTGGTAATATAAATACTCGTCATTGGCGTCCGGGAAGGATTCACCTTCGAAGTTCGTCTTCGCGGGCATATTAATCTGCGCCCACTCTTGCAACCATTGTTCCCAGAGATCGGGAATTTCGGAGAGGACATTGATTCGGGCTCGGGAATCCTCTCCGCGTTTGGTATCGTGGGTCGCTGTGGCAAGCATAGAATGCGGCCAGTCCTTGGCCCTTTTTAGATTCGCTTCGTGAAACTCCTTGATAGATCCCCCAAAACGCTCGGGATCGCCTCCGACTTCATTTAATGAGATCAGCACGTTATGTCGGTAGAATGCCGTGTCTTCGAGTCCCTTGGCCTGAACGGGTCCCGTGTATTGCTGAAACTTCCTCGCAAAATCGATTCGGCGTCGCATTTGGTCGACGGGCAGGTCGGCCCGATCGTGCGGTATCAGTACTTCATGAACAAAAGAAAAAATGCTGGGTTCCATGGCGGGGTTCCGGCGTCTAGCTCGATTAATCGCCCGTTCAATCGTTTGACGATCAGCAGCGGTATATTCTTTTTCCGCGACGTACGTGCGATAGAAGGGAAAGCAAGCCACCACTTCCCGCAAAGCGTCTCGGAGGCTGTCCAACGTAAAATCTCTGGATTGGCGGTTCTCCTCGGATATCCGGTTCAAAATGTGAGCTAACACATTCAACTCGCTCGACATGGTGGTCGTCATAATGAGACGCTTGCTGGCGTACACGACAACGGATAGAGGCGCTCGTTTGCCCGTAAAGTCCCCATAGATCTTTTTGAACCGCAAAGCGTTCTTGGGCTGGACGAACAAGCGATTTACATCATTGAGAAAGTCGTATCCGCTGCTGCCATCTAAAATCCACTGAGAGGGAAGCGCTTCACCGGTGGAAAGAATTTTTTCAGCGACGACATAGAGGGGCTTTGCCGCAGCGACCGGCCCTTTTCTCTTGATGGGCTCACTCGACCGCCAGGTTTTTATCGATTCCTTTTCTTCTTCCGATAATGGACTTTTTTTCCATTGGTGTTCGGCCCAAGCCAAAAGAAACCCCTCTTGAAGCCGGTCGAAATAGCACTCAGGGTCGTAAAGTCCGTCTGGGTGATCCAGTCGTATCCCTTGAATTTTCCCTTCTCCTAAAAGTTTTAAAACAAGACCATGCGTGGCTTCGAAAACATCCCGCCACTCCATACGAACGCCCGCCAATTCGTTCACATCAAAGAAACGGCGGTAATTAATCTCATGCGAAGCCGTTTTCCAATAGGAGAGCCGGTAGTATTGAGCTTCAAGAAGCTGATGCAAAGGGTCGAACGTTTCAGGCTTTCCCGGTTCGCCATTGAAGACCCTCACCGCTTCCAGGATGTGTTGTTGGACGCGAGGCGAAGCACGGACCAAGCGTTCCAGGCGCTCTCGCGCGACCTCCTTCTCTCGTTGGCGTTCCTCGACGTGACCAGGGCTGGGATCTTTGGCTGAGGGAAGATGGTCGAGGGCCGTCACAACGCTGAGAAATTCGCGTAAGGACGGATCCTCTTTCAACTCATTTTGCAAGGCTTCCAAGCCGACTCGCAGAACGCGAGGCGATTGACGTGGATTAATGGGAATATTCTTGTCAAAATAACGGAGGCTCAAAGCGCCGTTTTCAAAGATGAGCTGAAGTTCGCCGCGCTCCAGAACATGGCCGTATTGATCGCCCAAGATCGGCAGAAGCACCTTGTTTTTCAACTCGGGTTTAATGGGGTCCCATTCGATATCGAAATAGCGCGCGTAAGGAGATACAGGTCCGTTTTCCAACACGTCCCTCCACCAGGGATTCGTATCCGAATAAACGCCCATGTGATTAGGAACGAAGTCCAAAATGTGCCCCAGGTTCTGGGCCCGCAATCCATGAACAAAATTATCATAGTCGTGGTCTGACCCCAACTCCGGGTTCAAGCGGTTGTGATCGCAGATATCGTAGCCGTGTGTACTTCCCGGTCCGGCCATCAAAAGCGGGGATGAATAACAATCGCTCACGCCCAAGCTAGATAAGTACGGAAGGATCGCTTCGGCTTGGCGGAAGTTGAAATTTTTGTGCAGTTGAATTCGATAGGAAGCGATCGGAATTTGACCTCGCGACGCGAGACCGGCCAGAAGCTCCGACCACTGCGAAGGGCGTAGACCCGTTTCGGTGGCTGTCGGCGTATCACCCATGAGGTTTATCCACTTGCTTCAAAATGACCGTACAAGGTCGGTCAAAGAATCCTACGAAGTGGCTGTTGTCTACTTGCAGTTCGGGCCCCTGCTTCGTTCCCGAGAACCGATCCTCTTGCGTATGGAAAAGAATCGACCAGGGTCCCCCCGGCAGCGTGATGTCGACTCGATCCTCTCCCTGCAAATGAGCGACTACCGCAATCGCGGGGCGCGCGGACGCTTGCACAAGCAAAAGACTAGTATGGCTTAAGACTTTTGTCTGAATGCCGGACCGTACTCGGTCGCGTAGGCAAGGTTCCTGGCGACGCAGAGCCAATAACTCCCGGAAGAGCCGAAGAACCCCTGTATGGGGGGGCAAATCTCTCTCTTCCCAGCACAACTGACTTTTCCGGAAGGTTTCGGAATTTTGCGGATCGGGGATCGTACGACGAACGGATTCCTCACTGAACGCTGAAAACCCGTTAAACTCTTTTCGGCGGCCCTCGGTAATCAAGTGTCCCAGTTCGTAAGAATGATCAGTGAAGAATAGAAAGGGGCTCGTGGCCGCCCACTCTTGACCCATGAAGAGCATCGGCGTCTCGGGGCACAGGAGCCAAAGCGCCGCGGCCGCCCGATAGGCGTCCCCATCGATCTGATGGTGCAGGCGTTCACCCAATGCGCGATTGCCCACTTGATCATGATTCTGCAGAAAGATGACGAAGCGTTCCAGCGGCACCGAGTTGGCGTTCGTTCCTCTCAAAATTCCCAGGTGCTTTGACATCTCGCCAGTGAACAGCCATCCTTGTTGAATAGATCGTGCGACGTTTTCAATCGAACCGACATAATCTTCGTAGTAGCCTTCGTGATCTCCCGCAAGCAAGCGCCGCATTTCATGATGAAAATCGTCAGCCCAAACCCCATCCAATCCCCAGCCCGAGCGCGCCACCGGTTCAATCATCGTTGCCAGATTTCGATGGTCTTCAGCGATCAGATGGATCGGCCGCGAATCCAAGGACTGATGTAACCGTTCGCTGAATTCGCGTAAGAAATGCGGCGAACTTTCGTCAACCAGCGCATGGGTGGCATCCAGACGAAGCCCGTCCAAATGGAATTCATGGAGCCAGTACAGACCGTTTTCAATGAAGAAGTCGCGAACCTGCCGACTGTGAGGTCCATCCAAGTTGACTCCGTCTCCCCAAGGGCTGTGATGCCGGTCCGTAAAGTAGTAGGGGCTAAACCTGTTTACATAATTGCCGTCCGGCCCGAGATGGTTAAAGACGACATCTAAAAGAACACCTAAGCCCATTTGATGCGCTTCGTCGACGAATTTCCGGAAATCATCGGGCGTTCCGTAACATCGGGCTGGAGCAAAAAGATCGACACCGTCGTAACCCCAGTTCCGAGAGCCGGGGAAATCGGCGACGGGCATGATTTCGATGACGGTCACGCCCAAATCGCACAGGGCCGCAAGCTTTTGACGAGCGCTCTCGAATGTCCCCTGAGGTGTAAACGTCCCGATATGAAGTTCATAAAGGATGACATCT
>JBBSDO010000100.1:0-9745 GCA_038241515.1 Elusimicrobiota bacterium | reverse complement strand
TATACCTACGCTTTTCGATCATTGCCTCAAGGAATCGGCCGAAGCTCCCTTCAAGGCGGCTGCGAATGGACATCCGGCTGGAAATTTTCTGACCACCTGCAATTCTTTTTGGCCGATGATTTTCAGTCTTGGGAACGAAGCCATTGGAACCCGGCTTTCAATTCGCAGTTTGGAATTAAAGTGGCGCAAGACCCGAAACAGCACAGGGCGCTTTCGCTTTTTCTAGAGTTTATGACGGGGGTTCAGCCCCAGGGGCAGTTCTATACTCAAAAGGAAACGCGTTGGGGCCTCGGCGTTAAATTTGACCTCACGTGACGTCTTCGATATAATAGCCGCTTATGAATATGAACAGCACTTTTTTCCCGACGACTACCCGAGCTCCTCGGCAGTGGCATGTTCTTGACGCCAAGGACCAACCCTTGGGACGCTTAGCGACGCGCGCTGCGGAACTCTTGCGCGGGAAGCACAAACCCACTTTTACGCCTTACCTGGATGAAGGGGACTTTGTAGTCGTTTTAAACGCCGCACTCGTGAAACTGACAGGGAACAAAATTGAGCAAAAGACGGCATTTAGCCATTCCGCACATCCCGGGGGATTGCGACTTATTCCTTATAAAAGACTCCTAGCCGAACATCCGGAAAAGGCCATCACCCGGGCCGTGAGTGGAATGCTTTGCAAAAACACGATGCGCGCGAAAATGCTCACTCGACTCAAAGTCTATCGCGATGCGACCCACCCGCATTCTGCACAACAACCTCAAATAAAGGTACCTGCGTAAAATTATGGCAACTTCGACAGCACAATTTCCCGTTTGGGCCACCGGACGACGCAAAAACGCGACGGCCCGAGTACGATTACTCCCGGGCAGTGGTAAATTCGTTATTAATCAGCATTCCGTTGAAGAATACTTTGGCGGTCACCAGCGTTCAAAATCTCAGGTCATGAAGCCATTCGACGCGGCAAAAATAGGCGGTCAATACGATATCTTTGTGCATGTCCGCGGGGGCGGGGTTAACGGGCAAGCGGGCGCGGTTTCGCATGGTGTGGCCCGAGCATTTTCCAAGCTCGAAAATCCGCTGCGTTTAGCCATGCGAAAAGAAGGTCTTTTGACCCGGGATTCGCGGATGGTGGAGCGAAAGAAGCCCGGACGACCTAAAGCTCGGAAACGCTTCCAGTACTCGAAGCGCTAAAACCTAATCTAAAAATCAACCAGTTCCAGAAAGAGAGCGGCCTCGACGAAAGTTGAGGCCGCTTTTTTTCAGCTATAAAAATGTATTGACATCTAAAATTAAATCTGTTAGAAATCGACAAGCAAGAGTACGTAAAATCGCAGCGTTTTGATAAGGTTTTGGAGTTGTTAGGAGGCAGAAAATGAACAAAGTTCAGTTGATCCAGCGTGTGGCCAAAGAAGCCCGCGTCAAAAAGTCGCAGGCGTCACGTTCCGTAAAAGCACTGGTCAAAACCATTCGCGAAGCTTTACGCGTGGGCGACAAGGTGTCTCTCTCCGGACTGGGCACTTTTAAGGTGAAATCGCGCAAAGCCCGCAAGGGGCGCAATCCCAAAACAGGGGAAACGATTCAAATTCCTGTAGGGCGCAAAGTATCCTTTAAACCAAGCTTTTCCTTGAAAAAGCTGGTGCGCATTACACCTCCTGCGACGGCTGCAGCACCCTCGGCAACGCCCCCGGTAGTTTAATACTTCGAGCCGGCCCGGACGACCGAGGGCCGGTCCGAGGGTATGCGATTCCTTCGCATACCCTTTTACGGGTGGGCCTCGACGTCCCAATCTCGGTCTCCACTCGAAATTTTGATACGATAAGCCTTCCTTGTTCATCTGAATACTCCTATGCCCGAATTTTCCGATCGATTAAATCACCTTCCGCCTTATCTGTTCACGCGGATAAACCAACTTAAAAAGGAAGCCTACGCCAAAAAGTTGGACGTCATTGACTTGGGTATGGGCAATCCTGACCTTCCGCCTCCTCCCATCGTGATTGACCGACTTATCGACACCGTGAAAAATCACCCCTCGACCCATCGCTACCCGCAAGCCAAGGGAATGCCTAAATTCCGCAAAAGTATCGCCAACTGGATGCAGAGGCGTTTTGGCGTCCAAGTCGATCCTGAAAAAGAAGTCGTTTCTCTCATTGGCTCCAAAGAAGGGATCGCTCATCTGGCAATGGCCATGCTGAATCCCGGTGAGACCGTTCTCGTAGGAGAACCGTCCTACCCCGCGCATTTTAATGGGGTCCTTCTCGCCGGGGGCGAAGTCCATTCCATCCCGCTAAAGCCCGAGAATGATTTTCTGCCTGAATTGGAAAAAATCCCGGAACAGGTAGCGCGCAAGTCAAAGCTGCTCTTTCTCAATTACCCGAATAATCCCACAGCCGCCGTCGTTCCAGATAAAGCGGTTTTTAAAGAATGGGTGGCTTTTGCCAAAAAGTACGACATCATTGTTTGCCACGACAATCCCTACTGCGAAATTACATTCGACGGGTATGTCGCGCCCAGCTTTCTCGAAGTCGAAGGCGCCAAGGACGTCGGTATCGAATCCCACTCGTTCTCAAAAACCTACAGCATGGCTGGATGGCGTATGGGTTGGATGTGTGGAAACGCGCGAGTGATCTCTGCGGTGGAAAAATTCAAATCGTTTTTAGATTACGGCGTACCGACATTTTCTCAACTCTCTGGAGTCGCCGCCTTAGACTCTTGGCCGGACTCGATTCGCGGTGTCTCGAGTGCTTACCAAAAAAGGCGGGATCAGATGATCGACGGTCTCGCCAAGATGGGATGGATTGTGCCCCGTCCGAAAGCGACGATGTACGTTTGGGCACCGATCCCGGAACCTTTCAAGGCGATGGGATCCTTGGCCTTTGCGGAAAAACTTTTAGCGGACACGGGCGTCGTAGTCGCTCCCGGAGTGGGTTTCGGGCAAGCCGGCGAGGGATATATCCGGATGGCACTCGTCACGCACGACAATCGTTTCCACGACGTGTTGTTGCGATTTAAGAAGCTTCTAGCGGGAACCCGATCTCCCGTTCCGACAATAGCAGAGCGGCTCGCTACCGAATCCAATGGAAAGGGACTCGAGGCCAAAAGACCCGTAGGGTGGGACGAGCCTCAGCCAGAGCGAAAACGATGAAGAAGCCCGTACGGCTAGGGTTGGTCGGCCTAGGGACCGTCGGCGGTGGCGTTGTTCAAATGCTTCAACGCAACCGACATTTGATCGAAACGAAAGTCGGCGCGCCTGTCGAACTGACGATGGTTTGCGACAAAGTCATTTCCACCGCGAACCTTAAAAAGCTTAATACCTCCGCCACGTTCACGCGTAACGCCGATGACGTGATCCTTCACCCTGACATCGATATTTTTATTGAGCTGATAGGCGGCTATGAACCGGCCCGCACTTTTGTTCTGAAAGCCCTCCATGCCGGGAAGCATGTGGTCACTGCCAACAAAGCGTTGCTTGCTAAATATTGGGGAGACGTTTTCGAGCATACGCGAATCTACCGCCGCCTTGTGTATTTCGAAGCCGCGGTCGGCGGTGGAATTCCCGTGATCCAGGCACTCAATGAGGGCCTCGCCGGCAACCGTATCTCAAAAATCATCGGGATTCTAAACGGGACAACCAATTTCGTGTTGACGCGAATGAAAAAGGCGGGGCTGACCTATGAAGCCGCACTCAAGGAAGCCCAAAAGGCGGGATTCGCAGAAGCCGATCCGACCTTTGATGTCGAGGGAATCGATGCGGCACACAAGATTGCCATATTGGCTTCGATTGCCAGCGGAACTTGGGTCCGACTTTCGGACGTTGTCACCGAAGGCATCACCGATCTCGATGCGCGGGACCTGGAGTTTGTGCGCAAGGAGTTTGGTTATGTCATTAAACTCCTCGGAATTGCGAAGCTGACTGAATCCTCGGTCGAAGTTCGCGTGCACCCGGCTTTGATATCCGAATCGCATCCGTTCGCCAACGTTGAGAACGAGTACAACGCGGTTTCTATTGACGGTGACGCGGCAGGCGATGTGATGCTTTATGGAAAGGGCGCGGGTCGCATGGCCGCTGCTTCGGCGGTCGTCTCCGATATCACTTATCTGGCTCGGCAAGTGGCTGCCGGCACGGCGGGAAAGTTGCCCTATATTTCAGGCGATCACATGAAGCATTTGCGCGCCGTCCCTAGATCAGAGATGTCTTCGCGTTTCTACCTGAGATTTACAGTCTCCGACCGTCCCGGTGTGCTCGCCGGTATTTCAGGTATCCTTAGTAAGCTAGGAGTATCCATATCGGGCGTCTACCAGCCGGAGCATTCATTCTCTGGCTCTCGTGGCGTGTCGATTATGATTCTGACCCATTCGGCCCGAGAAGGGGTGATTGAGAAAGCAATCAAAGAAATCGCTAGAAAGCCGTTCGTTCGCGCTAAGACAGTGCTGCTTCGAATCGAGGAATAAGATGGACCGCAAGTGGGGCATCATCGAGCGCTACCGCCGCTACCTTCCGGTCACCGATAAAACCCCCGTCGTCACATTGCTTGAAGGCGAAACGCCTCTCATTCCAGCGCGCTACCTTCCGACACATCTCGGAATCGACGTCTCCATTTATTTTAAGTTTGAGGGACTCAATCCCACAGGGTCCTTCAAAGACCGGGGAATGACTCTCGCCGTTTCCAAAGCTGTCGAGAAAGGGGCGAAAGCCATTCTCTGCGCGTCAACGGGTAACACTTCGGCTTCAGCGGCTGCCTATGCCGCACGGGCCGGTATTTCCTGCGCTGTTCTTATTCCCGAAGGCTACATCGCCCTAGGAAAGCTAGCCCAGGCTTTGATTCATGGAGCCAAGGTCGTCGCGATACAAGGGAACTTCGACAAAGCGCTCTCGCTCGCGCGCGAGATCGCCCAAACGTTTCCAATTGCGCTCGTGAACTCGATCAACCCCGACCGGATCGAGGGACAAAAGACGGCGGCCTTTGAGATCGTCGAAACCCTAGGAGACGCGCCGGATATCCATTGCATTCCCGTGGGGAACGCTGGAAATATCACGGCCTATTGGAAGGGGTATAAAGAGTTTAAAACTGAGGGAAAAGCCAATCGCCTGCCAAAAATGTGGGGATTCCAATCGAGTGGTGCCGCCCCGCTCGTGCGCGGCAAAATCGTGGAGGATCCCCAAACCGTCGCCACGGCGATTCGAATCGGCAATCCGGCCTCAGGCGCAGGTGCTCTCGTAGCGAGGCAGGAGTCCGATGGGGCTATTGATGAAGTGACCGATGAAGAAATTTTGAGCGCCTATCAGCTTCTCGCCAGCAAGGAAGGTGTTTTCGGAGAACCCGCTTCCGCCGCCTCCGTGGCGGGTTTGATTAAATACGCGCGAAAAGGCATGCTAAAAGCCGGGCAAACGATTGTGTGTACGCTGACGGGACACGGACTCAAGGACCCCGACACAGCGACCAAAGTGCAGACGCTACCGCCCGCGGTAAGACCTGAGATCGGCGTGGTGTTGAAAGCGATGGGGTTGTAGGAGAGGTCAAAAGGCAATGGGCAAAATGCAAAAGGCAAATTTCTCGAGGTTGTTCTTTACGAAAAGTACCCCAAGAGCTTTGTCTTTTGCCTTTTGCCTTATGTTTTTTGCTTTTTCGTTTTATGGGTGCGGCCCCCACGAAAAAGTGGCCCGCATTGCCGTCGCTCTCCCACTCACGGGAGACATTGCTGCGCTTGGCCAAGGAATTAAGCGTGCCTGCCAACTCGCTCTCGAGCAGGCCCAGCAGCAGCACCGCTTCCCGGGTTTTAAAGTCGAAATGGAGGCCTTTGACGATCGCAGCGATCCGAAGGAAGCCGTTGACGTGGCCAATCGCATCGTTTCCGATCCCAATACGGTCGCGGTGATTGGTCACTTCAATTCGGGCTGCAGTATACCCGCCTCCCAGGTGTATGCGCGCAACCATCTCGCCATGATCTCGCCGGCAGCGTCTAATCCCAAACTCACCCAGCAGCAGCTGGACCCGAGCTGGCATTTTCCGAAAGCGGTCTTCCGCGTAAACACGACGGACGACGTCCAAGGTCCCTTTGCATCCGAATACGCTGTCAACGTTTTGCACCTCAAGCGGGCCTGCATCATTCATGACAAAACGGCGTACGGACAAGGCGTGGCCGAAGAATTCTTGAAGCGCTTCGAAGCCCTTGGAGGGATCAAACTCTCCTTCGATGGAATCAGCGTGGCAGACAAGGATTTTAACGCTCTGCTCACGCGCCTACACGAGCTTCATCCTCAAGTCATCTACTTTGGCGGGGACTTTGCCGGTGGGGGGCTCGTTGTGCGGCAAGCGCGTGGCGTGGGTGAGAAAGCGATGATGATACTCTCCGAAGCGAACTACGATCCCGAATATTTGCGCGTGGCAGGGGCCGCGGCGGAAGGATCCTATGTCACGTTCTTGGGCAGTCCCTCAGACCTGCTTCCGACCGCCAAGTTTTTTCTAGAGGCCTACCACACCCGCTTCCCGGATTCAGAGCCCCGGGCCTATGACGCCTACGGGTACGACGCGATGAATATTTTCTTTAGCGTCCTCGATAAGACCGGTCCCGATCGCGATAAAATTCTCGAGGCTCTGCCCAACATCGACTATAAAGGTGTTGTTGGAGAAACGAAATTTGACGAAAAGGGCGATACGCTGAATCACAAGATCACGCTCTTTCAGGTTAAAGAGGGAAAGTTCACGCCTATAAAATGAGCGTGGCCCCGTGCTCCGGTGCTCCAGCGCTCCGGTTTTTGTCCTATCTTTTACAACAGGGGCACAGGAGCACCGGAACCCAGGAGCACTGGCGCTCATGATTCTACAGCAGCTCGTCAACGGCCTCACCCTCGGTTCCCTCTACGCGCTCATCGCCCTCGGCTACACCATGGTCTATGGGGTTCTGATGATGATCAATTTTGCCCATTCCGAGATCTTTATGTCCGGCGCTTTTGTCAGCCTCGTGTCTTATATGCGTCTCGTCCGAATCCTTCCGCCAATCGAAGCTCTTTTAATCTCTATTGCCTTAGCGATGGGTTCGAGCGCGCTTTTGGCTATCCTCGTGGAGCGCTTTGCCTACCGCCCTCTGCGCCGCTCGGCGCGTCTGACTCCGCTGATCTCGGCGATTGGGGTTTCGATTCTTTTGCAGAACGCGGCCTTCCTATTCATTTCCGACCAGTCTCTCGCCTATCCCCAAATTTTTACGATTCACCATTTTCATGGATGGGGATTTGAAATAAATTCCCTCCAAATCACAATTCTCGTGGTGGCCTTCGTGCTGATGCTGAGTCTGCATCTTTTCGTCAACAAAACGCGTCTCGGCACGGCCATCCGCGCGACGGCTCAAGACCCGGCCACCGCCTCTTTGATGGGCATCCCCGTGAACGCGATCATTGCTTTAACCTTCCTGCTCGGGGGAGCTTTGGGAGGGGTGGCAGGCGCCTTGAACGGGATGTATTATGGTTCGATCAAGTACAACATGGGCTTTGTGCCCGGCATGAAGGCTTTCACCGCGGCCGTTTTGGGAGGAATTGGCAATGTGCCGGGAGCCATGTGGGGAGGATTTATTTTAGGCGTGATCGAATCCCTTGCCGCCGGCCTCATCCCTAGCGGTTCCGAATGGAAAGATGTCATCGCTTTCTCTATTCTTATTGTTATTCTTCTCTTCCGCCCTGAAGGCCTTTTCGGGCAGCGCGTTACCGACAAAGTGTAATCCAGATCCTTCATTTCCGTCATCCCCCGCCAGAGACTGGAGGGAATGACGGTTCTATGTAGTGTGATAGAATGCTCGTCAGTGAGCCGCCAAGCCAAAGTGATTGCCTGGTCCGTCGGACTGCTTTTTCTTGGGCTGGGTCCCTTCCTCCTTCAAACAACGCGCTTTGCCTTTCTTGTTCGCTTAGGCGGTATCGCCGGCCTGTACATGCTGCTCGCACTGGGATTGAATCTCGTAATCGGATTTGTGGGTCTCTTGGACCTGGGGTTCATGGCCTTTTACGCGATCGGCGCTTATGTCGCTGCTCTCCTCTCCATTCATAAAATGCCATTTTTGGTCTGTGTTTCTGCGGCTGTTGCGGTTACGGTGCTGCTGCGTCTTGCGGTCGGATTTCCGGCGCTGCGCTTGCGCGGCGATTACCTTGCCATGGTCACGCTCGGATTTGGCGAAGTCGTGCGGCTCGTATTAAATAACCTCGATCGAATTACAAACGGACCGAAGGGATTACCGCGAGTGGGCGAGTCTATTGCCCCTATTTCACTCTTCGGTTTGACCTTCTCCTCGAATCTTCACTATTTCTATTTGATTGCCCTTTGCGTGTTGCTTGGGGTTTGGATTTGCCACCGGTTGGATCACTCGCGCGTCGGCCGGGCCTGGGTCGCAATTCGAGAGGACGAGGTGGCGGCCGAGCTCATGGGAGTGGACGTGACGAAGCAGAAAGTGCTCGCTTTTGGACTCAGCGCCGTTTTTGCAGGCGTCGCCGGGGCGATTTTTGTGCACTGGGAGTCCTTTGTGACTCCCGAATCCTTCACCTTTTGGGAATCTTGCCTGCTCGTCTGCGCCGTCGTCTTAGGTGGAATGGGATCGGTGCTCGGAGTGATCCTCGGTGCGTTCTGCATCGTGGCCGTTCCTGAAGTTTTACGCGACGTGCTGGGTACCACGTACGCGAATGCCCGTTACCTATTGTTCGGGCTGTCGCTCATTCTCATGGCGATCTATCGCCCGCAAGGGTTGTGGCCAAGCCGCAGACGATCGCTAGAACTCCGTCGAGCCGAGGCCGGAGAAAATACTGAAGGCATGTCTGAATGAACGGAACTTCAAAGTTAGCACCGCAAACTTCAGATTTAACAATGCTCCTAACTTTGAACTTTGAAGTTTGCCGTGTGAACTTTGAAGTTCCGTTAAGTTGTCTGTCATGAGCTTCCTCGAGGCGCTTGCCGTCACGAAGGTATTCGGCGGAATTGCAGCGCTTGAGCATGTGGACCTTTCAATCAAAGAGGGGGAGATTCTCGGTCTCATTGGCCCCAACGGAGCGGGGAAGACCACGTTCTTTAATGTGCTCACCGGTCTCTATACCCCGGAAAAAGGCGAAATTCTTTTTAAAGGCAAACGCATTCAAGGCCTCGCTCCGCACGAGGTCGCAGCTCTGGGCATCGCCCGGACTTTCCAAAATATTCGTCTATTCCCCAATATGACCGCCATGGAGAATGTCATGGTCGGTCGGCATTGCCGTACGGCCTCCGATCTCATCCGCACCCTCTTTTTGACTCGGGGTTTCCGTGAGGGTGAGGATAAAATCCAAAAGCAGGCGCGAGACTTACTCGACTTAGTCGGCCTTTTGGATCGAGGCAATGCCTTGGCCAAGAATCTCCCTTACGGTGAGCAACGGCGGCTGGAAATGGCACGAGCCTTGGCGCTCGATCCGCAATTGCTCTTGCTCGATGAACCCACGGCCGGGATGAATCCGACAGAAAGCCAGGATCTGATGCAGCTCGTGAAACGGATCCAGCAGCGTGGCATCACGATTCTTCTCATCGAACATCAAATGCGCGTCGTGATGAACCTTTGCAATCGAGTAGCGGTATTGGACTACGGCGAAAAGATTGCCGACGCCACGCCCGCCGAAATTCAGCGGAACCCCGCCGTGATCGAAGCGTACTTGGGGAAAACGGGGACTGAACATCTGTCGAAATCTAGTAAGGCAAATTTGTGAACGGCCTTCGCCATAACAACGTTCGGCGAGGCGGCGTTCGGC
>JBBSDO010000099.1:0-9852 GCA_038241515.1 Elusimicrobiota bacterium | reverse complement strand
CCTAGCCTTAACCACCCTCCTGTCGGCCGTCGACCGCATTAACCGTTTCATTGAGGAAAAAGCCCCCTGGAAGCTTGTGAAAACCTCCGTAACGGAAAGCGATTCGGTGCTACGCGAGGTGCTCGTTTCTCTCCAAGCTCTGGTGTTTTATTTAGGGCCCTTCTTTCCCGATACGGCCCTCACCCTATGGACTCAGCTCGGGCAAACGGACGACTTTGTGGCTCGTGCGAAGGCCTTCTTTTTGAACCCAAGTTCCGTTGATTTGCCCCCGGGCCAAGCGGTTCTTCGCGGAACGCCGCTTTTCCCCCGCAAAATATAGATCATGTTCATTGATACGCACTGCCACGTCTCTGATAAACAATTTGACGCCGACCGCGCGGCCGTGATTGACCGGGCTCTCGTGGCGAAGGTCACCACGTTAATCGAAATCGCGGAGTCTCCTGCGACCTGGGATGCGGCCATCGCCTTAGCTGAGCAGTACCCTTTCGTTTATGCGGCGCTTGGCATCCATCCCCATCATGCTCATGAGGTGGGACCGGAACGCTGGCCGGAGATGGAGAAGCGATTACGGCAATTGTTTCAGCATCCTAAAGTGCTCGCCATTGGGGAATTCGGTCTCGATTACTTTCGAATGCAAAATACAAAGGAAGAGCAAGGACTCCTTTTTCGTCAACAGTTGCTTTTGGCAAAAGAACTTTCCAAGCCCATTGTGATCCATTGTCGAGACGCACATGCGGATGTTCAGAAAGCACTCCGTGAATTTTATCCCCACACGTCGCCGACGATTGATTGTCCGAAGCCTCAGGGAGTTATTCATTGCTTTACAGGAACATGGTCGGACGCGCAGACCTATTTGATGCACGGCTTTATGCTCGGTATCGATGCTCCCGTCACCTACCCTTCCGCAAAAGAGCTTCAAGCGAACGTGACCCGCATGCCTCTGCAGCGCATGGTCTTAGAGACGGATTCTCCTTACTTGCCGCCGCAAATACAGCGCGGAAGACGAAATGAACCCTTGCATATCGCCACAATAGGGCAGGCCGTCGGTGCCTTGAAACGCAAAAGCACCGAGGACGTTGCTCAACAAACCACCGCTAACGCAAAGGCGCTTTTTCGGATTTAGGTGACAAGAATAGATCATAAGCCGTTAAGCCTCTAGCCCGCTTCTCCATGGAATTCCTTTCCTACCTTCGTCGTCACCCCTACCGTCTGGTTCTTCCGCTGTGTCTCCTTCTTTTTCTATCCTTTGGCACGGTTCACTGGTTTCGAGGCAGCGTGGTGTTGATCGTCGCTGGACAATCGCACCATGTGTATTCGAGAAAATTAAATACGGTTGCTGATTTGTTGATTCAAGAACGAATTACGCTTCGCCCGCTCGATTTTTGCACCCCCCCACAGGCCACGTTTTTAACCAGGAACATGGTCGTCAAAGTGACAAGGGTCGACAATCAAGAGGTGACTCAGACCGTGGAAACCGCACCCGTGGTCCAGTGGTCCCACCGGACACGGACGAATCTGCGGCGGGTGCTGGTCGAGAAAGGACATTCCACCGAGCATCTTCAAAAGTTTCGCATTACGCTTTATGACGGAAAAGAAGTCGATCGGCATCTCACGAGCGTGCGAACCGGCCGACGTCCCTTTTATACTTTGACTCTTTTCAACAATTCGGGCTTTATTCTGCGCAAGTACGATCTCCTCAAATCCAAAACGCTCAAGATGCTCGCTACGGGATATTATGTGGGAGATCCCATGGTTCCCGGTGACGAAACGCGGCTTGGGTACAAGCTGCAGCGCGGTCTCGTCGCAGTCGATCCCAAGGTGATCCCATTGGGCACACGACTCTATATTCCAACGTATGGGTATGCTTTCGCTTCGGACACCGGCAGCGCGATCCAAGGGATGCGCATTGACCTTGCAGTGAAAGATGCGGCAGAAGAGCGCCAATTCAACCACCGCAAGGTGACGATATTTATTCTCGACAAAGGTAGGAAATGGTAAATCTCGCGCAGCGGGTCATTCTCTTAAAGGTCGCCCTTCTTTTCGGGATGCCAGTTCTCGCTCAGCCTGATTCGAACCGGTTTCAGGAACCGCTACGGCGAATGGGGCTTTTGCCTTCCGATTTAGCCATCCGGAACGATCGTTGGGAAACGGCCTTCACTTTGCCCTTTGTAGAGGGCCTCCTGCAGAATCCGGTGGGAGTTCCTGAGGTCATCGAACCGATGGCCCATCGCGCGGCAGGGGCCAAAAGCTCTGCAGAATGGGTGAGACTTTCCGCCGAACTTCTTTTAGTGTCGACCGCCGCTCCTGCGTTTTCGTCGCCCGCTATTCCTTTGAGTTCGCATTTGCGCTCTGCCCTTAAAAAACCTGTTGGGGAATGTTTAACGGCTATCGCTCGCGCCCAGACGCTGCTCGATCAAGCCGTGAAGTCGGTACCTGCAAAACAACGCGGCCCCGCTGTGAACGCTTGGCGGAATGTCACAGCGAACCAAGCCAATGCCGCCGAGTTAGAACCCGCTTTGCGAAAGATCCGTGGTTTTGAGTTAGCCCCTCTGGTCCAGGCGGCGATCGTCCTGACTCAGGCTGTCGATCGCGTTTTGCCGGCGTTGACAAGTAACGTGGGGAAAAAGAGCCGTCGCCTTCGCTGGCACACGACTTTAGGGGACGTCTTGGTGGCCGAAGGGGCTCAGCAAGAATTCTCAAGCAAAGACCTTGAAGGCGTTGTGCTTTTAATCAATCAGAGCTCGGCCGTCACCTATGCGGGACCCGTTGCTGCGGCTTCGAGGAATCAGATTCGCCTTGTAATTGATTCCGCGAAGGACGTCACCATCCGGTGCGGGGATTCGGCCTGCGCAGGCAGCGGCGAGTGGGGAATTGGCCTGCTGTATCTTCCCATGCGCGGCGGCATCAAGCGAATTGAAGGCGGTAATGCTTCGATGGGCTCAGGGCTCTTCGGCGTGGGAGGCCTGTGGATTACCGGCGGGCAGGTGGATCTTTCCGGCGGCAGCTCGACTCAAGGTTCTGGCACTTTTGGAATCGGGTTCTGTTCTGTCCAATCGAGTCCGCAAGCGAAGTACCGGGCGCGCTTCGCGGGCCAAGGGGTCGGCTTTACGCAAGGAATTGGCCTCTTTCGGCACGAAGGGGATGGCGGCCAGTTCGAAAGCGGACTTTCGGTAGCCGATCCGCGCGAGGATCAAGCCATCACGAGTATGTGTTAAGGAATGGGATACGGACCGCGAGCGTTTGCGGCAGGAGGGGTCGGAATCGCAACCCATCACGGCAACCATAACCATGTCGCGAGCAGCTACATGACCGAAGGCAGCGGCTACTGGCACGGCTTGGGAACGTTTCTCCTTCAGGGAGACGATAACGAAATTCAGGGGCGTCGTTACGATCAAGGAACCGGCGTACACACGGCGGTGGGAGCGTTCTTGCTCGAAGGCAACCACAACCGGGTCGTGAACTGGGGAGTCGGTCCAGGGTATGGCTGGGATTATGGGGTCGGCCTTTTTCTTTCAAAAGGCAATGAAAACTTTATCCAAGCCGATTGGGCTACCGGTCATGGAGAAATGAACGGCTTGGGGCTCGCTCGCATCGAGGGCGATCGGAATCAACTCATTTTGCCTCAGTTCGGTTCAGGTTCCATTAGCCGCAATGCACCGAGTTACGGATTGGCCGCGATTCAAGGCCAAGGAAATGCCATGTCCTATCTCGGACTTGAGCGCACCGACACCCAGCCCCTCGCTCTCTACGCGAATCCTTGGGGAGTGACGACCCTCCAAGGACTGAGTCATTTCGATTCTGCGCTCAAAGCGAAAAAAGTGGAATGGCCGGCCGTTGATCGAGCCTCGGCTGGTGAAAAAGAACGAATTGATTTGGAGAAGCGTTTGGACCGAGCCGACAAAGACTCTGGACGCGTCAGAATGGAAGAGTGGCTCGCGATCGCTTCGAGTTTTGGCTTGGAGCAAGCGACGCCTCTCAAAGCGCTCCAACATTTGTATACGCTCCCCGTCTCGGACATCCCCTATCTCGTAGATTGTGTTTCGGCGGATCGCTTCGATGAGTTTGTGTTTTTGCGAACCGTTGTTGCGGCGTACGGACCCGAGGCAGGCCTCACCCTCATACATCGCATTCCTTCGGCGCGCGGAATGAATAAGATTCTTTTGCTCTCTCTTCTGAGCTCGACTCGTATTCGCGAGGCTCAATCAACCGTTCTCAACGGGTTAAGTGATCCTGATTGGAGAGTGCGCCGTTCGGCCGTGCTCGTTCTAGGGAACTGGTTTGACCGGGAAAATGGGCCTCAGCCGGGACGTCTTCGAATTCTCGAGAAGTTGAGCGACTGGCTCGCGAGAACCCCCGTCCCAGCACCATCGACCGGTTCCGCCCCACGTACTGTCAAAAAACGAACAGCTGTAGCTGCCGCTCAAAAGCAGGTTGCCGCAAGTACGAACGCGGCGGCCCTGGAGCTTACTCGCCTCTTTGGCTCGCGGACGATCATGGAGGTGGTGTCGATCATGGCTCTTGACCCCGAGATGACGCCGGAGGATCGCTGGTCCTTGGTCTCCCAAAACCCCGATCCTTTTGCGGTGATGAACAGTACGATGGCCGCCACCTGGACCGCACGCCTGTTGCAGAGAAAGGAAGTTTATCAAAAGACCATTCAGGAAGAGCTGAGGGACAGCTCAAGCACTCTGCGTGAAACGCGGAATGCGCTCGATCCCCTCTTAAATGATCCGGATCCCGATGTGGTGCAGGCCGTGCTAATTGCTTTGGGCCAAATGGGACAGGCTGAAGATGCCGTGCTGCTAGCCAACTTCTTGTCGAATGATCGTGCGCTGATTCGGGAGGCTGCGGCCACGGGATTGAGTAAGTTAGGAAAGGCCGCTCTGGAGCCTCTGCGAATTTCACTGCGCTCAAGCTCCGTCAGCGCTCGCATGGCGGCCGTTCACGCGGCGGTTCAAAGTCGAGATCCCGACGTGGTCGCGCTTCTCTTTGTAGGTAGTAAGGACCCGGATGAAGGGGTGAGCCTCGCTTCTATCGTCGCACTCGGGCAACTCGACGAGGAACTAAAACCGTCCAAGGAAAGACTGGCTGAAGCGCTCCGCCCCTTGGCGGACGGCGGATCCAGCCCGTCGGCTCAGATTCTCATTAACACACTTCTGGGAAAGTAGTTGAAACGGAAGACGGACTAGTTTAGGATTCGACGGTATCGTGGGTAATGGGTTCGACTGTAACGCCTTTAGTTGTGAGGAACAAAACGGCCTTTTCGAGCGTATTTTCGTCGGCTGCTTCCAGCTCCAAGACAATTTCCCCAATTTTAGGTGTCACCTTGGCCCTTCGAATGTTAAATACCACGTCGATGGTTTTTACCATTTGATAGATCAAAGGTTCTTTAATCAGGTTCGTGGGGTAGATCAGTTCAAACTGCTTTTTAACCATGGGAAAGGGTTCAGGCCCGAGGGCCTAGGCCCAAGCGCCGAGAACGGTTCTTCCGGCTCGGACCTTGGAGCTGGGGCCTCCGACTTGCGGGTGAGCCGCCCGCGATCGCGGGGATAATGGAAATTTCCGCACCTTCGGCGATAGCCGTTTTAGCCCCCTCTTTAAATCGGATATCTTCTCCATTAACGAAAACATTAATAAATCGGCGAATCTGGCCATTTTCGTCGCAAATCCGCTCTTTGATGCCGGGGTAATTTTTCTCGAGATCCGCGAGAACCTCATCCACGGTTTTGCCTTGCACATCGACCACGGGTTGTTCTTTTGTGAGCTTGCGAAGCGGAGCAGGGATACGAACTTTAGCAGCCATGATATCCTCCGTGGGTTAGGCGCTCACCTGGGATCCTACTCCTTGGGGGAGCTCGGACGGTGAGGGGTTTTGCGATGATAGTTTGTCGTAAATCTCACGAAACTGCGCGATGGACGGCTCGATGATGAATGGCTTGTTCACTCGCTCAACGACCACTTCTTGGGTTTTATAGCCGTTCCCGGTGATGAAAGCCACCGTGACTTCGTCGGAGCCGATTTTACCAGAAGCCGCCAGCTTTTTCAACGCGGCCACCGTCACACCTCCGGCGGTTTCGGTATATACGCCTTCCGAGTTCGCGAGCAAGAAAATACCGTCTAGGATTTCCTCATCCGTTACGCTTTCTCCCGCGCCATGGGTTTGATCCATAATCTTCAACGCATAGGGCCCATCCGCGGGATTGCCGATAGCCAAGCTTTTCGCGATCGTGTGCGGTTTTACCGGCTTAATGATATCGGACTTCTCACGCCAGGCGGTGACCACGGGCGAGCAGCCTTCAGCTTGGGCTCCCGACATGCGGGTCTTGTGTTCGGCGATCAGACCCAGCTGCGTAAACTCCTGAAGGCCCTTATGGATTTTTGTTAGAAGTGAGCCACTGGCCATCGGGACGACGCAGTGATCGGGTGCGCGCCAGCCCAATTGTTCGGCCACCTCAAAACCGAGCGTCTTCGATCCTTCCGCATAATAAGGCCGAATATTGACGTTCACGAAGGCCCATTTGAACATGTCGGCGACCTCCGCGCAGAGCCGGTTCACTTGGTCGTAATTTCCTTTAATGCCGACAATCGTCGGTCCATAAATTCCGGCACCGACGACTTTGCTCGGCTCAAGATCAGCGGGGATAAAGACAAAAGCGCGCAAGCGGGCTTTGGCCCCATAGGCCGCCACCGCACAAGCCAGGTTTCCCGTGGAAGCGCAGGCCACCGTGTCGAAACCCATCTCGCGAGCGCGGGTGAGCGCCGTTGAGACAACGCGATCTTTGAAGGAAAAAGTCGGGTTCACTGAATCGTTTTTGATGTAGAGGTTTTTTAGACCCAACTCGGCGCCGAGGCGTTTGGCATGCCAAAACGGGGTAAAACCTTCTTGAATCGTGATGACGTCGCGCGTTTCAACCGGCAGGAGGTCCCAGTACCGCCACAGGCTATGCGGACCCTTCTCAATCGACTGACGACTCATTCGTTTTCGGATCGCGTCGTAGTCGTAGACGACTTCTAGCGGCCCAAAACAAAATTCGCAGACATGCGTCGCTTTGGCCGGATAAAGCCGTTCGCATTCTTTACACTGCAGCCCCTTCATTTTGACTTCATTCATAGATAAATTTTGCTATTTTTCGGAGCCAGGTCCACCGGTGGCGTAGGGGTTGCTGGTCGGATCGGGCTTAGCATTCTGAATAGCGATGAGGGCCTTCGCCGCATGATCGCGCACCTCTTTGGGACGCTTGGGATCGCTTTGCACCGCTTTCAAACGTGGAATCGCACGTTTGGCTTTCCATTCCCCGAGAAGATCGCAAATCTCGGGACTTAAAAAATTTCCGTTGTCGAGCTCTTGAATCAATTCGGAAACGACGCCAAAATCGCGCTGCTGGCGCACCAAATCGAGCGCGGCTATCCGTCTTTCTGCGTAGTCTCGCCCGTGACCCCGTATGTTCGTAGCGACAAAAGACGGCGGAAAGTGGCTCAGCCACTCCTTGTCGTGATCATAGATCGCCTTGGATTTTGGATCGGCGGGAGCCTCGGCGTGGGTAAATGCAGCGATTGAAAAAATGGTGAGTACGGCGATGGACACATGGGATTTGCGGACCATTTTTTCATTATATCAGAAGGGGTTAAGTGGGCCGGCAGGCTGTTCAGCGGATGGGACTCTTGCTAATGCGTGACCGAAACGCAATCCAGGTGGAAGCCAATTGGGCATCCGTTCGCAGGTCTAGATAGGCTTGGTCGGCACTTGGCCAGGAGAGGGTCTTTTCGGGGGAGAGGAGCGAGGCTTCTAAGGCTCTTCCATAGGCCTGAAGCGCAGGAATCTCCTGCCAGGAGTGGTTAAGGACTTCTTCTCTTTGCAGGCCCCCAAGTGCCTCACTCGCTTTTTTGTTCAAAGCAATGACACGTTGGCGGCCGTCAAGAAGCAAACTTGGCGCTTCCATCCGCTCCACGGCGTCTTGCAACTGTTTGATGGATACCTTCTGCGCTTCTTCAAAGTGGCGTACGAGCCGGTCGCACTGGATCTTACTTTCATTTAAAAGAATTCTAGTCTCAGACGCCAAAGTCGTTATCCGGTTCAACTCTGTCTCCTCGTAAAGGCACCCGACCATCACGGCAATCCACAAGAGGGTGCAACAGATCAAACCCACGAGAACCTGTCGAGAGCAGAGAGTATGGTAACCATCCGCTGTCAACACTAGCACGAGTCGCCCCCATGATTCTCCGTTATGGCGCAACGCGACGTGCCAGACGTTGCTTTGAGTCCGAGGAAGCTCAAGCAGCCGGCCCACCTGTGACAGACGACTATGGGCAAGAACTTTACCTTCCAGATCACTCACGTAAGCCTGCCGTACCTGAGTCGCTTGCCCTATCGCCTGAACCAATTCTTGCATGGCGAGATCGTCTCGTTTCTGATGTGCCTTATCTAATAAAGCGCCCGCCATGCTTTCCAGACGCTCGACTTCGAGGTTTCGCTGCAGCCGAAGGCCCTGTCTAAGGTCCCGCGTGATGAAAAAGAGGGCGCTCGCCAATAGAATGCCAGATAGGACTGCCGTGCTGAAAATCCTCGTCATCCTCATGGTGCCCCCAGTCCTAAGCCCCTCGCGGTGAGGTAGAGTGGGGCAAATATCACCACCAAAACAGTCGGAAATATGAAAATAAGGAGTGGGAACAATAGCTTAAGAGGAGCCACGGCAGCCCTTTTTTCGGCCTCGTAAGTTCGACGTTTCCGAAGCGCCTGCGCTTGTGTTCGAAAGACGGGCGTGAGGCTAGAGCCAAGTTCAATGCCTTGGACCAACGATCGTGCCAGTTCACGCAAGCCGCTTTCGCGCGTCCTTGCCGCCAAGTGTCTCAGCGCATCAATTCGCGAAACGCCCGTGCGAATCTCTTTTTGAACTGTGGAGAGCTCCAGCCATAAAGGCCCCCGAGGCGCTTTCTCCAAATAATGCGACAGGGCCACCTGAAAATCGAGCCCGGCTTGCATGATTAATACAAGAAGATCGATGGCTTCCGGAAGCGCCGCGGCAATTTTAGGAAGCTCTCGGCGATCATCATTCCATTGGCGAATTCTTTGGTCCAGTCGTTTAAGTCCGTTCATATCTCGTCGACCCGAACGGTGACAATTTTCTTAATAGCAAACGCACCCATGGCGACGCTCACGATCACGCCGGCGATCACGTTTTGACCAGTAGAAGTCACAAAAAGTGGTTTGGTTATTTCGGGAGCTACGAAAGACATGGCTCCCATCATGAGAAACGGGAGGAGGCTCAACAGAATTCCCGAAGCCTTCCCCTGCGCCGTGAGGGCGCTTACTTTTTCGCGCAACGACTGCTGATCCTGCAATGTGATGGAAAGGCTTTCAAGCACCTCGGCAAGGGAACCGCCAGTTGCTTGGGTAATTTGGACGGCCGTTGAAAACCAGGCCATCTCTTTAATGGGGACGCGCTCCGCCACTTCTTGGAGCGCCTGCGCCAAACTCTGACCGACCCTTACGGATTGGAGAACTCGCTGCCATTCTCCCGCTAAAGGCATGGCACCTTCTTTTGCCGCGTACTCCAGTGCCTGATTGAATCCGACCCCTACTCGCAATCCATGGACAAGGCTCTGCAGGGATTCGCGCAACTGGCTCGCCCATTCTTGCTGCTTTCGCTCCTGCCGAATTTGCGCTACAAGAAACGGAGTTAAGCCGGCCAGAATCACAAGTACGCCGATAAGCATCATGCCGCTCCTCCGCGCTTACGGGGTATCGACTGAATTCCTGTCGCTTCAAATTGGCCGTGGGCATATCGGTAGATTTCTTGCGTGGTCAATGTATCTCCTTCCATGCCCGTCAGTTCCGTTATAGAAACTACTTTT
>JBBSDO010000098.1:0-9897 GCA_038241515.1 Elusimicrobiota bacterium | reverse complement strand
TCCCGAAGTGCTGCTCTTCCATATCGGAGTGGCAGAAGAGACTTGGGAACATCCGTTCAATGGGCGCTTGAATCGGGACGCTTATGAGCATGAAGTCACCAAGGAAGGGCGCGAGGCATGGATCCCCAATCGCGCCGATAACTGGGTCGTGCATGCCTACGATGTCGACTTTAACTTCCATACACCGATCGGAGGAAACAAGGAAACGCTTATCACGTACAAAATGAGCAACAATCACCTGGGCCGCAAAGGTTTGGTGGAAATTGCCAACCGTTTGGACGGATCGCTTTATTACCAGGTATATCTCTGGGCGGGCGAGCGTGTACCGCCGTGGCAGAAATCCTACGTGGACCGTTTCGGGTTACTTCGATACATCACCGCGAAGGACCAGGATGGTCGAGAAGTGCTTTACAAGAGGGCGCGGGCGGTATTTGACGTGCGATACCCGGATACTAAAGGTTATCCCGGGTACATGTGGGTCTACACGGCCAGTTTGGATAACGAGGAAAGAGACCTGGATCTTTTCTGGGGTGAACAGAAAGTCCGCACGTGGCATAACGATTTTAACGTGAATGGCCAGGACCCTGAACAAAATATCTCTACGCTGGACCCCCGCAATGCCTGGCTGAACAACATCAAAGAGGGCGTAAAAGACCTTATCTCAAATCAAACGGGTCATGAACTTCGGATCCCCCATTTTGAGGACCGCCGGCAGTGGATGCAAGCCCACCGCGAGTCGATCGTTCGACGGTCATGGACGAACGCCGAGACCCCGAAGGACGTGCTCAATGTAGGCCCGATCCGGCCCCAGCCCCTTACGCCTCAAGAGACCGGAAAGCCGCAAAGCATATTCCGTCAGATTCTTCAAAAGATTTTGGGCGACACCAGGCTCCCCATTGGCGTTATTGCCGTGCCGACACTCTTCTTAGCGGGTGGCTCGGTTCACCAGACTCAAGCGGCCGAACTCCATGCTAACCTCCTTTCCCAGTCTCCGACTAACGCGTCTTCTGCCATTCTTGCGCTCGCCTTAGCCATTGCGGTTCCTTTGGTCATTCGGTTAGTCAAACGACACGGCGGCATGCAAGGAATCTGGAACCGCGTTCTAGCGATGCGCATACCAACAGGAATTCAGAGGGTTGGACTTCTCTTGGGGCTGTTTTTCGGGGGTGTTATGGCTTCTCAGGCGGCCGGACTCGATTTAGGCGATTGGATGACGCGCCTACCCGCTTTATTCTCTTGGTCCTCCGGCATTACGATCGTCAGCGAAGTCAAAATGTGCTTCCTGATCATGATGGTGCCGATAATCACAAAAATTATTCGAGAACTCATCTATAAGCCAGCCGCGAAAAAGGTCCAGGATCCACTTAAGGTCAAGTTAGGCGAGATCGAATCGAATCTGCGCGCTGAAAGTTTGACCAAGACTCAGCTCGAACACATGATGGGCAGGACCGGAGATGTCGCTCGTTTCGTCAGTGGTTTGCGTGGACACCCAAATAGCTCTCAGGTCGAAGTCGTGGCTAAAGTACTGGAGAGCCTTGCTCATAAAGGGCTATTGACAGGCAATCAATTGAGTTCGGCCATCGCCAAAATCAATCCACCGGTTCCGAGCGCAGCCTTGCATGAGTTGTATCAGCAGGTATTGCGGGACGTTTTCGAAAATGACATCGAACATGCCTTTGACGCCTTGGACTTTAACGATTTGGAACGCGGCGTCGCTGAGGACAAGAAGAAGTTAGCAACGATCGAATGGGTTAAAGAACGACGTGACTACATTAAGAATCGCATCATCCTTTCGCAATTGTCAGTGTTCCTCGCGAACGATCCGGATTTTATTGATGGAAACCTGGGCATCCATCGCGCCTGGGATAAGAATACGGAATTTTCCAACGCGATAGAGCAGGAAAATTATTTAAGCCGGGGCCCCGCCACTGAGGATAGTCTGCGTACTTGGGTTTGGCGCGAGGTTCTCAGTTCGCCGTCCAGTATGACGGGGCTTCTGGGAGAAATAGCTGGGAAAAGCCGTCTCATGGATTACTTTATCCGGGAAGCTGTTAAGAACCCGAAAATCTTGCCGCTCGTTCAGGCGCATGCGCAGTTTTGGAAATTGGTTCTTAGAGATCAAGGACAAACTGGTTTTGGAGAAAACGTTGCCCTTCTCGGAAAAATGAAGCAGCTTCGATACCTCGGCGCGAAGGCCTATTATGGTTTGAAGAACGTGAAACCATCCGACCTCTTTGTGGGCTTTCAGTTGGAGGATTTCTATCGCTATCTCGACCATCCTATTGGCGCCGTGGCAGCCGAAGTAGGAAGTGAATTTCTTTCAAAAATAGACCCTTCAAAGTTTAGAACTCCAGGGGATCCACGGCTCGTCCGTTTACTCTCCGAGCTAAGCGCGCCAAACTCCTTTAACCATTCAGGCGAGGCGGCCTATGTCGCTGGCTTAGCCGACATCCTAAACAATATTGATCGCAACTCCGAACCCGGGGGAACCTATTATCAGAATCTGGCGACCGTTTTGGCTTGCCGCACCAACGCCGAGGTAGCGGCGAGAGAGCCAGTGGTCGCGGCCTACGAGTCAAGAACGGGAATGCGCGCCTTTTCACACCTGCTTATCCCGTTCCCCGTTCATCTTACGCAAATAGGATGGAGGGCATTTTTCCTTTTCTGGGGCAACGAGACATTGGGACGACAGAGTGGACGGCTGAATTGGGTTCAAATCATCCCTGCGGCGGCGGGTGTTCTTTTACAAAAGCATCTCTGGGAAGCAACGTTCCCTAAAGGAGCGTCTGGCCGATCGAAAGGTGAGGCTTTATTATTCTTCGTCGCGACTTGGGTGACTTGGGGTATCTTTGTCATCTTCCAAATGGGAAAGGTCCTCTTATACCTTTTAGATGTTTCTGATCGCATAGGGCTCTTTTCCAAAGATGGAATAATGCTAATGATCTTTTCTGTGGCATTGATGGTGCTATTTACCGTTGTCCTCTATCCTGCAATGACAATGCTGGGGGTAGGCTGGGTGTCGCTGTGGGAGGGAATATCTAAGGGAGTCGCGAAATTGGGATACAGGTCCTCTTGGTCACAAAGGGAAATTACCAACGCCTTCAACCAAAAAGCCGACAAAGTCGATCCAAGCACAGGAAAGACTTACAAGGTCCTTCTAGCGGAGTGGGCGTACCAGTATTGGAGGCGCGGTCGAATCGACAAGGACGAACGAGATTCTATCCTGAAAGGCGAATTCACCAAACTGCGATTCCGAGATTCCCGCGAAGATTTCAAACAATTCTTCAACATGATCTTCATTGAGCAAGCCGGCTTGGAAGGATACGAGAAGATGTTCTCGCTCACTCAACACATTACCGTCGCCAACGATACGACTTTCTCACTCGCCTACGACCAGATTGTTGTCAAAGGAGGGCAAGATGGCAAAGATACTCGCCTGCATTATTTGATCGGAAGAAAGACGGGGCCTCGCAAATTCTTGTTCTGGCATGGCAAAAGCGAATGGGATATTATGATCGAACTGTTAAAAGATTTGCCCGACTATGAAGGAAACCTCGCGCAGCAGTTTCTCGCAAATTTAGCCCATATGAAGAAGAATCTACCTCCCACCATACCGGAGGGCGGACTTTTGGACCCCCAGGTTCGTGAAATCATGCACGAGGTTGAGCGGTGGTTCAATCGCCGTCAGTACATGAACTATCGCCTACTCGATTCAATGACTTTTGTTCAGAAGGCTTTCGTTGACTACGCAGAAAACTATTTCTATGACGAGAGTTATCAGCAAATGCGCAAAATTCTCACCGGAGCGCGAATCGTCCCACCTGCGCCCCACGGTCCGACGGCGCAGGTGCGCCAGGCAGGTCCACGTGATGATAGTATTCATAAATTAACAGTCCCAAACAGAACCAAAAGGGGTTCCGAAGAAGACCTCCAGGAGGCGTTAGGCAACACTCGATGGAAGCTGGAGCAGCAACGATTTGAAGCGGCAACTCGGAGTGCGGAAACATTCGACACGCCATTATTCTTAACAGAGCACGACGCGTATCAAGCCATCAGAGAGGGCAAAGTGCCGCTTGACACATTGGATCTGGATCAGCAACAAGAGTTCATGAGGAAATACGAGTATTACAGGCAGAAAAGCAACGAAAAAGTGCAAGTGATGCTCAGCGACGTCTGGTATATGCAGGCGATTACTTGGGACCGCGAAGGCCGCCTTAAGAATTTTAAGGAGTTTGATTCGCTTGTTGCTTCTAGCGAAAAATTAAAAAAAGGGGGTGTCCAATTTCGGGCGGACACGAGCGTAGTGGAAGACCTCTCTCGGTTTGTCACGGCTAAAGAGGATATAAAAAAGGGAATTCCACGCATCGTCAATTGGCTGGCAGCCGCTCCGCACGTCGAACAATTTGCCGAAAAGGTTTCACGGGAGTTAGAGCAAGTAAAGAAAGAGCTCGACATGCTGCTCGGCGAAAAAGCAAAGTCAAAATCCGCGAAGGCGGCGGATGTGTATGACATGCTATATGCGCGCGCTACCTATGGGTATGGGGAATATACCATGGGGCCCGAAAAGTTAGCCTTTATCGGACCTCTGTTGGTCTGGGAAAAGAAAGTGGCGGAGCTAGAAGCCGAAGTGAAAGTAAATCCAGCAAAGCAAAAGGATCTGGCAGTTCTTCTCAACAAGAAACCAAAGACCATTGGGTACTTTGATCTTTTGCGGCTCCTGGCTCTCGAATCGGGTCGATTAGAGAGTTTTACGGAAAAAGAATTAAATCGATGGCAAGAACTGTTGGATATCGCGGCCATCTTGGCCGACCCCGAATTCTATGACAATTTGGACAAAGTTCGGCATTATGCGGCTTCGGAGAATTTCACTCAGGAACACGAAATGGATTACGTTAAAGTTTCTTTAGCCGACTGTATGGAGCCGGTCAAATATGGTGTATTCGGGCGTGTCCTTTATCAAGCCCGTGGAATCGTATTCCAGTCGATTGATTCGGTCCAGGAAGTGCCGATCCACTATGCGCGGCAGGTGACTCGGGTCATGACGGAGTTTTCACGCAATCCGCTTTTGGGCATACTGCTAAATGCGATCCAAGGCAATACAGAGTATTTTACAGCTGCTTCAGGCGGGGCCTTCTTTTCGGAAAGCACGTGGAATACCGCTGTTCAACGTGTCAAAGAATCCGTTGACGCTCTGGGAGCGTATGGAAAATTCTTTGTCCCAACGGAGGCGTTAAAGCGGTTCGAAGGCTTAACTTCCGATTATGTCTCGGAAGACATTGTAACTGCTTTAAAGGAGATGAATTTTGGTTTTATTACCAAATTCACCGAGCAGTTTCAGATGGGTTGGCGGACCGCTCCGAATTTGATTGTCTACAGCAATCCCAGCGGATTTAAGTACCCGTCTGGCCTGACCGAATATCAGGCCGTTTTCGCGCGCGAATTTATGCGTTGGATGCTCAATACCAAAATCCCTGTGCCATTTAAACTCGGATTGCTCCTAAATTCATGGCACTATTATAAAAAGTGGTTTGTCTTAGCGGTCATCGTTTTATTCGATATCGTTGCCACCATGATTAAATGGAATTTGTTTGGAGGTCTGTCCGATCCCAGTTTTTGGATTTTCAACAGCTTTGTGTTAGCTGAGAGTATTAATTTAGCCGCTTTCGTATTTACGGCCGAGCGGCATGGGTGGCCGGTCTCGCTTGTCCTAACGTTTTGGCGAATCATTAAGTATATGTGGATGTTCGTCCAGAATATCGTTTCCAACCCGCGTGGCGTCTGGCTAGGGGCGGATGCGCAGTCGAAGTTCATAACGACGTCCAAGGCGGGAGACGTTGTCGGTTTGGCCGTGACAAAGAAGATAAGAATCAATGGCGAGACATATGAATACGAAGTTCCGGGCGAGATTTCCTTTGGAGTGCTTAATGACCCCAAAGGATTTCTTTGGCAGATGGGTGTTGGTTTGGCGGTTGGACTTGGGCAAGTGATGTTCATGCCTGTATCTCTTCACGTCCAGGGTCAATGGCTCCTATACATTCTGACCCCTCTCTTTTGGGCGATCGCTTCTATTGTCGCGACGCAGGGTCCCGAATTATGGAGCAGGTGGAAAAAGCTCGGATGGTCGATATTTGCCATTGTGTTGCTGGGTCATCCTTATCTTCCTTATCTCTTGAATTGGTTGGGTTACGAGACCCCCATCTGGTACACCTCCGTTGTTGGGTTACTTCTTCTTTTTGTTGCGTGGTTTAGTCCGGTACGGAGTTTTATGGGGCAGGCGCTGAAGCGTCTTTTCATACTTTCCACTGGAATTGGTGCAAATAAGCGTGGGGAAAAGTGGGAGGTCAATAAAGGCGAAACGCCGCGACGCACTTGGTTTAGGATAGCGCTGGCAGCAACCGTTCTTGTCCTCGTCTGGGGAACAGATATCGTTACGGGCGATATCACGGAGCTTGTGCCCATCTATTTGCGACCCCTCATGGCGCCTTTGCGGCCTCTAACCCTTCTCTTAATCCCGCGCCTTATGCAATGGGTCCAGCGTATACTGGGAATTTCGAATTGGGATCGCTACGAGAAGTTCGCCTTCGGTCTTTATACGGGGACTTTAGCCATGTTGCCCACCTTGATCAATCTGGCCTATCCGCAGATGACGGATCTCCCCTATTCTTTTATGCAGGGAGCTGCCTTCGCCTTAGCGTTTGGGGCCGCTCCCCGCCCGCGTGGCGCCATTATGGGCCTACTTGGTAAAGGATCGCGGTCGGACGAATCGAATCCGTCGGGCCCGCTAGTTAGGAGGAAATCTCGCCCGATCCGAAATGCGATTTTGGTTGCGATGTTAGGTGTCGGGCTTTACGTTCTCCCGTCCGCCTTACGAACACTCAATCCCGCGATTTCAGATGGGATGATCCAGGTGATTGTGACGATCTCTCTGGTTTCTTTGTTGCTCATTCCGTCTGTTCGCAATGGTCTTGTGGTAGCCGGTCGTACCATTGAAGCGTTTTCTCGCGGACCTATCGATAGCATGGCTGATCTTCGAAAAGCCCAACGGCCGAACGTTTCCATGCCGCCCGAACCCAAGTTGAACCCCGACGCCCCTGTGCCAGACGAAGTCAATAAATACCGCCAAGCCTTTCGGAATGTGATGGGCGAGCCAGGGACAGCGCAACGCCGAGTCCGAGTTGGTCTCGTTGTGGCGGCGATCGCCATTGGATCTCTCATTCTTGCATGGGTGCTCGGTGGCTGGACGATTCTTTTTGGGGCTTTTTCCGCTACGACCGCGCCGTTTTTCCTTCGCAAACCGGTACCCTTGACTTCCACACCTCTTGGGGACGGTCGCAAAGTCATGCCGCCCGAAGAGAAGGAGCTCATTTCACAGCTGCGCGGTCGACCGGCGACCGGAGAGCGCATACCTTACTCTAAAGATCCTGCCGTATTCCCAGTTCCGAATAGTTATCCGCTTCGCGAAATCTTGACAACGGCTTGGGGAGCCAAAACGGAAACGGAAGTCCGTAAAATCGCTGTGCTTGGAGCGCTGCGGCAGGTGAGAAGGGCCTTCGGTGATGTTATCGAGGGAGGGGCTATAAATGGCTCGACAAGTTATGGCATGGCTACACATGGGAGTGATGTTGATCTCGCGCTGCAATACAGAGCGGGAACCTCTGAGGAAACGCGGTCTGCGGTTGAAAACTTGGTGAGAGACGTTCTTTTGGACCATATCGGGATTTACAAAGTGGAATTTTTCCGCTCGAATCCGGGCGGAACAGGCTTAACAGCTGGGATCGAAAGTCTACAAGAATGGTTGTCATTTGAACCCCAAAACGAAGTTATCCGATCTTATTTGCATAGTTGGGGTGTGGATACTTCGGCGTCTGTTTCCCCAGCAGCCTTGGCCCCCGCCGAAAAAAAGGGTCCGACAGACGGAAAACACTCCATTATTTTGGCCGCCATGGAAAGTCAGTTTATGAAAAAAGGCGGAGAGGGCGATTACGTGAAAGATATTTCAAACATTATGGCCAGGCATGGACACGAGATATCCGTCGTAACCCCCTTGTATGCACGAACGCGTGCCGAACTTTTTGGGGAAAACTATTCGATCGTCCGTTCGCTAGGAAGCGAAATGCCGGCGTTTCATCTAAAAGGGCCTTACAAGCTTCTGCAAACAAAAGAAGTTCACATTCCCTTAAACGGTGGATTTGTCCTCTTGAATGTGCGCAAAGTGGAAATTAAACCCCATCTGACCTATTTCTTTGTCGACGATCCTGAGCATTTTTATTTCCAAGAAGTGTATAAAGATGCGGACAAACTGCGCGGTTTCGTCGAAGCTATTTTATTTTCTCAGACCGTCGTCCTCATACCCAGTCTATTTGACCTGAAGCCTGACGCGGTGCACGCCAATGACTGGCAGGCAGGACTCGTCCCTGTCTACATGAAAACAACCCAAGCGGCTCGATTCCAAGACACTGCAGCCATTTATACCAGCCACAACATGGCCTATCACGGATCCTTTCCTCGATATTTTGATTTGCCCGGTAACGAGCCCTTGGTTAAAAGGTTGCAAAAAGACGGTGCCTTGTCGCAGTCCCTCCGTTCCCTGCGCAGTGTTCACGTAGATGCCCATTCGCTTTTAGGGCTGCCGGAGGACATCGTCACGGCTTCCGTCCGCGGACTAGAATGGTTCGCTAACGTGGTGCCCGGACAAATCGCCCTAGCCAAAGGCATGGAATTCGCCGACTTGCTTAATGGAGTCAGCGAAGGCAATGTAGCGGAGCTCACAGATCCTGATAGCGGTGCCGCTTTTGGAATGCACGGAGTTGTCCAACGGATGGCTGCGCAAAATAAATTGGCCGCCGTCTATAACGGTGTGGACCAAACGCCTCACACGGATGAGTTTCTTCGATCGGGGGGATACACAGATTACGTGCTTGGAGATCCTCGGTTGATTGAGAAAAAACGTCAAAACAAATCCGCCCTCTTGCGTGATCTTCAGTGGCGTGATGCTGAAGATGATTTCGTGATCGGGTCCGTAGGGCGAATCACGGATCAAAAAGGCATCGATCTCCTACAAAAAGTGATCGATAAATTGATTGCGGACACGACCCGGCGGAATCCCCGCAGGAAGATTCGTTTCGTGATTTTGGGATCGGCGGAGGCGGCGGACTCCGAAGGAAAAAAGGTCGAACAGGCTTTGAACCGACTTGCGCAACGCTATCCTTCACAGCTCAAAGTCATAAACGCTTTCTCTTCCAGTATGGCCAGTCATATTTACGCGGGGATTGATGCCTTTATCATGCCATCCCGACACGAGCCTGGTGGTATTGCGAATCAACTTGCCAACAAATATGGCACGCCCGTCATTGCGCCTATGGTTGGAGGTCTCGTTGATTTTTATGACAAGTGGAACGGCATTGGTGTATCCCTTCCGAAATTTATTCAAGGTCGTGACGATCTAGCCATTCAATCCATGTTACAAGCCGTCGAGAACACAGCTCGGGACTATTGGCTTCATCGCGCGAAATGGAATCTTATGGTCGACCTCGCTACGCGATTCCGGGCTTCTTGGGAAGAACGTGTGCCTCTTTACGAGAAAAATGTATACGGAAAAGCAATCACGCACATCCGCAGTTCAGGAATCAAATCCCAGAGCCTTTTTAATGATGGGCGACAAAAATCTGGTGAAATCGAGCACCACGCGATTCCAAGTCTTGCATCGGCAGCGTAGTCGTTCTAGTTTTAAGGGGTATAAGTGTGCGAAATAACAGATTGCGAATCTTCATAGGTGTTATCCGTCTAGCGCTCATCGGGTCTTTAACGATAGGGCCGACCCCACGAGGCCCTGGGAAGACTCCACAAGAGCCCGGTGGTTTACATAGCAGCCGGGCGTGCTGGACCCAAATAGCTCTG
>JBBSDO010000097.1:0-10007 GCA_038241515.1 Elusimicrobiota bacterium | reverse complement strand
CAGAAAGGGCGTGTTTAACTCCGCTTCACCCGTCCAATGATCCCCAGGATGAATGTCCGCTTTAACAGTCACCGGAGCTTCCCAAAGACTTTTACCATCTGGAGAATGAAGTGTTCCAGTCATCTCGAGGCGGAGTGTAGAATGCATTCCTTTGGATTCCTGGTAAAGACCCTTCCCCTGAAAATGAGACGTAAAGCTTCTCGAGTCGAGGTTGCATTGACGAATGAGTAGCCGCCCTCCTAGAAGATGGAGTGCTAAGGAAGCATGCGAGATTGGATAGACGCCCCAAGCGCCGTTTTCAAGTTCCAGGTCAAGACTTCCGTTTTGAGACTCTGAATTCAAATGGGCTTCTCCCGAAAGTAAACCTGAAAGTCGCTCGTTACGGAATAAGAGCGCGGAGATCCAGGCCGCGTTCGCTCGATCCAATGAGAGTTTGCCGCTGGATCTCCCTTTTCCGATCAACGAGCGTCTCCAAACTCCTTGAATTCCCGGCTTCAGGGAAAATTTTGACACGACGAGTTCGGTGCGGGTCCATTCAATATCGGCTGAGGTTTCTTGAATCGCTTGATGGCCCAGGTGCATATCCCTGCTTGACATTCTCGCCGTAAGACGAGGATCGAGGATATCACCCGAGAAATGTCCTCGAACATCGATGCTACCTTTGGCCAAAGGCAGCCATTTTTTTACCATTGCCGCATCCTGGGGAATTTGAACACTTGACGCTTCGAAGTCTAGGTCAAGAGCATGGTGCGGTTGAATCAGTGTTCCTTGACCCGTCAAAGTGGCGCCGCTGGGAAGCCGCAATTCTAAACGGTCGAGCGTGGTTTTTGTAGCCGACCGGCGCCCTTCGGTTGTAAAGCTGTAAGCCGAATGCTCAGAGAGGGCGTGGCTCTGAAAATGATCCGGTGTGATTTCGAAGTCTCCTTTGATACTGTCCGGTAATGCGGCGTTCCACACAAAATCCGATGCCCAGAACGATCCGGAGGTGGTGAGCGCGTTTAAGGCGCCTCGAACGTTGCAGGCAAAATTTAAGCGTCCTTCGAACGGACGCCAATCCTCTGCGAGAGCGGCTTTCTGAAGAGAAATCGACTCACCCGTGATATGCAGATCGCTTGATTGGTCCGAAGAATATCCCTTGATTGTAACGAGACCGTCGAGAAGACGTAATGTGTTATCAACGAACTCCCAACGACTATGGAGGCGGCGCAAGCGCAGGTTTGCGTCCGTAAATTCCCATCGGCCCATTTCACCCTGAGGCACGTGGGCTCGCACGGTTATTTCCGGATCGAGAAGCGGACCGTTCGCTGTCAATTCCATATCGCCTTTGCCAGAGAGCCACCCTGGGCTGCCAAGATAAAGAGCGAGGAGTGACAAATCGAAATCGCGACTTTTCGCATTGATCGCAAGCCGAGGGTCCCCTCCAAAAAGAGTTGCGTTCCCGAGAATTTCAATGGTCTTCTGCGCGGCGGTGAGGGCTAGATCTGAGGCGATCACAGTGGTCCCCTCTTGCCTGAGCGCTCCGCTGATCCGGATGAGAGGAGCTCCGTTGCCAGGGTCCAACTCTGCCCCGGAAAAACTGAGGTGCCCTTTCTTCAGGAAACCTGACCATTTCTCGCCCGGCTTAGGCATATGCTTTCCCGCCGCTTCCAGGTCCAGATTAAAGCCACCCCGAGCTTTCCACGGAGGAGGAAGCAATGGGTGGTGAGCAAACCGTTCACCGATCGCCAAGGCTCCTGCGACATCCCCGTTTTTTACGACGCCTTGAGCGTTCCAGTGATGACCCAGCGAAGAGAATTGAAACCGCACGGTCTGCGCCTGCTCCAAGGAGCCGCGGGAGATCAATTCCACTCGCGGGCCACGAATTTTGAACGCCCCTCGGGCCTCTTTTACGGTCCACCAACCATTCGGCGCCTGCGAATCTTTGTAATGGAATGTCCCATTCTCCCATGTGAGGGTGAAAAGGGGCGGCAAAGCGCCGTTAGGAGCACCTTTCAGTCGGCTCTGAATGAACTCAGGAGATAAATTAACAGTGGGCGATTCGATTGAAACGAGACCCACACTTTCGATGGGGGCGCGGTGGGCGAGGGCACGCGGAAGATCGATGAGGCTGATGGTTAAAACGATATCACTGGCTTGAAAAATAAATCGACTGGAATCTGTCGGATCGGAAATTCGCAGATTATGTAAGTGTATTCGGGGAATGAGAGACAATGAAATAGTGGAGATCTGCACCTCGGTGTGCGCCAGCCTGCTGAGCGCCTTTTCCGTTTTGGAACGGAGTTGTGGCTCCCAGCTCGACACGAAGCTGCGTGCCAACCAAAGAGCGAGTCCGGCACCGCAGAAGAAAAGCACAATCAAGGACGTCCAGCGTTTCATCGTCGTAGTATAACCCGGAATCCCCACTCAGAAATAGATGGCGAGGGGACTGAGATTTCTTGCTAAAGGAAGGCTCGTGATAAAACTAAGATTTTGGGCCAGAAAGGCGGCCCGTCGTCGATGAAAGGCATGTAGGCCAGACTCCTCTTCTGAGGAGGTTGCCAGTCCTGGCCGGTCAGGAGGGAACTAGTGCTTGACCGGTTTGGGGGCCGGCTGCGTGCCGAATGTCAGGTGCTTTTCGTCCGCATCAAAGTCAACAAAGATGGTTGCGGGCGCACTAAAGCGTTTAGCCAGAATCTCGCTGGCCAAAGTGTCTTCAATCAAACGCTGAATCGTACGCTGGAGTGGACGGGCGCCGTAATGGGGGTCAAAACCCTTCTCCAATAAAAAGCCCTTCGCTTCTTCCGTCAGCTGAATCATATAGCCCTGAACTTGAAGCTTCGCTCGGACACGATTCAACATGAGTTCGAGAATCTTCTTCATGTCTTCCTTCGTTAAGGCATGGAAGAAAATGACGTCATCGATACGATTTAGGAACTCTGGATTGAAGGCTTTCTTTACCTCTTCCATCACCGTTTCCTTCATCGATTGGTAGTCTTTCTTTGCGTCTTCCTCAACAAGAAAGCCGAGTGACTTGCCCTTCGAAATGAGTCGCGCACCCACGTTAGACGTCATAATAATCACGGTGTTCTTAAAGTTCACTTTGTGGCCGAGGTTATCCGTCAGAATACCATCATCCAAAACTTGCAGAAGAATATTAAACACATCCGGATGAGCCTTCTCGATTTCATCCAGAAGAACGACCGCGTAGGGCTTCCGTCGCACCGCTTCTGTCAGCTGACCGCCTTCTTCGTAGCCGACATAGCCCGGAGGCGCTCCAATGAGCCGTGAAACAGAAAATTTTTCCATGTATTCCGACATATCAATTCGGACGAGCGCGTCTTCCTCGCCGAAGAGAACTTCAGAAACCGCTCGGGCTAATTCGGTTTTTCCCACGCCAGTCGGTCCCAGAAAAATAAACGAACCGATGGGTCGCTTCGGATCTTTGAGTCCCGTGCGGGAACGTCGGATCGCTTGGGCCAGCGATTTGATGGCTTCCTCTTGGCCTACCACCCGGCGATGCAGTTCGTCTTCCAAATGGATGAGTTTGTCTGATTCTTTCTCAGTTAAACGATTGACGGGAATCCCTGTCCATTTCGAGACAATCGAGGCAATCTCCTCTCCCGTAACGATCGGTTGCGTAATCTCACGTTTTTCTTTCCATTTCTTTTTGGAGTCGTCGAGACCCTTGCGCAGTTCCTTTTCTTTATCGCGCAATCGGGCGGCCTTCTCGTATTCCTGGGAAGAGATCGCGGTATCCTTATCTTTGGCGACCTGGGCAATTTCCGTTTCCTTATCTTTGAGGGCTTGCGGCAATACGGTGGTCTGCAGACGCGCCCGGCTTCCCGCTTCGTCGATCAAATCGATCGCTTTATCTGGCAAGTAACGATCAGCAATATAGCGGTCAGCCAATTCGGCTGCCGCCTCCAACGCGTCATCGGAGAATTTCACCTTGTGGTGAGCCTCGTATTTATCCTTGAGGCCGCTGAGTATTTTGACGGTATCTTCCACCGAGGGAGGATCCACAGTAATGGGCTGGAAGCGACGTTCCAATGCGGCATCGTGCTCGATGTACTTTCGGTACTCGTCGAATGTGGTTGCGCCGATGCACTGCAGTTCCCCGCGCGCCAGCGCCGGCTTCAAAATATTGGAGGCGTCGATAGCGCCTTCGGCAGCGCCCGCGCCGATGACGGTATGCAATTCGTCGATAAAAAGAATAATGGAGTTTTTGGCCCGGCGAATCTCTTCGATAATGTTCTTGAGTCGCTGCTCGAATTCACCACGATATTTCGTACCCGCGACGACGGCGGCCAAATCCAGGGTCATCACCCGTTTGTTCAAGAGGATTTCCGGAATATCGGCGCTCGAAATTTTCTGGGCAAGCCCTTCGACAATCGCTGTTTTACCAACCCCCGGGTCACCAATCAGAACGGGATTATTCTTTGTCCGTCGCGAAAGAATCTGGATGAGACGTTCAATTTCATCTGCCCGGCCGATGACCGGATCAAGCTTTGAGTCCTTTGCCATCTGTGTGAGATCGCGGCCAAACTCGTCCAAGGTGGGTGTTTTCGATTTGGCGCTGGAGGCTCGCGCGGGGGCCGTCGGGGCTGGACCGGGCTGACCCTCCCCTAGCAAGCTGATCACTTCTTCGCGAACGATGTCCAGGCGCACTCCAAGGTTCTCGAGCACTTGAGCAGCAACCCCTTCCTCTTCACGAATAAGACCCAACAAGAGGTGTTCGGTTCCTACGTGGCTGTGGCCCATATTTTGGGCTTCCTCGACAGCCAGTTCGAGAACTTTCTTCGCCCGGGGTGTAAAGGGGATCTCGCCCAAGAGCATGACGTTATCGCCCGTGCCGACTATTTTTTCAATTTCCGCTCGCACACGTCGTAAATCCACTCCGAGGTTGGCTAGCACTTGCGCCGCCACGCCCTCTCCGAGGGCAATTAATCCCAAGAGAATATGTTCGGTCCCGACATAGTCATGGTTGAGCCGTTTGGCCTCTTCTTGAGCGATGAGGATAACGCGCTGTGCTCGTTCAGTAAAGCGATTAGACATTTATATTTACCTCATGAAAAAGTCCGGTGGATCTCAAAGAAAATCTGCCTTCATTGACCATACGTCATCGTAGCTGATGAGACTGGGATCACGCAATACAAACTCAGAGTCGCGGCGTCGTAGAGAACAAATTGTGTTATTCATTATTCGGCGTGACCCCGGACGGTCTTCGAGTCAGCTCCCTTTCAAGCTGTCGAATTTGATCGCGGATCGTAGCGGCTTGTTCAAACAATTCCGATTTCACGGCTTCTGCGAGTTCCAATTTGAGCCTCGCCAGTCTGTGTAGAGGAGAGAGAGAAAGCCCGTCAACGCCCCGATGAGTCATGAACATTCCTTTCCAAGGTAGACGTGCAGAGCCGTTAAAAGTTCCTTCATACTTTAAGTCTAAGCGAATTTCACGGAAAGTCCATGACTATATTTCTGGTGATGACTTCGCGCGCTTCATGCATACGTTAGGGACGCGTGGAGAATTGAAGTTTTGACGACAAAAGCGCTTAGGACGATGTGGACTCAATGCGCCCATCCCGCAAACGTATCCAGCGATCAGCACGGGCAGCGATGTCTTCTTGGTGGGTGACGATTACGGCGACGGCGTTGCGCCGTCTGGATTCTTCCCACAATAACTTCAACACTTCTTCACCCGTTTCCTTATCAAGGTTGCCTGTGGGTTCGTCTGCAAGCAGCAACGCGGGTTCATTCACTAGCGCGCGCGCAAGCGCTACGCGCTGCTGCTCGCCGCCAGATAGATTCATGGGTTTTTTGTAGAGGTGGCTTCGCATGCCGATGGTATCGAGCAGCATGGCGGCTTGAGCGGCCGCTTCGCGTTCGGAGATCCCCTGAATTCGTTGCGGAAGCATCACATTTTCCAGCACGCTCAATTCCGGTAAAAGATGATGAAATTGAAAGAGAAACCCAATGTACTCATTGCGCAGCCGTGCCCGTTCGCGAGCCGAAAGACTGGTGACGGACACATTTTGAATTTTGAGTATTCCAGAGGAGGGCTGCTCCATGAGTCCTAGAAGATGCAGCAGCGTCGATTTTCCCGCTCCCGAGGGTCCGAGGACGGCAACGATTTCCCCTTCCTTCAATTGAAGATTAATCCCGTGCAATATTTCTACTTCTTTATCCCCTTGTGGAAATCGCTTCGTCAAAGCCTCCGCTGACAACAAGATCCCATCTAGGGACTGTGTTGGGCTAGCCATAACGGATCGCCTGAACCGGATCCATCTGACGGGCTTTAGCAGCGGGATACAGGATGGAAATTAAAACGAGGATAAATGCGCACACGGCTACACTTTCCACCGTATGAAGCGACAGTTTAATGGGTAGGCGATCGACATAGTAGATGTCTGCCGGTAGCTTTATTAATGGGAATCGCTTTAGGAACGCGGCAATGGACGTCCCAAGTATAAGCCCCAGGCCAACCCCGCTTCCTCCCAGCATTAAACCGTTTAATAGGAAGATCTTCCCAATTTGGCGCGGTGAAGCCCCTAATGCTTGCAAAATTCCAATTTCGCGTGCTTTTTCAATCGTTAAGAGGAGCAGATTCGAGATGATGGTAAAGCTGGAAACCAAAATGATGAGGGTGAGGATAATAAACATCACGGTGCGCTCAAGTTTCATCGCGGAAAAGAGGGGTCGATTCAAATCTTGCCAAGATCGCGTCCAGAGTTGGGGATTGACAGTTTTCTGAATTTCCCGTGCTACCTTTGCCGACTTGTCAACGTTGTCGACTCGCACCCCGTAGCCGGTTATATCGTTACCGAAGCCCAGCAAATCTTGAGCTGCCTTAAGACTGATATAAGCGAGATTCGCATCGTACTCGTACATGCCCGATTTAAAAATGCCGACTACTTTATAAGGTCGTGTTCGGGGAGTTTGAATCCACGTGGACGTTTCTTGCTGGGGAGCGATCAACGACATTTTTTCCCCGAGGTGCGCTCCGACGCTGTAGGCTAGCTCTTGTCCTAAGACAATCCCCTTCTCATTCAAATCCTCCCAATGACCGTCCGCAAGGATCGCATCCAAGCGTGTCACTCCTTTTTCGAGGGCAGGCTGAATACCTCTTAGGAGGATGCCCGTCACTTTGGCATCCGACTGAAGAAGCGCCTGCGCATTGATATACGGCGACACTCCCTCAATGTGCGGAATTCGAGAAAGCTGTTCGGCGACGGAGGGATTATACGCCAACCGCTGTCCCAAGGGATGAATCACCACAATATGAGGCTGGGTTCCTAGTATCTTGTCCTGAATATCGGTACGGAATCCGTCCATGACGGCTAGTGTCACGAGCAAAGCCGCCACTCCTAAGGCCGTGCCACCTATCGCGATGATCGTGGTCACCATGCGAAAAACGCCGAAGCGCTGCCCAGCAAGGAACCGCTTCGCTAAGAAAAACTCAAAGCGCATAAAATAGTGAGCAAAGATTCCGGACTGGCTTTTCTCGTAACTGGAGATGCCGCACTGTCATGGGGTAGTTTCCGGCTTCAGAAGTGGGAACAGAATGACTTCTCGCATTGACGTTTGTCCCAAGAGCAACATGGTGAGTCTGTCCACCCCAATTCCCAGACCTCCCGCAGGAGGCATTCCATGTTCCAAGGCCGTCAAGAAAGATTCATCGGCGATTTCGGCTTCTTCATCTCCGGTTTTTTTGGCCGCCACCTGTTTTTCCATTCGGGTGCGTTGATCGACGGGGTCATTCAATTCCGAGTAGGCGTTAGCCACCTCGCTGCCCGCGATAAAAAGTTCGAATCGCTCGACGAGGCCGGGCTGGCTGCGGTGTTTCTTCGCCAAAGGAGAGATTTCGATTGGGTAATCTAATACAAAGGTCGGTTCCCACAAATGAGGAAGAACTTTGGCGTCAAATAGGCGATCGAAGATTTTGTGATCCGGTATCCGTTCGTCCATTCCCACATGGAGGTCTCGCGCGACGTCGCGCAAACGGCCGTTCTTCCAAGCGTGAATAACATCTGTTCCGGTATGTGTTTTGAAAAGCTCCGTCATCGTCACGCGCGCGAAGGGAGGCTTCACGGAAAGAGATTTGTCCTGAATCATGATCTGCTCTGAGCCGCTCGCCGCGATGGCGGCATTGGATATGAGATTCTCTGTCAACGTCATCATGTCGTTATAGTCGGCGTAGGCCTGATAGGCTTCTAACAAAGTGAATTCCGGATTATGCATCGTATCCAGACCCTCATTTCTGAAAACCCTGCCGATTTCAAACACCCGTTCAATGCCCCCCACCAAGAGCCGTTTGAGGTGGAGTTCGAGCGCAATGCGCAAATAGAAATCATGCTGGAGCGCGTTGTGGAACGTTTTGAAGGGACGCGCGGCGGCGCCTCCCGCCTGCGTCTGCAGGAGGGGCGTTTCGACCTCTAGGAAGCCAGCTTGATGAAGCGTGTCGCGTAGAGAACGGATCAACTTACTGCGCCGAATAAAGAGCTGATGAATATCGGGGTTCGTCGCCAGATCCATTTCGCGTTCGCGATACCGCATCTCAACGTCTTTCAAGCCATGGTATTTTTCGGGCAATGGTCGTAGAGACTTTGAAAGAAGGGTGAACTGAGTAACGCGCAATGTAAGTTCGTTAGTGCGAGTGCGAAACATCGTACCCTCGACGCCAACGAAATCGCCCAAATCGAGATCCTTCTGAAACAATTTATAAGACGCTTCACCTACGACGTCTTTCTTGACGTAGATCTGAAGGCGATCCAGCCCGTCGGCAATGTGCGCGAAGCAGCTCTTTCCCATATCCCGCAGGGTCATTAACCGACCGGCCGCTCGGAGCGACTTGTCCGAAGCCGTTTCGCCCGTGATGCCCGCAAATTCATCTAATATCGCTTTGACGGTGTGGGTCCGTTCGAATCGATAAGGATAAGGTTCAATACCGCTATCCGCAATGCGTTTGAGCGATTCGCGTCTTTGGGTGATCAACTCCTGCAGCGATCGTTTAGGGGGGTCGTTTTCTGGTGAAGGAGAGGCACTGGCCGCGGGGGGCCGCGTGGAACTCATTTACTTCGGTTTGCTTAAGACTTCTTGAATCTTTTCTCGAAGGTGCTTGGGGTCGAAGGGTTTTTCCATATAAAAGGCAACGTTCGAAGCCATTTCGAAAACGTCGCGCATTTGCCCTTTGGCGGTGAGGATGATTACAGGGATCCGACGAGTGCCTTCATTTTCCGTGAGGCGGGCATTGACGGTATAGCCGTCCATCTCAGGCATCATAATATCCAGAATAATGAGGTCTGGATGCTCCGCATAAGCCCGTTCAAGAGCTTCTCGCCCATTAAACGCTTCTAAGACCTGATGCCCGTCACGCTCCAGAAGGAACTTGACCAGCTCTACCACATCTTTTTCGTCATCGACTACAAGTACGCGAGCCATAAATTCGGCATATCTTATCAGTCCGATATGGGGGTGTCAACGAACCGTTCCCGATAAAGCTCTGCGGCCGTTTCGATCATCCGTCCCACCGGAAGGTCTTTGTGGTTTGTGGCCCTCCAACGTCTCTCGTCCGGCCGAAACATCAAAGTCCAATAGCCCCATCCATCATCGATAAATCGCAGGCAGGATACCCAATAGCCCTTTCGAGCATTCTCTGCGATGTATCGCCAGACATGAATTTCCGAACCGATCTTCTCGATTTTTAAATTAAAAAGATCGGGGAATTGCTTGAAACGCGCGCTGAAATCTTTCCAAGTGGCATCGCCCTCACCGCGTGTTCGGCCCCAGACGTCCCGACGCACTGACTTGGATTGATCACTTCGCCAATTTCCCATTAGGTTTTCGTCTTTCGAAGCGCTTCGTACTCGAGATACGAATCAATGAAAAGGTCGAGTTCCCCATTCATCACCTTTTCTACTTGGCTGTATTCGAAACCGGTGCGGTGGTCTTTCACCAGCTGGTAAGGCATAAATACATAGGAACGAATTTGGTTACCCCACGCGATGTCACCCTTTTCGTCATAGCGTTTCTCT
>JBBSDO010000096.1:0-10063 GCA_038241515.1 Elusimicrobiota bacterium | reverse complement strand
GGTTCCTGTTCCTGTGCAGGGGTTCTACGCCGGTTGGATGCACCGCGCTTACCTCGCTTGGGATCGCCAGCCCTCCACGCAATCGTGGATTCAACGTCACTTCCTTTTACGACATACGGGTTATCGGCATATCGTTTGGCGATTGCTGAGACGATTACGCAGCGACATCCCTGTCTTAATGGTTATTTCCGGTGGATTGCCAGCCAACGCGCGTCTTTTATACGGCGCCCGCGAGTTCGTGCACGGTTTGAAGCCAAGCCGCTGGCCTTACCACCGCCTCGTGGCGCAAAGGAAATTAATCAGCATCGTCATGGAACCGGTGAATGGCATTCGTCCTGCCGAGGTAGGGCTTCTCCCCGCGCCGACTCACGAAAGAATAAAGAATCTGCTTTTGGAATTGGGAGTGGCGCGCGAGTCATTGAATGAACTGATGGCGCGCTTCGAAAAAATCTTTCGTCAGGCGGTCCCTGCTCGCGAACGCTTGCTGCGCGTTTTCGTCAGCCGACTTGTGAGAAAAGAAAAGCCAATGATCATTTTAGCGGTCAGCCACGGCGTCCAAGAGCCCCACGTCACTCTTCATCGCCCGGAGGGTCTCTTCGTCGATAAAAAAGGCGAGCTCCAACTTCTTCGCGCCGGCGTGACAAAACCTGTTACTTCCCTATCGCAACTCGCCGCCGACCTCGCAGCTCAGTTCGAATCGCAATAAGGCTTTTTTTAATTTCTCTGAGCTGCTCTACGGCAGAGAATTTCCAGTCCCAGAATACCGCTGGGTCCGTCAGCCCGGAAGAATCAGCCTTTCGCCTCATTTCTTCGCTGCGCGCCAATATCTAACATAACTCATTCTATGGTCTCTATGAATCAAGCGACCCGACGGGCAGCGCTGATGCTGATCCCTTTCCTCGTTGCAGATCCGGCAACAGCCGCTGCCTTGCAAGGCGGTAACGTACCCGCTAAATTCACCGTGCTGCCCAAGCCTTCGAACCTTTTCACCGAACAAGCGGTCGTTCAGTATCTATTAAACGGCCGGCTTCCCTATTTTCGCAAACTTCGAGTTCAAGAGGTGGAATCGATCGCCGCCTCCTTTCAAGAATCTGAAGGAAAAGCTTGGGAGGGATCAAGACTGCCCCGGCTTAACGTGGCGGAGGAGCTCAAAGTTTCAATTGAAACGCCCAGAATCGGGCTCATCCCTATGTGGGAGGAGACCTTTAATAGCGTTGAAGCCCAGCCAAATCTCCTTTCGTCCGCCAAACTTCTTCCCATGAGCAAGTTTTTGACTCGAGTGCACGATAGTGTTTATTACTGGGACCAGAGAACCTCGGGATATCCGCGGTTGCGCGGGGCGATCGGCCAAATGTTATCGCGTCCAGAGAACCGTCAAGTCGACTTTATGTTAGTGAAGGCGGGAGTTCTCAAGGCTCAGATGGGTCGATACTACAATCCGAAGTCAAAACGCGCAGTCATTGCCATTGATGAAAAGTTTTATGGTGCAACGATCGGCGGAAAAACGGTCATGCCAGGTGGACAGCGTGTCTTCATTGAACGCCTCTTCCATGAATTTGAGCATAGCGATAAGTCGGGCACGTACGAGGAAGAAGTGACTGAGGAAAAGGACGTGCTCCGGGAGTGGGACCTCTTCTCGTATGAGGAGCTAGGTGGAAATGAAAACGGACCGCATGATCCGGATGTGGAAGCATTTTTGACCGAGCTATCACCGGAAATTAAACCGTTCGTGACCGGAAAGGGCAAGTTTGTGTACTTTGCGGAGACCCTTAAACGCGTAAGGTCGATCGGAGATCCAGGCAAGCGCGAGGAGCTGATCCGCAGAGCACTGACAGAATACGCCAGTCGGGTCGTTAGTGGAGACGTTCGTTTTGGCAAGGCGGCGGGGATTCCTGACGATCAGGACGTCCCTGCGCCGGCCAGTCCCACGCCGGAAGAGCGCGTGAAACGGCGCCAAGAAGAAGCTTTGCGGGAGCGAGACTGGCTTTCACAACTGCAACGCGCGGTACAGAATCGACGAATCCCCTTGATCGGTGGCAATTGGAAAATGGCTGCCGAAACCCAGACGCCCGCGGGCGCCCGAGCGTTGACGAGAGCGGTAGGTGAGCGAGTTGGGCGCCTGGCCCGGATCGAAGTGTTTATTGCGCCCTCCCCGGTCCACTTGCCTACCGTGAGGGATGAGCTAGCCAACATGGAGGAAGAGCACGTTATCTTACGCGGGACGCTGCGACTGGCGGCGCAGGACATGTCCTCCGAGGACCCTGGGGCCCAGACTGGCGAAGTCTCCTATGCCCAACTAAAGGACCAAGGAGTGTCCTATATCATCCTTGGACATTCGGAGCGTCGCCGCGACTTGGGCGAATCTAGTGAATGGATCAATAAAAAGGTTAGGACGGCTCTGCGAGAGGGATTCAAGGTTGTGGTCTGCGTAGGTGAAACTCAGGAGGAGCGCGATGCCCACCTCACGTTTGCGGTCTTGCAAGATCAAATTCGAAAAAGCTTAGCGGGGTTAAACATTCGAGATATGCAGAACGTGGTGATCGCCTACGAGCCAGTATGGGCCATCGGCACGGGGAAGACCGCAACAAAAGAAGATGCCGACATGGCACAGGAATTTATTCGTGGGCTCATGACCGATTTGTTTAACGAAGACACCGCGGCGCAAGTTCGAATTTTGTATGGGGGCAGCATGAAGGTTGGAAACGCGCAATCCCTTATGAAGCAGCCCAATCTGGATGGGGGCTTAATCGGGGGAGCAGCCCTCGATGCCACACAATTTGCCTCCATTGTGAGCGCCGCGAAGAATCCGGGAATCAAGTCGCCCGGTACGCCTACCGCGTCATTGCTTGCCGCGATGAAGCAAGCCAACTGGCAATTGCCCTTGGCGCAAAATTCAGCCGTCGCCTCCACAACCGTGCCGGAGCGTGTCCCGGTTCATGACGCAATATGGGAAGCGCGCATGGATGTGGCGGAAAAAGCGCATCGGAAGCCGGTCATCGGTGGCAACTGGAAGATGAATTTGAAAAATGAAGGAGAAGCCCTGGTCCTCGGCCAGGGTGTGTTGCGTGAACTGGAGTCTGTGTCTGCGAGCGTAGATGTGTTCGTGGCACCTTCCTTTCCGCATCTTGAGACGCTACGCAAAGCACTCGCTGCCAACGCGCCCCATAGTGCAATCGACAAGGGGCGGATCAAGTTGGCGGCCCAGGACGTGTCCGCGGAGAAACCCGGCGCGCATACGGGGCAAGTGTCAGCCGAGCAACTGAAGGCGATGGGGGTCTCGTATGTCATCGTGGGACACTCCGAGCGGCGCCGTGGGGCCGAATTCCGAGAGTCGAGCTCGGTGGTTAACCGAAAAGCCAGGCGCGCACTGGGGATTGATTTGAATCCTGTCGTTTGCATTGGTGAAACGTTCGAGGAGCGGAGTGCGGGTATTACAGAGCAGGTCCTCGCCCTTCAGATCAAAGAAAGTTTAGCGGGGGTGACCGCCGAGGAGATGAAAGGAGTTGTCATTGCTTACGAACCCGTATGGGCTATTGGAACCGGTAGGACGGCAACGAAGGAAGATGCAAATCAGACGCAGCGCTTTGTTCGCGGGCGCTTGCTTGATCTCTTTGGCGACGTTGTAGCAGCAGAAACTCGAATTCAATATGGCGGCAGCATGAACCCTGCAAATGCGGACGGCCTAATCCGCCAGCCCAATATAGATGGTGGATTAATCGGCGGGGCTGCGCTAAAAGCAGACCAATTCGGAGCACTTGTAAAGACGGTGGAAAGGCACTCCCTTGATTCCAATCTCTTGCGGGGATTCGATCCTCTCTCTACCGGCGGTGGCGCCGCGGGCGCGGACCTGCCTGCAGAGCGCGGCTCTTCCTACGTGCGGTCGGATGAAGTGGACTACGCCGAGTTATGGAATCAAACTCGCAAGCCACTTCTGGTGATGGTCAACATGGACATGTTGAACAAGGACGGGACCGAAAAGGGTAGGACGAAAATTATAGAAGGCCTGCAGGGTTTGGAGACGATTGCTCGTCAGATCCCTATCGTTTTCATCACCCACGTTGGTCGAAAGCCAAAATCCGGTGCCGAAAAACAGGCTTTAAGTACAGAAAGGATCGTCACGATCATAAATAAGGAGATTTGGAAGAGGGAAATCCCCGTGAGTTCAGTGCCTGGTCTGACAGACGAATCCGGAATCGACGAACATCTTGGCGGCCTTAAGCCGGGCGAAGCTTCCTTTCTACCGAACTACCGCGAGCATTCTTTGGCCGAAGCCGGGGATGCCGGAGCTCGGCGCCAATTAGCCCATAATATTTTATACGACCGTCAGGGTCAGCTTCGCTATGCGGCTGTCATGCAAAACGACTTTGCCAGCGCCCCACGCGATACTGCAGAAGAAGGTGAAATTCCATCAACCCGGTTGATGGATATTCCTTTACAAGCCGGTTTGGCCTTTGCCGGTCCGCTCTTCGTGAGAGAAACGACTGCGCTTCAACCGGCTCGGGCTATGAAAGAGGATAAAGTCGTGGTGATCGTTGCTGGATCCAAAGTGAAGGATAAGATCGTCCTTCTCGAGAAAGTCGTCCAAAAGATGCGGAAGGGTCATCAACTCCACATCGGGGGCTTGATGTCTTATACCTTTCTCAAAGCCCGATCCGATCTGCAAGGAGTTCCTCTCCAGTTGGGGGGGACTTCCGGATTCGTCGAGAAGATGTACTTAGAGAAGGCCATAGCTCTTCTGCAAGCGGCTGCGAACAAAGGGGTCAACGTTGTTTTGCCCGAGGATCACGTCGTTGCGGATAACAAAACAAATCCGACGTGGGTTGGCGTTACCAAAAACGTGAATATCCCGGACAATGGGTGGTATGCACTCGACGAGGGTCCGGCGACGCGACAAAAAAGAGCGCAGGCAATTCGCGCGGCAAAACTTATTGTGATCAACGGCCCCGTAGGCGTTTACGAAACAAGAGTCAATGACCGTAAGCTCGTGACAACGCACACGGACGGTTTGGACCCGAGGCTGCTTGAATTTGACGGAGATTCTGCACGGCCTTTCGCGACAGGGTCAGATAAAGTTTTCTCTGCCGCCTCTGACGCCGTAGCGAATCATGGGGCAAAAGCCTACACCGGAGGCGGCGATACAGAAGCCGCAATGGGTATGACGGAAGAGGCGAATCATATCCTTCTGCGGATCTCTCACCGTTCCACGGGGGGCGCGTCAACCCAACAATACATCAGCTTGCTCCCGGGAGAAGAGTGGCCTCCTGAGGCCGCTTTGCGGCAGGTCGAAGCGCATACCCGCGCTCGGTTGCCTTTGATAAAGTCTCATCCCGAGCCTATCGCCGCGCGGCCGGCTGGGACGTCGTTCAATTATGGCGGGCGTAGTTTGTTGCACTCTATGAGCCAGCGATGGTTCACCTCGGGCTTGCTCCATCCCGTGTCTTTGGAGGGCTTGCGCGATCGCGTGTCTTTGGCCAACGCCCTACAAAGAAATTTACAAAAGTTACACGCGACCAATGTACTTCAGATTAAGCTCAAAGCGGACAAACTATGGGCACTTGTTTTTCAGGCCATCGGTCAGGGAAACGTGGGGGGCTACAAGTTGGAATTTGTGGGCGTGGACACATTGGAGGAGCCGTACCTGATTCCCGCTTCGGGAAGAACTCCGGAATTACGAGTCTTTGGTCTACAGCTGGCTCCGGGTGAACAAGATGTTCCGGTTCCGACTTTTCGAATTTTCGCCCCACGTAGCGATCTGGAGCGGTTGCAGCAGGGACGCGGGGATCCTGCTCTTGTGCAAGCTATCTGGCACGAAATTGCGCAGATTCACCCCAAGGGTCAGGCTCACTGGGTGGTTTCGGCATTTGAAGAAATCCTTTTCAGGCGAGACACCCTCTGGGGCGCAAAGACGGACATGAGCCCGCGCCGGGCCGCCGATTTAGCAAGAGCTGTTGAGAGAAGCGATGAGCCATATCTTCAACAGCTTGCCAATTCCCCATATGACGAGTCGATTGAGAGCGAGTTGCGTTCTAAGCGGAACCCAGGGACTTTCAGTCTCGCGAAGTCACATAGCGAAAAACTGGCTCTCGCCGCTGTCGTCGCGCTCAGCGCTTTGGCGACTGAGAAGCTACCCGCATATACTAGGCTCTCCTTGCGAGACAAGGAGTGGATCCGTACTTACCTTCGTTCTTTTCCGCGGCCTCGACGCACGCAAGTGAACAGCGACTGGCTGGACGATATCCTCGCAACTCTATTGCTAGAAGTGCCCATGTCCGATTCCGCGAAACGCGTGGCTGATCAATGCCTAAGCGAACTCAAAGCAGCTGGATTTCATCAAGAAGAAGCCTTGCTGACCGTCAGAGCGGCTACCTCACCTCACCGTTTCCAGCTTTCGAGCCGAGAACGGGATGAAATTGACATGATTGTTGGAGAATTGAATCGGGATCATGTCTTTCAACCGCAAGTTCCGATAAATTTCGAAAACCTGCTGGCTTGGGTTTACTTGCGAAGTCAAAATTCCCGATGGAGCCGGTACAAAGCCTTGAGAGCACTTTCAACGTTTGGAATTTACGATGACTCCGTGAGATCGGCGATCATCAGAAAAGTGTTAGGGCTTGTGAGCAAGCTCGATCCCAATTCGGGCATTTCAAATCTCGATTGGGCACACATTACCGCCCCTTTACGAAGATTGTACGCGATACCGAATACTGAGAATCTGTATTTACAGACTCCTGGAGATCCGACTGTGCCCCCTTCGGTACCGCAAGTCAACGGCTGGCTGGCCCAAGTTCAGTTCCAGTCCAAACGTGCGCCGAACCCCGGCACCACCCACAATTTGCTTTTCAGGTCTTACGATCGTTTTTCTGGCTTGTTGATTTTCGGGGTTGCCGTTCCAGTTCTCGTTGGCATTCTGTTCAAGATGTTTGTGGCGCTTCACTCTGGTGATACCAAAGTGCAAGCCTTTGCACCCGGAATGTTCATCCCTTTTTTGATCGCACTCGTGCAGCACGTGGTTGCGCGCATGAAGGACCTGCCGGCGAAAATCAATTCTGCTCTCCTAGTCCTTCGAAGCGCCTAACGACTCTCCTTACGTCAGCGAACCTTTCAATCATATCGATAGGATTTTGAGCTTCCGCCTGCGGGATCCCGGGCTGAAGTTTGATTGTGCTTGAAAAGCAGATTTAGAAGGTGTCTACTGTTGTTATTAATAGATAGTGACTGTTAACAACTACGAGAACCGTTAAAACAGTGTCTATTTCCATGTTTCCTGAGCAATTGGCCTCCACCGAGAAATTGTCGAAAGTCGAGCACCGCACTATGAGCGAACTTATCCGCGAAACCCTGCGACGTTACCAACAAGAAAAGCGCTGGGAGAAGGTCGCGCGTTTCCAGGCAAAAGCCAAGGTACGTAATCTGCAAGAATCCGATGTGGTGCCCTTGATTAAGCACGCAAGGAGAGACGGCCGGTTCCCCCGGCCGCATGATCCGGGCTACGCTCGATACGAATATTTTCGTATCAGCGTTCAACTTTGGCGGCCTATGCAGTCAGATCATTGATGCTGCACACGAAAAGATCCGAGACCTCACATGTATCAGTTGAGACCTGAGAAATTCCGTCGAGCGTTTGACAGATCGTAAGCTCAACTCATACGATCACTCTCGTGAATTCGCCGAAGAAACCGTCCAAGGAGCCTTCCCTTCCTTTCCTGGACGAATCCCGCCGAACGAATGTGCTTATGGAGCAAATGCTCTCGAAATTCGATACCTTTGGCGAATCGTTATCCGCCGTCCGCGAGCGCGTGGAGCGGATTGAACCAAAGATCGATAAACTGACCGAGAGTGTCGATGTCTTTCAATCAGCCGTTCGTACCCATACCGACGTCATTCGCGCCATGCAAACCGACCTCAAGAGCATCACCCAACGCCTCGAAGTGGTTGAAGCCAAAGCCTAAATTCTTCTCGAAATCGCATGCTCGAGCGAATTCCGTAGTGCTTTGCCGAGTCATCGAATCGCGAGAGTGCTGTTTGTGATGGCAGAGGGGTATTTGGTATTGCTCCATGGGTTCATCAAGAAGACTCAAGGGACACCTAAAGACGAAATGGCAATCGCGCGACAACGTATGCGGGAGGTTATGACATGAAATTAAATAAAAAAGCCGTTGGGTCTTCGTTCGATGATTTCCTTAAAGAAGAGGGGGACTACGAAAAAGGTTCAGTCTAAGGCTGCTTGAGTTGGCTGTGAAATGCCAGGATACGCCGTAAAAGTCGCGGTCTCCATTTCTGCTAAGCGACCGTTTATCCCTTGCAATTATCTTACTGACCACGCATTCGGCTCGGAGTGTGTGAGTGTGAACGGTGCCTGGTGAACTGTGGAACGGTATCTGTGTTCACATTTCACATTTCGAATGAATAAATTTGCGGGCCGCCAATAGCTGGCCGGGCTTCTCGGTCGCCGCGAATCGTCGAGCAGCATGATGATGGCTTGATTCGAGGCATCCGCCGAAAACTGGGGGGGGGACACGGCAGGTCTCGCGCCTCTTGCCGCCCTCAAAATGTGGAATGTGAACACAGGCACCGAAAATTGCCAGGCACCGAAAATTGTGCACTAGCATATGGAACTCGAAATCGCTCATCCAAGGTTGAGGTGGTCACCAATATGTTTGATAATCATGGCATCTGCCCATATTTATAGAGTATCCATAAATATGCAACGAGGAGGGTAATTTGAAAAAATCCTTAAGGATTGTGTTGTTGACCATGCTAGGTGGACTTCTGACGTGTTGTTCATCCTCAAGCGATGTCCAGAAATATGTAGAACAATTGCCATCCCATGTAGAAGAAATGAAACATCTGAAAGATGAGTTGCAAGTCCAGAGGAAATATTTCGAGTCATCCTCGCAAGAAAATGCGCCTAAAGTAATTACATCAATTGATGATGTTAGCGGAAAGATTGACATTTTTATTTTGAAGGCGCAAAAGACCTATCAGGATCTTCATGGGAAGACTGATTTTGATGATCTTACTGTGAAGGCGGCAAAGGAGGATGCGAAGCAAACCGATCGGACGATTGAGAAAGTGAAATCAGTGATTGCGACGCTTCAAGAAAAAAGCGGCGTACATTAATCTGTCGCCCACGGCGTACAGAAATCGGAAAACTCAAGGCGATGCCTCTAAATGCAGACATGGAAGCAAGAATCGAGAATGACGAACGGAGAGAAAAAAGGAAGGATGCCATCCTTCGAATTATCTTAGTGCTAATCGTAGTATCGCTACTCTACATCCTGATCAAATCCTATAAATCGTATAGCTATAACAATTTCGGATTTCGCTCACCTTATTTCCGAGTGCAGCATAGATAGGCCTTTAGCAAAGTAACATCGGAGCTAGATGTCGGCCTCGTCTCGACTCACATAGACCATCTTGCTACGACCTTCTTACTTTCGGTGTGCATTTAGCTGCTTAAACCTATGTATGTTAACTACTAAGTCCTGCATGATGTATTCGGGTATATCTAGGGTTCTGCGGGAAGTATCCCTTAAGGACAATTTGGGCCCCGTATTTTAACCTACGACGTGGATTAGTTGGTTGGGCCTGATAGGCCGAGTGTGGAAATGACTTAGATTCTGATCTGCATGAGCGTCCGGTACATACACGCCGGCAAGGCGAGGTCGAAGGTCTCGCCCGAGTGAAAAGTATTCGCGTACTGCCCGCAGCTGATTTCAAGATTCAATCCCACCCACGGGTTCGTGAAAAGGTCGACGCCGGCACTGAGGAGCAGACTGAACGTCGTGTTACGAGCCATGCGGGTCTGACTGGGTAAGTTCTGCAGGTCAAGCGCGACGGCCGTATTCTCAATCCTCCGCATCGAAGCGCCAAAGCCGACTTCCAGTAGGATCCATTTTTGATTTCCCAGCGGTAATTGATAATGCGTTTGAACATGGATTTCTGCTAACCCCGTGGAACGGTTTCTGTGTTCACATTTCACATTTCGAATGAATAAATTTGCGGGCCGCCAATAGCTGGCCGGGCTTCTCGGTCGCCGCGAATCGTCGAGCAGCATGATGAT
>JBBSDO010000095.1:0-10088 GCA_038241515.1 Elusimicrobiota bacterium | reverse complement strand
CCGGACACCGCTCCCACTCCCTCTTCTATGAAGGGTTGAACAATTCGATAGAACCCATCCGGCTCCACATAACTGTCGGAATCCACGTAAACTAAAATGTCACCCGTAGCCTCTCGAGCCCCCAGTCCCATAGCGTGGCGTTTTCCTTTGTTCTTCTCAAAGCGGTACAAACGCAACTGGGGGTATTGCACTTCTAGGGACTTTAAATTCTCCCACGTCTTGTCGGTGGAACCGTCGTCAACGACAAGAACTTCCATGCGGTCGCGTGGATAGCGCGACTGGAAACAGCAATGGACGGTCTCCCCAATATGGTCTTGTTCGTCTTTCGCGGCGACAATCACTGAAATGGAAGGGAGGTATCCCCGGTCCTTCGGTTCTCGATAAAACATCGAAATGGCGAACCGCGAAAGTACAAAAGCAGCCGCCAGAATACTGTACGCCTGGAAAAAGGGCTCATACCAAAAGGAAAGCACATTACGAATCTTAAGAATGGCGATCGCGATGGCGATTAAGGTCGCAATTGAGGCGACCACCAATTTATGGACGCGGTGTGCGCCTTCGCCCATCTCTTCATCAATGGGATGCCGAAAACGAATGCCGTAGGTCGAGGGAGCGATCAATTCGGGAGTGGTCCACACCAATGTTCCTTCGATAGCTCGGGTTTCCGATTGGGGTGAAAAGCCCAGTGCGGCAGGGATCGTCCATGTCATTGTGATGACTTGGTTGGTATCGAGCGACTCGCCCCCTTCCAGTTCTACGGAAGCGCCGAGTGCGCTAACATCTCGGACGCGGGCCCGCACGGACCGATGACGAGGCCAACGGCCCACCTCAATAGTGGCCTCCGAGGGACACTTGGATCTTGAAGATCTGCGCTTTTCAGGGGCCAGCATCTCGATGGTTGAGGAAGATTCGTCAGCAAGAGTTTGCATTTTATTTAATAGGTAATAAAGAGAATCGACGTTTCTATTGTTCTCCCCGTTAGACACAAGTTTACGGAGTCCGGTTACATGCGCGGCGATCAGTTTCTCGACGCTAACCCGTGAGACTTTCGAGCCCCTTACGTTGTTAGCTCGTTCAAATTTTATCTCCATCCGATTTCTTGACGCTGCTTCGCGAATTGAGTAGACTGAGCACCACAATTACAAGACTTGGCGCCTAGTGGAATGGCTGAAACAACTGCACAAAACGCACCAGCAAATCAAGAAATCTCGCGACGCTCCTTCCTGAAGTTAGGATGGGGCGCTTTTTTGGCTTTTCTGGCGGCCAGCGCTGGAGCCACCCTTCGGTTTATCTTTCCGAATGTTCTTTATGAACCCCCAGAGACCTTCAAAGCAGGGAAACCTGAAGACTACTCACAAGGAGTGTCGACCCGCTGGACAAAAGCGCAACGCGTGTGGATTGTGCGCAATGATCAGGGCATCTATGCGATCTGGGCACGCTGCACCCACTTGGGGTGCACCCCGAACTGGTTTCAGGCAGAAAACCGCTTTCGGTGTCCTTGCCATGGGTCGAACTACACTCCCCAGGGGGACGTTATCGCAGGGCCAGCTCCGAAACCCATGTACCGCTGCGCGATTCGTCTGCTACCCTCAGGCGAACTTCTAGTGGATAAAAGTATTTTGGAAAATCGACTCGTACTCCGGGAAAAATCTCAGTTCTTTGTAGCTTTTGCCGGGAATTCCTCTGCGACAGCGAAAGCCTAGTTCATTATGAAATTGCCTTTCCAGTTGCCTCCGATCCCGAAACCTGAAGAAATCAAAAAGAAAATTATCGACTCCCAGATCTGGCGCTCTATGTTCAGGGGCGGGGTTTGGAAAGACACTCCGCGTGACCGCGCCCAGCATATTTTGGGCAATGTATGGCTGCACTTGCAGCCGTCGCGCGTTCGCAAACATGGCCTGAAATGGACCTATACCTTCGGCTTGGGTGGACTTTCATTTTTTCTTTTCCTTATTTTGACCGTCACAGGCGTTCTCCTGATGTTCTATTACCGCCCTGCCGTCGACTTGGCTTACCGAGATATGAAGGATCTGGAATATGCCGTCAGTCTAGGAAGCTTCATCCGAGCCATGCACCGGTGGTCGGCCCACGCGATGGTCCTGATCGTGATCCTTCATATGATTCGCGTATTTTTGACAGGGTCCTATAAATCCCCTCGAGAATTCAACTGGATTATCGGTGTCGTGCTCCTTGTTCTGACGCTACTCCTCTCTTTCACGGGCTATCTTTTGCCTTGGGATCAACTCGCTCTGTGGGCCGTCACGGTGGGTACCAACATGGCGGCTGCTTCACCGATGTTGGGTGCGGAGGGTCCCTTTGCCATGCTGGGTCGATCGAACGATGTGCGTTTTGTTCTTCTAGGAGGAAAAGCAGTCGGCGCCAATACCCTTCTACGCTTTTACGTTCTGCACTGCGTATTAGTCCCACTCGTCGCCGGGGCCTTGATGATCGTGCATTTTTGGCGCGTTCGCAAAGACACCTTTTCGGGACCCATCATTAAACCCGAGGAACTGCCCCACGATAAGGTGGACACGTGGCCTCATCTCATAGTTCGCGAATATGTGGCTGCACTTCTGTGCTTGATTTTCGTCTCTGGCTGGTCACTGCTGATGAAAGCGCCACTTGAGGAAATGGCTAACCCTACCGTAACACCGAACCCCTCGAAGGCGCCTTGGTACTTTACAGGTTTACAGGAGCTCTTGGTCTATTTTGATCCGTGGATAGCGGGTGTGGTGCTACCCACTTTAATCATGGTCGGCCTAATGGCCATTCCCTTCCTAGATCCCGATAAGCAAAAAGGCGTGGGCCGATATGCATTCCGAGAACGGCCAGCCGCGATGACGTATTTTCTTTTCGGCGTGGGTATGTGGTTTAGTCTGATATTCATTGGGAGTTTCTTACGCGGGCCAAACTGGGATATCTATTGGCCCTGGGAGAGCTGGCTTATTCATAAGGCGCCCCCACCCCACACCTGGAGTTTGCCCATTCCTGCGGGGCTGGCACTGGTCGGCATTTATTTTGTGGTCGGAATGGTTTTGCCTAAGCTCTCCAAACCTGATTTTCAATGGAAGTCGGCGCTGAGGACGGGCTTACTAGCGATGCTCGGGATCGTGGCGCTATCCAAGATTTGCATGCATATAGGTTGGGATCAAATGGCCTGGCTATTCGTCTTCGGCTACATTTATTACGTCTTTGGAGTACTTGTCCCGCGCAAGCATCTGTCCACTCAGGATCACATTCGATATGTCACGGCGATGGTCTTAGTCTTGTTAATGCTGGGCGTCTTAATGAAGATCGGGATTAGGCTGGGCTTCCACATCAAATATATCCTGACGATCCCCCAGGTAAATTTCAATATTTAGCGCCATGGCTGGAAACCTTCATGCTTAAAAAGATTTTTGTCTGGGGTAACGTCGTCCTCTTCGCGTTGCTTCTCGTCGCCATTGTGCGCGACACCTTTCGACCTTGGATGAAATATCCCCGCGAATACCGTCACATGCAAGCTGCTGAGGAGAAAGGTGAGGTACGCAAGTCGATTGAAAGTCGCCCCATTGAAATAAAACAGATACTAGCCACGGATCTGGGTCAAGTGGACCGATGCATTACCTGCCATCAAGGAATGGATCCTATTGCCACGCCGCTTCTCGAGAATAAATTCACCGAGAATCCCTACAAGTCGCATCCCGGAGATTTCTTGAAGAGCCATCCGGTTGAAAAATATGGATGTACGGTCTGTCATGGTGGACAAGGTTTAGCGACCGATTTTGTGGGAGCCGGCCATGCTCCGAAGGATGACGCTCAAAGGGACCTTTGGCGAAAGAAATACGACTGGCATCCCGCTGAGCATTGGGAACGTCCAATGCTTACGCAGCCCTATCTCCAAGCCTCTTGCGTGAAATGCCACGCCAATTTCGAAAGCCTGCATGGGGCTGAGACAGCCACAAAAGGTAAAGCATTGATGGACACTCACGGCTGCATGGGTTGCCACCAGTGGCATGGACAAGGCGGTCCGATCAGTGTCGATCTCGCCGAAGAGACAGCCAACAAGCCCCTTACCCGAATCGACTTCTCACATACCGGGCTTGAAGAAGAAGATCGGACGCTGCTCAATTGGATTCAGCTCCATTTCTTGAAGGATCCATGGGAATTGAATCCGGGAGATCCAGAAGCCAAAGTCAATACCGAACCCATTGCGCCCTCAGGCATGGTCAACTTTTCCATACCTTCTCCCGCTCATCCCGAAGCCGGTCTCGAGTTGAGCGCCGAGGATGCTAAAGCTTTGACCACTTATATTCTTTCAGCCCAATCGGCTTCCATCCCTCACGCTTTTTACGTGGACGGTCCGAAAGAACCCCTCTTCGACGAAATGCGTTTTGAGTCCCGTGTCGACGCGGGCAAATGGGTATTCAACAAGTACGGTTGTGCGGGGTGCCATGGTCTAGGTGGAAAGGGAGGGCGCCACAATTTTAATTATCAGGGCGGCGGACTCGAGCCCACATTGACAAAGGTTATCGGGAACTACACTCGTCCCGAACTGCTCAAGAAGCTTCAGTACGGAGTGGCGGTTGTAAATAAGGAAAACGAGAAAGGCCCCACCCCTCCGTTGTACATGCCAGCGTGGAAAGATAAAATAAGCCCGAAAGAGATGGAAGCCCTGATGGACTACCTCTTTAGCATCGCCGAAAAACAGGCAGAATTTTAAGGACTAAAAGGAGAAAGGTATGAAGTTATTCGCACGATTTTGGGCCATTACTTTATTACTCGGTGCCGCTTCCTTGGCGGTGAGGGCGGAGGACGCCGCCTATGAAGCGGAGCGTGCAAAAGCACTAAAGAATCCCTATGCCAATGATTTCGGACCCAGCACAATCGACGTTTCGTCTTATCCTCAGGAGTTGCAAGAGACCTACAAGAAATACCTCCAAACACCTAATTTTGCTTGCCAAAGATGCCACACGGCGTCGCGGCCCCTGAATTCTCAGTTTGTAGAGCCGGATGGAGCCAAAGAGCAAGAAGGAGCCAAGGTGGCGGGATGGAAATCCAGCCATCCCGAATGGTTCAAAGATAAGCTTGTATGGCAGATCGAAGGAAAAACGGCTTCGGGTCCGGGGGTGTGGGAGCGCTACGTGAAAAAGATGATGTCGAAGCCGGGATGTAATATTCAACCGGCGGACGGACGTAAAATTTGGGAGTTTTTGCGCTACGACTCGACCCACCGGAAGACTGGAGCCAATGCCGAAGCTTGGGCGACGCACCGACGGAAGTTATTGGCTGACTTCAAGACGGCCCACGCCGATCGCTATCGCGAGCTCTACGAGGTCCAGTAAGCCGTAGGCCGGACTGCTTTACAGGTTTGCTAGCATGGAGGGGCGCTCACTCTTGCTTCGGAGTGACCGCCCCTCTTCATTTTGAGGGAATTATTTTGTTGCGTACACGTTTCTTAGCTGTTAGGACTAAATGATATATGGCAGACGATAAATTCGATAGCATCATTGTAGGAGCCGGCCCTGCGGGGGTTTCTGCGGCAATCACCATGGCTCGCGCCGGGCTCAACGTGGCTCTGCTTGAGCGGGGGGAATATGCCGGAGCAAAGAATGTGCAAGGCGCCGTTCTTTACTCGAAAATGCTTCAGGACATCGTCCCTGAATTTTGGAGGGACTGTCCGCTCGAGCGAGCGATCACGGATGAACGGGTCTTCATTTTAACCGAGAAATCGGGTATCCAAATCGGCTATAAATCGTCCGAGTACGACACGACGCCCGCGAATTGCTACACCATCATTCGCGTCGAATTTGATAAATGGTTCGCAAAGAAGGCCGAAGAGGCTGGCGTCACCTTGATCACGGGGGTCATGGTGAGCGACCTCATTAAAAAAAATGGTTCTGTCGTCGGAATAAAGACCACTGAAGGAGACGAACTCCTTGCCGACGTCGTTATAGCTTGCGATGGCGTAAATTCGATTTTGGCGCAAAAGGCGGGTCTGACTCGCGAGTGGAAGCCCCATGAGGTAGCCCTCGGTGTCAAAGAAGTCCTTTCTCTTCCTCGTGAAAAGATTGAAGATCGCTTTTGTCTCGAAGGCGATCAAGGGAGCACGACCGAAATGCTGGGCGACATCACCAAAGGAATGCTCGGCTACGCGTTCTTGTACACGAACAAGGACACACTCGCTCTCGGAATTGGATGCGCTTTAGATGATTTTCAACGCACCAATATAAAGCCCTACGATTTACTCGAAGAACTGAAGCGCCATCCCCTCGTGAGGCGCTACATTGCCGGATCGAAATCCGTGGAGTACTCGGCTCACCTTATTCCTGAAGGCGGCTATAACTCGATGCCGACGTTGTATACGGACGGCATGCTCGTGGCCGGCGACGCGGCACAAATGATCAATCCTACGCACAGGGAGGGTTCCAATCTGGCCATGGCGGCGGGTCGCATGGCGGGAGAAACGGTGATTGAGGCTAAAAAGAAAGGGAACTACTCCTCGCGCTCGCTCTCTCTGTATCGAACCAAGTTAGAGGAATCTTTCGTCCTCAAAGACATGGACGATCACAAGGATATAGAGGACAAAGTGAGGAAGAATCGCGATATTTTAACGATCTATCCGCGTTTAGTCTGCGACGCGGCGCACGAATATTTTCTCGTGGACAGCGTCCCCAAGCGGGATCATCAAAAGCGAATTATTCGTCGCATACGCCGTGATCGAGGCTTCTTCCGTATGTTTAAGGATATGCTGAGCCTTCGACACGCGATAGGGTAAGGAGAAAAATCTATGGCCGATGAACAAAAACCAATGACTTTAGAAGACAAACTGGGCCTCCTGACCTATAAAAACGATCACCAGACCCACATCAAGATATTAGATAACAAGACCTGTCTTCAATGTCCGAACAAGCCCTGCGTGACAGGGTGCCCGGCGGGAGTTTATACTTGGGACGAAGCGCAGAAAAAGTTGATTGTTTCGTATGAGAACTGCATCGAGTGTGGTGCGGCGCGTATGCTTTGTCCGTATGACAATATTGAGTGGCACCCTCCGCGAGGCGGATTTGGGGTGGCGTACAAATACGGCTAGAGGCTAATGTTAAATTCCATTCGACGTTTATGAATGATCAACCCCCACAAACGCAAGAACCTCAAAACTACTCTCCCGACGAGATTGTCAAGCTAAAAGAGCGGGTAGAAGCCGCTTTGGACAAGATCCGTCCCGCCATTCAGATGGATGGCGGGGACGCCGACCTGATCGACGTTACGCCCGAGGGTGTGGCGGTGGTGCAGCTGCGTGGCCATTGTGAAACATGTAGCTTGTCGCCCATGACCATGAAATTAGGCGTCCAACGTTTGATTTTAGAGGATGTACCGGAGATCCGGGCCGTGGAACAGATGTAAGAAAAAAAGGCCGAGGGCCGAGTTCCTAGTAGGGTCAGTCGGCCATCGCAACTCGGACCCAGGACCTACTTGATTCTGTAGCTTTTGAGTTCCTTCACGTACTGACCGCCCGCGTACTTTACTTGCCCAACTCCTTCCGCATACCAAGCGTCTTCATCAATAATGTCTGTTCCGCGTTTTTCGTGGTAGTGCAATTTCATGCAGTGGAAGTGGCCCGCGGGGACATCCACATCCTCCCAGCCCGTTACTTCTCCATCGAAAATGATGGGTTTGTCGACAGTCGCTACTTTAAGACGCCCTTCCCAATGAACTTTCGTTCCCGGTTCTAACGGAAAAATCACGCGTGGGACCGGAGGGGTGAACCGTGTATTGATCTCCGGCGTTAGGCTCTTACTTAAACCGAGTTTCTTAATGAAAATTCCCTTTTCATTCTGAATCAAGAATTCCCGCATCTGTCCGCGATGATCTTTTTGGGTCATGATCATGCCCTCAGCGTCGTCCGTTTTCCATGGCCCTTCCACAACGACTTTCATATCAAAACGATCATTCTTCTTTTTGTTGAGCGTGTCATAAACCCAGCTGGCGCCCTTGGTGAGCGGAAAAAAGGCTTCCGACGGCGCGGCGCCTAATCGCCCTGCTGCCAATCCTAGGAGCAAAAGATACATCGCCGCTATCCTAGTAACTCCGTATCTAAAATTCAATGTCTTTCGCATAGGCCTAATATATAGAACATATTGAAAAATGAATCAAATCGATGCCTGTAAAAGTTTCGTTACAGCATTGCAAGGTCCCAGTTCCAGGTATAGACTTGTCCCGGAATGAAAGACACGGTAACTCAAAACGCAAACCAGATAACGCAAAACGCAATAGCCAGGCGATGTTTACCGTTTACGAACACCTTAGGACTGTTGAGCTTACTGATGTGCGTTTTGCTTTTTGGGTTGGCGTTTGGAGCATCGCCAGCTCCTCAATCCAACGCGCCTGACATGACGCTTCTCGATCAAGAATCTAGATTTGAGCGCGAAAAGACGCAGTATCTTCAGGAAAACATCCTCGACAAAATCCTTGGGCCCGGCAAAGCCGTGGTTATCGTGGACGTGGAAATGGACCTACAAAGCCGCACGATGGATATGGAATTGGGCAAAAAGAAGAATGACAAGAAGAAGAACGATGGGGAGGATGGCGGTAAAGATACCCAACCCTCTCCCCAGTCAAGGGTCCTCGTCCCAGGCGTTCCGATGCCGAAATCGGTCGGGTCTCTCGTGGCCGAGCAAGAAGATCGTGGTGGCGAAGAAAAGGGCTCGTCCGGGGTGATGTCTCAGAAGCGCGTCGAGATGCGCACGACGATCAAAAAACTTTTGGTGACAATTCTCTACGACAAAAAAGTGCAGACCGACAAATTGCTGGCTGTCAAACAGGCGATCATCGCGTTGCTCAAAGTACAGGAGAATCAACTGGTTTTCACGCCCACCTCCTTTACCGAAACGGCCTGGCAGCAGATCTGGACTCCGAAGTGGATCATTCCCTTAGCTCTGGCGCTCTGGGTTCTCCTATTCCTGTGGGGCCCATTGGCGAGCTTCTTTCGTCGGCTCAATCGCGCGCTTGAGGATAAGACGCAGAAGATTGAACAAACCACGCAGCTAAAAGAAGAGAGCGAAAGCGAAAGTGCCGAAGAGCAAGATGGGGAAGGCGAGAATGCAGGGGGAGGAGGCGGCGAAGGAGACGGAGAAGGGGTGGATCCAGAAAAGACGGAAGAAGAGAAGGAGGAGGAAGAAAAAATGAAGAAGTTCGAGCCTTTCACCTATGTCGGAGAGCAGAATTTGAAAGGGTTGGCCTATTTGCTTAGAAAAGAAGAACCCTGGATTATCGCCCTCGTCCTCTCCTACCTTAAGCCGGAGTTTGCGAAAGAAGTTTTCGCATCCATGCCGCCGGAACTTCAGGCCCGGGTGGCTGTCGAGACGGCCACCATTCGCCAAACCTCTCTTGAACAAGTGATGTCTATTGATGAATACGTTAAAAAGAAAATCGATTTTGTGCTCGGAGGAATTGAAAACCTGCTAAAGATCCTCAACGAGGCCGACAAAGCCACGCGCGAAAATATTCTGGACTACTTGCGAAACGAAAAACCTCAGCTCTACGAACGCGTACGCGAAGAAGTCGTGCTTTTCGAAGATCTCTTGAAGTTCCCTGATCAAGCGATTCAGGGTATTGTCCGCGAAGTTGGCACGGAGTCCTTAAGTCGCGCCTTGCGCGGCGCCTCTCCGGAATACCTCAACAAGTTTTTCGTTAATATGTCCGCCGGGGCGGCTGCGCTTTTGAAGGAATCGATGGATTATGGAAGGCCTTTAACTCCCGAACAGGTTGAAGAAGAGCGAAAGGGCCTGATGGACCTCGTCACCAAGTTGGAAAAGGAAGGCAAAATTTCGATTCGTAAGAAGCGCAAGACAGGGATCTTGGAAGGTGAAGAAGCCGCCGACGATAGCGAACCGCTGAATTTTACTTCCGTGACCGGGCCTAAAACGGAAATCCCGAGCGCTCCGTCCGACCCGGCGCAAGCGCAAGTCCACTTCCAGGCAGGGGCTGGCATGTACGACGAAGCCCGCTACAGCGAAGCCGTTCAGAATTTTCACTTTGCCATTCAATCGGAGCCGAAATTTTGGCAGGCCTATCAATACCTCGGCGCGGCCTACGCCGCACAGGGCATG
>JBBSDO010000094.1:0-10090 GCA_038241515.1 Elusimicrobiota bacterium | reverse complement strand
TCAATGCCCATTCCGAAAGCAAAGCCGGTGTATTTATCGGGATCAATGTCTACCGCCTTGAAGACATTGGGGTGCACCATGCCTGCGCCGAGCAACTCGATCCATCCCGTTTGCTTGCACTTGGGACACCCTCCCCCGCTGCATTGCCAGCAGGAGACATCCATCTGCGCGGAGGGTTCCGTGAAAGGAAAAAACGAGGGTTTAAAGCGGGTTTTCACCGTGGGCGCAAAAAACTGTTGCGCAAAGCGCGATAAGGTGCCTTTCAGGTCGGCAAAAGAAAGATTTTCATCGACGACCAAGCCTTCCATTTGGTGGAAGACGGCCGAGTGTGTGGCATCTTGAGCCTCGTGCCGATAGACGCGACCCGGAACCACAATGGCGATTGGCGGAGGATATTTCTGCATCACATGGACCTGCACAGGCGACGTGTGAGTGCGCAGAATAATCGGGTCATTGCCCGACTGAAAATCACTCAGGTGGGGAAGCGCCAGTTGTTCATGAGCCACATCGAGATAAAAGGTGTCGTGCATGTCCCGCGCCGGGTGGTCTTTCGGAATGTTTAGCGCGTCAAAGTTATAGAACTCACTTTCGATCTCGGGTCCGTCAGCGCAGACAAAGCCGAGGGAGCGGAAAATGGAGACGAGCGAATCCGTCACTTGGGAGAGAGGATGGAAATGGCCGCGGAGATACGGCGACCCCGGCAACGTGATGTCGAAAGTGTCTTTGTCTAACTCTTTGGCTCGTTCGGCCCCGCCCATTCGACGCTCAATTTCACTGAGCTGCTGCTCGAGACGGTTTTTAAGCGAATTGTATGCGGGGCCGAAAGTCTTTTTTTCTTCAAGAGAGGCCGACCCCAGCTGTTTCAGGACTTCCGTAAGAAGGCCCTTGCGGCCGAGGAGTTTCACGCGTGCCTGCGTGGCGCTTTCTACGGTCTGAACTCCCTCGATAATGGACTGGTACTCCTGTTCGAGCGATTTCGCATCCGGCAACTGACTCATTCAGTTCCTCATTGAAATGTGTTCGTAAAGCTCTGGCCTATTGTAAAAAAAAGGCTCTGCGGTTGGGCAGAGCCTTCGGAAAAGCACAACTCGGAGCCGGTTAGGCGTTAGCGGCGGCCTTGGCTTGGTCCGTCAATTGTTTGAAGGCGCCGGCATCCACGACAGCGAGTTCGGCTAACATTTTGCGGTCGAGCGTGATTCCCGCCTTCTTGAGCCCAAACATCAGCCGACTGTAGGAGAGATCGTTGAGTCGGGCCGCTGCGTTAATACGTTGGATCCAGAGGGACCGAAAGTCGCCCTTGCGATCTTTCCGCCCCACATAAGCGAAGCGCAGAGAGCGCTCAACTTGCTGTACGACTTGGCGCCAGCGGCTACGTTTCGAGAAGTAAGAGCCCTTCGCGATACGAAAGGTCTTCTTTTTGCGCTGCCGGGTTGTGACTCCACTTTTGACGCGTGCCATAAATTTAGTCCTGTATTAGATTTACGAGTAAGGAAGAAGCGTCTTAATCACAGCGCTGTCCACCTTATTGAGGTAGTGCGCTTTTCGCATTCGGCGCCCGCGATTGGAAGACATGCCAATGAGCAGGTGACGAAGTCCGGGCTTCTTATGTTTCACTTTGCCGGTCCCGGTAATGATAAAGCGCTTGCCGGCGCCTCGATGACTTTTAATCTTTGGCATATTCCTCTTTCGTCATCCCCGAATGTCGTCAACGGGAACCCATCGATGGATCCCTGTAAAAGACGGTGGGGGATGACCTGCGGTCACTTCTTTGGGGCAAATAAAAGACTCATTCGGTTGCCTTCAAGTTGAGCGTCCTGTTCTAAAATGGCCACATCGGCAATTCGCTCTTTAACCCGGTTTAAAAGCGCTCGGCCGAGATCCTGGTGCTCCATCTCGCGTCCGCGGAACACGATCGTCAAGCGCACTTTGTCGCGCTCTTCGATGAACTCGCGCATATGGTTGATTTTAATGTCTAAATCGTGAAAGCCAATCTTCGGACGAATGCGCAACTCTTTGACTTGGCCGCCCTTGTGCTTTTTCCGGGCTTCTTTCAGCTTCTTCTCGCGTTCGTACCGATACTTAGAGAAGTCTGTTAGCTTGCATACCGGCGGGTTATTCTGGGCGGCGATTTCAACAAGATCGAGCCCTCGATTTTGCGCCAACGTGAGAGCTTCTTCGATGGATTTAATGCCTAATTGGGTTCCGTCTACGTCGATTAAACGAATGTCCCTTGCCCGAATCTGCTGGTTGATGCGTGCTTCCTGTGTCTTAGCTATGTGGCGGTAACCTCCTAAGTATTGTCGGCAACAGAAGCGAAATCCTATGAAATAGACGATGAGCTGTCAAATTGAGGGCGATTTGACTTCGCTTTCCAGCCGCTCAATAAATTCGGTCCTCAACATGGGTGGCAAATTCTCCCCGGGGTACTTTCGGGCAGCGACTTTCCCCTCCTGCATTTCGCGGTCTCCGACGACGAGAAGGTAGGGAATTTTTTCTAAGGTTCCCTTTCGGATTTTGGCGCCGATCTTGTCGTTCTCAAGGTCGACTTCCGCGCGAAAGCCACGCGCTTTCAGATCGCTAAGAACTCCTTCAGCGAATGCGTTTTGACGATCGGTGATAGTCAGAATTCTCACTTGCACGGGGGCCAGCCAGACCGGGAACGCGCCGGCGTACTGCTCGATCAAGATGCCAATAAAACGCTCCAGCGAACCCAACAAAGCCCGGTGTACCATGATCGCACGCTCTTCTTTGCCCGTTTCACCGCGGAACGAGACGTCAAAACGCTCGGGCAAGTTGAAGTCCACCTGGACCGTTGAGCATTGCCAATAGCGGCCCAGAGAATCGCGAATTTTAAGGTCAATCTTAGGTCCGTAAAACGCTCCTCCGCCAGCGTCGATATCGCTTTTCAAACCTTTGCTTTCTAAAGCCTGAGCCAACGCCTTTTCGGCTCGATCCCAGTTTTCGATCGCTCCCACGTATTTCTCTGGGCGCGTCGAGAGCGAAACGGAGTACTCGTGGAAACCGAAAGTCTTCAGTACTTCGAGCGTGAGATCGATAATCTTTTCAACCTCTGAGCCAATTTGGTCCGGTCGACAAAAGATGTGTGCATCATCTTGAGTGAAGCCGCGTACGCGCAAAAGTCCATGCATAACGCCGCTGCGCTCATAGCGATAGACAGTACCCATCTCGGTGATGCGCACGGGTAAATCTCGGTAGGAATGCAGATCATGTTTGTAGACCTGAATATGACCCGGGCAGTTCATTGGCTTCAGGAGGTATTCTTGATCATCCACGACCATCGGGCTGAACATATTTTCACGGTAGAAATCCCAATGGCCGCTCGTTTTCCAAATTTCAGCGCGCGCAATGTGAGGCGTGATCACGAATTTGTAGTCGTTCTTCTCTAGGAGTTCCCGAAGGTATTCCTCGATGAGGTGGCGCAATGTAGCGCCCTTAGGGAGCCAAAAAATAAGGCCGGGACCGGTGCTGTCCGGTAGAATTTCAAAAAGGCCTAATCGGGGACCCAATTCGCGATGGTCCCGTTTCTTGGCTTCCTCCAAGCGAGCTAAGTATTTATAGAGCTCGTCTTTCGTAGGCCAGGCGGTTCCATAGATGCGCTGCAGTTGTTCGCGTTTCTCATCGCCGCGCCAATACGATCCGGCAATTTTGAGAAGCTTGAAATGGCGAATTTCTTTTGTTGTGTCGACATGGTGCCCTCGGCACAGATCGACAAATGTGTCGTGAGAACAGTAGGTGACGGTGGGTTGATTGATGTCGTTGATGATTTCGACCTTGTACTTTTCCCCCCGCTTCCCCCAAAAGTCCCGCGCCTCATCGCTTGTGTGCGTGCTCATCGAAAAGCTGTGGTTCCCTTTGACGATTTCTTGCATGCGGGTCTCGATTTTTTCCAAATCTTCCGGGACAAACCGGTGCTCACTATCGAAGTCGTAATAAAACCCGTCTTCGACTGGAGGTCCAATCGTCAGTTTTGTGCCAGGAAAAAGGTCTTGAACGGCCTGAGCCATCACATGCGTCGCAGAATGGCGTAGACGATCCAAATAGTCTTGAGAAGTTGGTGCAGCCGGTAGGGTTTGATCCATTACGATATTAGGGTGTTCTGCTCTCTGAAATCTGATTTCTGATTTGATCCAAAGTGGTGCCCGGTGAGGGGATTGAACCCACGGCCTTTTCCATGTCAAGGAAACGCTCTACCACTGAGCTAACCGGGCGAAAGTTATATGGTTTCTGAGATGAAACGTGTGTAAATCCAGGAGGCCAGGGCGGCTCCGGCGCAGGGGCCGACCCAGTAGATCCAATGGTTGTCCCAGAAACCGGCGGCTAGGCCTGGGCCAAAAACTCGGGCGGGGTTCATTGCCGCACCCGTAAGAGGCCCACCCACCAAAATATCGACGGCGACCGTCAGTCCGATTCCAAACCCGCCGATCTTCGGCGCCATCGGGTCGACCGCTGTTCCTAGAACGGAGAGCATCAGGAAGAATGTCAGAAGCAGCTCTACGACAAGGCCTACAATCGGGGAAAGACCTACAGCCAGACCCGGAGTTCCCAAATGCACCGGCACCCAGGCGCTGACAGGATAAATTCCGCGCAACGCAAGTCCAGCCAATACGCCTCCCAGGAGTTGCGCAATCACATAAAAAACCAAAGTGGGAGTCGTGATTTTCTTCGCGATCCATAAGCCGAATGACACCGCCGGATTAAAATGTCCTCCCGAAATAGCACCAAAAGCGGATACGAGTATGGATAGAATCAGACCATGCGCCAGAGCGATGCCTAAGAGTCCAACGGCTCCGTGGGTGTAGCTATCCGTGATAATTGCGCCAGCCCCTATAAAGAAAAAAACGAATGTTCCAATGAGTTCGGCTAATGCGGGACGAAAACGAGCCAGCATCTCAACCTCCTTATAGTAAGGACTTTATTTGAAGATCTGATTTTTGAGGCGAATCACTCCGTGTGCCTCTTTTTTGTGGATGAACCAAAGGTCCTACTTGGGAAGCCGAACCTGCGGTCGGGAGCGGGTCGGATTCACAGCCCGAAAGGACCACGCCAGCTGCAATCGCCACCACAATAAGACGGAAAAATCGCACCGAACCATTATAGTTTCTAGAAAGGCGAAGTCAAGAATTGCGCCGTCAGCGAGACTACGCGGCTTGCGCGTCCACAACAGTCAATGGGGAGGCTTTTCGAAGAGGGAGTGTAAACGAGAAATTGCTTCCCTGGCCTAAGCCAGGAGACTGCGCGCGAATCGTTCCCTGGTGCGCCAGCACGATCTCTTTGCAGATGGCGAGTCCCAAACCAAGCCCTTGAGCCCCTTTTGAACCTCCGGGCGAGATCTGAAAAAACTTTTCGAATACGTGGTCTTGCGTTTCCGGGGAAAGACCCACCCCCGAATCTTCGATTTCAATCGTGACCGTATCGTCGCTAAACCATCCCGCCCTGACCACCACGCGCCCTTCCTCCGGCGTGAACTTCAACGCGTTGTGTATTAAGTTCCAAACCACTTGGCGAATTCGGTCGTCATCTAAAATAATGGGAGGCATCGATTTTAAATTGCTTAAGGAAACATGAAGTGCCACCCGGCGGTCGAGCGCCTCCGGTAACGACTTTTCAACTTCCTCCCTCAAAAGAGCGGCTAAATCGGTTGGAACAGGATGAATGGATAGTTTCCCCTTTTCCATACGCGCGAAATCGAGCAAATCATCTACCATGCGCTCCTGCAAATTCACTTGCCGCTCTAATTGGTCTAACAGCTCGTTTTGCTGTTTATTGAGCGGCCCCGTCCGACCCAGGCGAAGGACTTCACAAAATCCTCGCACTCCCGTCAGCGGGCCGCGAAGATCATGACTAACCAACGAGAGAAAATGCGATTTCATCTTATTGAGGTCGCTGAGTTGATCGATGTTGGCGCGATTGCGATGGTGGAGCTGAGCGTTCTCAATGGCGAGTGCCGCTTGTTGGGCGAACCACTTCAGGAATTCGATCTCGCGCGTCTGAAAGGCTCGCGGGGTCTGAGTCGTTACAGCGTTAATGACGCCTAAGGGTTTGCCTTCCATCGTAAACACGGGAACACAAAGCAACGCTTGGATCGGCTGGGCGCTGGCCAGATAATGAGGATCGGTCATGGCGTATTCGGCCCAGTAAGGTTCGCCCGTTTTTAAGGCCCACCCGGCCATCCCTTCACCCATGGCAAGTCGAATCGGGCTTTCCACCCGAAAGTTCCCCCCGCGGACCCATTGCGTGCGGAGGGCCTTCTCGTCAGAGTCCCAAAGCATCAGAGAGGCGCGATCTACTTTCAGTATGGAGAGCACACCGTCTAGAATATGAATCGTAGTTTGGTCGATGCTTTGGGTCGAGCCCACAAAAGTCGCGAGGCCGGTCGCGCCCACCTCGAAAGAAAATTTGAGTTCGCCTATTTTTTCCTGCAGTTTTTCAAAGATTCCACGCCGATGCAAAGTGAGCGCAATGGCTTGAGCGAGCATTTCGAACAGGTGTAAGTCTTCCGGATCCCAAGCCGCTTTCGCATACGAGGCCAGAAAGAGAACGCCGAAACACTCTTGGTCGTTAGCGACCGGTAGACAGAGATGCTTAGCGTAAGCAAACTGCTCACTGGGGCAGGGATGGGTCTGTCCCTGCTGGAATTTAAAGGGTTTCCGAAGCGCAAAGGCGGGACAGGCGACCGTGGGAAGGTGGTGGGGCGACCCCGGCCTTAAGGCCGGATGTTCTCCCATGCCCTGCAAGGTCTTCCATGCCGTGTTGACAATCCACAGGCGCGAAAAGACACCAAGCTGTTTTAAGACATCACTGAGTCGGCTCATTAACTCTTGCTGTAATTCAGCGTTGCTCAAAGCGGGCGCCAAAGCATTAATGTCTTCTAGAAAGGCGACCGTGGTCCTGAGTGCATTCATCGTGCGCTGAGCTGCCCGGTCCTTTTTTCTAAAGAGATGCGACGTATAGATGGCCGCGGCGATGATAACGCCTAAGAAAATGACCTGCCCTGCCGCCATCCCTAGCAGGGGGCTAGGGGCGCCGAGGCGTTCAGTCCAGAGGATTCCACCAAAACTGAGGAAGGTCAAAATCCCATCGAACAGAATCAGCCCGATATCGAAATGGAAAGCGTGTACGAGAAAAGGAACGGGGTACAGGTAGAAAAAAGGGCTATGCAAGGAACCGGTCAATTTGACGGCGGCCGTGATCGCAACGAAGTCGATCAGGCTTAAGAAATAGATGACAATGCGCAGAAGCGGAAGGCGATCGACCCAGACCCATGCGGTCACATAGGGGATGTTATAGGCAACGATTAGACAGGCTAAGGGGGTGAGATCCGCAAGGAGATGGAAGCTTCGTAAAAGAATCGCGAGCAAGAGTGCTGCGATCGAGACGGTGAGGCGGAAGCGATTATCGAGTCGGATTTTCTCGGCGAGGGACGGATTGTCAGAACGGTTCATGCCGCAAGAAGGCGCTCCACTTCATGATAGAGATCCTTCGCGTAAAAAGGCTTTGTGAGAAAACCAGAGGCACCGACCTCTTTGCCCATCAGTTTATCCTCTTTTTCTTTGCATCCTGTGAGGAAGAGGACGGGCAACTTTTGACCTTGAGCGTGGGTTTTGATGATACGGCATAGCTCGAACCCGTTGATCCAGGGCAGCATGACGTCCAAAATGACCAAGTCCGGATGATGTTTTTGGAGCAGATCCGGGAGTTGGACGCCGGTTGAAGCGAGGATCACGGTATAGTGGTTATTGAGGAGCTCAAGCACGATTCGCCGGACTACCGGGTCATCGTCCACGATCAAAATGCGCGAGCGTTCCTTTTGGTCCCTCTTTTGGCCCTTTAAATTGTCGACAACGGTTTCTTCAATGGACGTACTATTGACGGCCTGACCCATGAATCCTCCCTTAGTAGACGGCTAAGGGATTTCTAGCCCAGGATTAGAAGGTTGTCAATGTCTATTTTGTGAGGATTTTCCGTCTCAGCGGGCCAGAGGAGCTGAGGCGTGTTCTGTGGTCGCTTTTGGGAGGGAGCGGGGCATGACCTCTTCTCGTAGGGCATCAAGCGTGTAGTGGCAGCTGGCGTTCCAAAGTGTCCAATTTCCCACGCCCATGTCCGCCGCCGCCTGCATTTGGGCGCGCACTTCTTTCGCATGGTATTTGATCCCGCGACCTTTTAAGGAAAAGTCCTGGAGGTAAGGGCGAAGTTTATGGGCCCCTTCTGGTCCGAGCACTTTAAGGGCGTCATGCATCGCTAAGTGAATCGTGCGATAGGGTTGATCGTTGGGATTGGGAATGCCGTATTCCCCTCGCGCGTAATGCGACGGGTAGGTCATGGGACAAACAAAATCCACTTGCTCGGTCATCGGACCCATCCGTTGACCAATGCCCATCCCTGTATTGACGGAAGTGGTTAATCCGAATACGTCGATCGAAAGCTTGACTCCCAGTGGATGGAGCAGCTGGGCCGCTTGATGTAGGAACTGGACGAGCGCCTGCGCGGCGGTTTCTCGGTTGTAGGGGCGGGAAAACCGCATCAGCGAGAGCTTTCCATCCGTCGGGAAGCGAATATAATCAAATTGGATTTCGTCAAAGCCGGACTTTGCCGCTTGAAAAGCAATGACCAAGTCGTAGCGCCATGCTTCCTGGTTGTAGGGATCAAGCCAAGTGATTTTATGGCGGTCATACCACAACTCCCCGCTCGCATTATGAACGCCCCACGATTTATTCTTTCGGGGAGCGCGGTTATCTTTGAATACCACGATGCGAGCAATCGTGTAAATCCCGCGTCTTTTCAAATCCGCTAACCAGGACTGTAAATCAGGTATAGCGCGCTCATAGGCGCCTGCATGTTCAGCGGCTTTGACTCCCGGAACATAGACCTGACCCTCCTCCTCTTTGATGTCGACGACGACGGTGTTAATGATCGTCGAAGCGAGCATCATGTTGAGCTTATTGGCACGATAGCGCTTCGATCCCGCGGCTGAGGAAGTCAGGTGAATCGCATGGATCACGCGTTCTCCGGAGGCCGTGCGGGAACTGACCGAAACGGCAGCAGAAGACGTTAGTACGGTCGCGGTATCCACGACAGGAGCAACCAGGACCGGACTCGGAAGCGTACCGGAAGAGGAATCGCCATAGGTTTGAAATGAGACGATGGGTAGAGCGACAGCCACAAACAAAAACTTTTTCACAGATCCCTTATAGAAGTTTGAAGGTAAGAGTATGAGGAGAGTATTCTAGCGAAAAATTTACACAATTCGAAAAAGTGGAGCGGGCCACCTTTTATGGCGAGCCTCGCTCACCTAACATTTTGTAATAGTGGAGCGGGCGAAGGGAATCGAACCCTAATCTAAAGTTTGGCAACGACTCAACTCCCGACTCCATGTCTTTCTACGAATCGATCTCAATTTACAATCCTGCTTCATGCAGTTGCTGGCAATCGATAAAGTGGATTCAATTGATCTCATCGCAACTTCCTCTACTCCTTCAAGATAATGGTGCGATCTTATCAACTGGTTGCTTGCTTTTGGCCTTCTCCCAATCATTTTTAAGTTCAGTTTGACGTAGGGCCGCCCATTCCATGACCAGTCCCAGTGCCCTTGGTGGCATACTCCCCGCCACAAGTGCAAGTGTGTTCACGTTGATAATAGCTTCATCGTTGCCATAGAATGCGTGAAAATGAGGTGGTTGATGATCGTCAAAAAACATTCGAATGATGATTCCGTAAAACCGGGAAATCTCAGGCACTTTTGAGGTTGGGAAAGAGTTGCTCGGGCGACTGCCCTGTTAGTTGTAAGTAAATGGCATCGGGACAGAGATCAATGTCATCGTTCCATACAATTGCTCCATGATCTCCAAGCTGGACACGTTCAAAAACGCCCGCTTCTTTCCACGCGCGGAAAACGCCTTGCTCTACGAGATCCGACAGATCAACAATACCACTCACTCCATCAGAATAGCGGAGCCAAAGCTTATATCCCGGAAGTGCCTTAATTTCGACAGGTCTTTTCATCATAGTGGAGCGGGCGAAGGGAATCGAACCCTCATCTAATGCTTGGCAAGCACTCGTTCTACCACTGAAC
>JBBSDO010000093.1:0-10366 GCA_038241515.1 Elusimicrobiota bacterium | reverse complement strand
GCTGAAGCGCCGCACTCCGCTGTTGATCGTTTCCGCATCGGGAGGGGCTCGAATGCAAGAGTCCATCCTTTCTTTAATGCAGATGGCCAAAACCAGTGCCGCCCTCGCCAAATTAGACAGCGCGGGGATCCCGTTTATTTCATTGCTCGCCGATCCGACGACCGGAGGTGTCACGGCCTCATTTGCAATGCTGGGCGATATTATCCTTGCGGAGCCGAAAGCCCTTATTGCTTTTGCGGGACCACGCGTCATCGAACAAACGATCCGCCAACAACTACCCGATGGCTTTCAACTCGCGGAATTCCTGCTTGACCACGGTATGATTGATGCGATTGTAGAGCGTCCGCATCTGCGTAAATTCCTTGCCGATCTTCTTGCGCACTTCAGCAACGAACCTAAACCGCTATCCAAGGCATGAACGGGCGCGAAGTCCTGTCGCGGCTTCCTAGGCGGGGTCTTTTTCGCATCAAACCTGGTCTCGATCGCATGCGGAAGGTGATGGAAGCCCTCGGGGATCCTCAAAACAGTTACCCCACCATTCATATCTCCGGAACAAACGGAAAAGGATCCGTCGCCGCATCGCTCGAATCTATATTTCGCGTGAGTGGCTACCGCACGGGACTCTATATTTCTCCACACTTGCGCGAATTGCGCGAACGGATCCAAGTGCAAGGGACACTGATATCGGAGATCTGCATGGAGGCGGCGGCTCGAGAGGTCGCCGAAGCCGAAGAGCGGTCTCAGACCCACCTTACCCATTTCGAATTCCTGACGGCCATGGGCTTTATGGCACTCCGAACCGCCAAAATCGATATCGGCATTATCGAGGTCGGCCTTGGCGGTCTTTGGGATGCAACCAACGTGATCGACAAGCCGGTTGCAGCCGTTATAACATCCATCGGACTCGAACACATGCGGTGGTTGGGAACAACACGGACTGCGATTGCCCGGCAGAAGGCAGGCATTATAAAGTGCGATATCCCGGTGATTTCAGGAGTGCGCGGTAAAGCGGCTAGAGTGATTCAAAAAGATTGCGCTAAGAAAAGGGCTAAGCTTCTTCAAATTGATCGTGATTTCCATTCTGAGACTGTCTCCACTCTTTGGCAGAGAGGTCAGCAGCGGATTCGCTACTCGGCCAAAGGGACCTCCTTTTCATATTCCTATCCATTGCTGGGGTCTCATCAGAGTGACAACTCCGCTTTAGTGGTGACGACGGCACTAGAACTCCGTCGCAGGGGCTGGAGAATCGACCCGGCAAACTTAGCCGCGGGACTGCAACAAGTGGTCTGGCCGGGACGCTTTTATCTGGAGAAAGGGGAGCGACGCGCTTCGATTCTTTACGATGGCGCGCACAATCCACCATCTATGGAACGCTTCATTGAAACGTTCAAAAACTCACCTTGGGGCCGCGAGAAGGTCACGCTCGTTTTTAGTTCCTACGCGGACAAGGACTACCACAGGATGGCACGGATGCTGGCGCCTTTCGTGGAAAACGTTTTCGTGTGCCGTCTGCCCGGGTCTCGAGGAGTAGCCGCTCGAAAGCTCGCTGAAACTTTTCTTTCACTCGGTGTCGCGGTGACAAAGATTCAAGATCCGAAAGAAGCGCTTCATAGGGCTCTCCAGGAGACGCTGCCCACCCAGCTAGTACTGGTGACCGGATCTCTTGCCCTCGTTGGAATTTTTATGAAGGAACGACAGTTTTCATCGCCAAAAATCAACCGATCCCGTTCCGTACTGGCTCATGTCTACACTTTCCCTGGGAGTCGATCTGGGAGGAACCGGCATCAAGCTGGGTATTGTCGACGCGAACGGTCGCCTACACCGAAGCTTCCGCTTCTCGACTCCGTCGAAAAGAGATCCCGCCGAAGTGACGGCCCTTATTGTCGAACAGGCGCGGGCTCTCATAGAGACCATTCGCGGGTCTAAAATTGTCGGGATCGGGATCGGGTCCGCGGGGGACGTTGAACCCTTTTCCGGCGTCATTCGCATGTCGCCCAACCTAGGCTGGAAAAATGTGCCGTTGAAAGACCTTCTCCGGCGGGGACTCAAATTTCCGATTCAGGTCGAAAACGATGCGAATGCCGCCGCATGGGCAGCCTACGTGGTGGAGGCCAAACGAAAGGTTTCGAATCTCATCTGCGTCACTTTGGGAACGGGCGTGGGAGGAGGCATAGTACTCCATGGGAAGATATTTCGCGGGGCGACCGGCAGCGCCGGCGAATTGGGACATGCGACTCTTTTTCCGGAAGGCATTCAATGCAACTGCGGAAATCAAGGATGTCTGGAGCGCTACATCGGTGTGCGAGCGATGGCCGATGAAGCGCGCAGGGCGATTCGTGCGGGAGAACAAACGATCGTTACGAAACTGGTGGAAAGTGATCTCTCCAAAATCGATCCCTTGATTCTGCAACAAGCGGCAAAGCTAGGCGATCGCTTAGCAGCCCATTTGTGGGAACAAGCCGGAGAACGCCTCGGAATCGGACTGGCGTCGTTGATTAACATTCTTAATCCCGAGTGGATCGTTCTCGCCGGAGGCCTGTCGCGAGCCGGGAAACTGTTGCTCGAGCCCGTGCGTCGCACGATCATAAAACGCGCGTTCCCGGCGGCGGCATCGGCAGCGAAACTTGTGATATCGAAACTCGATCAGGACCTCGGTATCGTGGGAGCAGGGCTGATCGCCCATGAACGGCATCGATAGCCGACGGCAGGGCTTTGCCTTTTGCCATTTGTCTTTTGCCAAGCGCCCCTACGCTCCTCGGCGCTGGGTCATCGTCGAGTTACTCCTCGGAGCGATAGCCTTTTGCGCTGCCGCTCCAGTGTCGGCTTTTGATTCCCACAAGCCCTTTGATATTTCCGCTGACGTCATTGACTACGTCGACGTCGGACAAGAAATCACGGCGGAAGGCCATGTCACGGTAGTGCAAACCAGCTCCACGGTCACGGCGGATTTCCTGCGTTATGACCGGACCCATCAGACCATGGAGGCCCGGGGGAACGTCATCATGCGTGATCACGGCACAATCTTTGCCGGTGACGCGATGAATTATGACCTTGTTCAAGAACGCGCTTCGGTGACTAATGCGCGCGGCTACGGCGCTCCCTGGCTGATGCAGGCCTCCTCTTGGGAAAAGGAGAAGGACTATTACGTCGGCCGTACGGCGTCCTTAACGAATTGCGAACTCATTGACCCTCATTACCATTTGCGCTCGAGCCGCGTGCATTTGATCCCGGATCGCATGTTCTGGGCATGGAACAACGTGGCCTATGCAGACAAGCTACCGGTGTTTTATTCTCCCTTTTTGTACCGTGATCTCGATAAGAAACGCGTGGTATTCCAGGTACAACCGGGAAACGACAGCGTCAGCGGGGCATTCGCAAAGACAATTACGACTTTTCGGTTCACAGACCATGTTTACAACCGGATCTATTTCGACCATTACACGGTCGCGGGAAATGGGTTCGGTGATGAATTTACCTATCAGGCGCCGGGCAAACTTAAAGGGGACTTGTTCGGCTATTTCATTCATCCCCACGCGAACTCCGAACTCACCGGAGCACCGACCGTTCCCCAATATAACCTGCGAAGTTACCATTGGCAGAAAATCAGTGACACGGTCTCTCTTCAATCCAATGCGAATCTTCGGAAAAACGTTTCGTTCAACAATCTGTATTTCCCGCAGGATACGAACCAAGGGGCCAATGACATAACAAGTTCTATTGCCTTGACCCAACAGACTCGCAAGCTTAATCATCGTCTGGTCGTGGAAGCTTTGAACGCCCCTGACCTCGGCGACCCTGCCGGTCAACTGGCTGATACCCATACTCAAAACGCTTCCCTTCCGCGCTACGATTTTACTGCCTATCAATTTCCCATTTGGTCGCCAGAGTCTCCGAAAATAAGCTCGATGACCCTTCCCTCGTCGGGCACGCCTCACCATCTTGGACCGCTCGTGATGAATTTAGGCGGAACCTTAGGCCAGTTTTATCAACGGGCGGATGACCGCACTCATGACAAGGCCAACACGAACGTCACGTTGAGTGACACAATCAACTTGAGTCGAAATTGGACCCTGACGCCCAGTTTCACACCTCAATTGAATTGGCAAGATAAGTTCGATCCTACGGGTGCGAATTTTTCAGTCAGTGATTTCACAGGTGTGGTTCAATCTACCGGTCCGGGCTCGCTCGGAGGGCCCGTCATTGGCACCGGCCAGTATCGCGGTTTCCAAGCCCGTATTGGGCAGGGGGAAACTTTACGCTGGAGAGCGACCTCGAATCTAAGTCTTGATACCACTTACAACCTGGTCGCGCGGCTTACACCCAACTCGACCGCCTTAGACCGCAGCCTTTCCGACGGAGGTATCGAACGCAATCACGTGACGTGGTTTGCGTTCTTTCGTCCCTCACGGTCGACACTCGTCCGGTCTTTTTCCGGTTACGATTTTCGGAATATTGCTGACGAAAGCCTCACCGATTACAAACAGCGGAAGTTTGACCCGTGGTCTATAGAAGTGACGCTGCAGCCAAGAAATTCCAAATTTGATTACTACTTCAGGCATCAACTGGGCTACTATCCCACGCGGACGCTAGCTTGGGAGACCACAGGTCGTTACCATGGGATTCACCGCACCATACTCGAGCTGGGTTTGCTCTACGCGCGACCCGACGAGCCATCTCCGGCGCTGCTGACCGTCAACAATCGGGTGGGTATTTTCTTCAGTTCCGGATGGAGACTGGACGCCATTCTGCACAGCCTTGCACCGAATCAGAGCCTGGGCGCGACGCGTGACGCACGATTTATCGATACGGAGTTTATTCTTGTGCGAGATATGCATTGTTGGCAGTCCCAATTTGTCTACCGCAGCCGACCCCCGTTCGGCAGGGAGTTTGCGATCCTCTTTGATTTGAAGCTCGGCGCCACCAAGGCCAAGGAAATCACCGACCAGGATTTGGAATCCCAATTCTATCCATGGCGTGCGGGAGCCTATGCTCCGTAGAATAAGGAACTTCACACTGCAAACTGCAAACTTCAAACTGCAAATTTGAAGGGAGTATTTTATGGCTGATATGAAATCCGCGGCGGCCCGCATCTCGCAAGCCGCCAACAATTTGATGGTCGAGGATCTTGAACCGCAGCCGGCGAATGCGCGGGAATTCGGATGGTTGGACTTGGGGTTTTATGATTCAAGCGAAGCGGCTTTGGTCCGCCTGAGGTATCGCAAGCTGGGTGATTACGAACTCGCGGTTCTCACTCGCCAGAACCCGCGGTATCGAACTTTTATTCGCAGCCTGGTTTCCTCGGAGGAGTCCGTCCGAGCGGGTATTTATCATCTCTGCCCGCGTGGTTGGGGAAAATGGCTCAACCTCGTTTCGGGCTCCGGGCGAAACATTCGGGCCGTCGAGTTCGACACCGAGTTTTCGGACGGCCATTTTCTCGCCACGGGTAATTGCGGGACCGCTAACCCCTTCGCCCCGCCGCCCTCAATTCATACTCTCCATCTGCCCTTAGGCTCGGATCTTCGGGAAGTGCTCAAGACCCACGAAGAGCGCCTTAGCACTTATCTCGCGGAACATACGACTGTGAAGCCGCTCGTGATTGGGACTTCCGAAGAGCGGGACGCTTCCAATAAGAGAATGCGTAGGCTCCAAGCGGAATTCCGCAGAGGAAAGGGGGGAATCACCAAGAATGAACTGCTTGCGATCGCCGGAGGAGCGCGTGCCGAGCAAGCCGAAGCGGTCTATAAAGAGATCGACACTAAGGTCGGCGTCGCAGCAGGCGTAGTTTTGGAGCCGCCTTCTAAGACACTCCAATTCGATGAGCCTGGGTCGTCCGCTGCGCCACTGCTTGTATGCAGCAGCTGCACTCAGCCTGTCGTGGGTTCCTATTACACATTGGACGACCGGTTCCTATGCACGACTTGCCGTTCGCGCTTGGGCGATTCTGAAGGGAGCCTGTCCTGGACTCCTTTCTGGCGTGCGCTGGGTCGCGGCAGCCTCGCCGCCTTAGCCGGCTCGGCACTCTACTATGCGGTTCTCGCTTTAACGGGCTACCAGGTAGGCCTCATCGCTGTCGTCGTTGGATTTCTCGTGGGCAACGCGGTTCGCCAAGGATCGGGCGGGAACGGTGGTCGGCGCTATCAAACTCTCGCGGTTTTTCTGACCTATTGCGCGATTGTTTTAACTTACGTGCCACTGATTGCTTCAGGGCTTAAAGAGAATCTGGCTAACGCCAAAAGAATAAATAATACTCGGCCGGTTCCGTCAGCCCCATTAACAAATACAGCGAGACCGCCCTCGTCGTTAGCGATAAGTGATAAGGCCCTTCCCCCACCTGGTGCTCCGGCAACGCAAGTCTCCCCGCCGATCCTCAGCAATTCTCCCAGCCAACCATCCGAGTCCGTTCGAACTACAGATCGGCGGGCCATCTTCCAAGATTTCCTATTGCGGAGTCGTGCGACCCACCCCACTTTACGCGCTGTCGCGGTCGTTGGAGTATCATTGATAGCCGCGGCTGTGCTCGTTCTAGCTATTCCATTCTTAGGCGGAATTCACAACCTTATGGGACTTTTCATCATTGGGATCGCGCTTTGGGAAGCATGGAAACTGAATCGGCCAAGTCCAAGGCGTATTCTAGGACCCTTTGCAGTCGGCCAAGTCTAACCTGGCTGATCCATGGTAGAACCGGAAAAACCCGCTCAACGCTGCAGCCGCTGTCAAACGGAGCTCCCTTCTTCTCTTCTCAGCTGTCCCCTTTGCGGCCGGTTAGTCTATGCCGATCGACTCAAAGAATTGGCACGGAATGCCGAACTGGCTTCCGCGGCGGGCGACGGGGCAGAGGCCCTGCGGCTTTGGCACGAGGCCCTTTCGCTTCTTCCCGTTTCTGCGGAGCAATACAAAATCATTCAAGATAAGATTTCCGGCTTGGCCGGTTCGGTAAACCCAGGCGTCAATTCTGTTTCGGTCCCCCGATCCCTAATTACGATGGAGAAGGCGCAGACCGAAACGAAGAAAAATGCCGCCGGTTTAGGCGCGATCGGCCTGCTGTTGTGGAAATTCAAACTACTCATCCTCTCTGTCTTGGCAAAGGGGAAACTTCTTTTACTCGGCTTTACGAAGTTAAGCACGCTCTTTTCCATGCTCTTATCCTTGGGAGTCTACTGGACGGCCTACGGTTGGCGCTTCGCGGCCGGGCTCGTCATTTCCATTTATATCCATGAAATGGGACATGTCGCCTGGCTGAGGCGCTATGGCTTAAAGGCGGAAGCGCCCTTATTCATTCCGGGTTTCGGGGCCTTCGTCAAAATCAAGCAATCGTTCGACAACCCGCACCAAGATGCGCGCGTCGGACTCGCAGGTCCCGTATCGGGCCTCGTCACCGCCCTTTTAGCCTATGGCATATCCATTGGGATGCACTGGCCCAGTTGGGCGGCCATCGCGAAAGTGGGAGCCTGGATCAACCTTTTTAATTTGATTCCCGTGTGGCAACTGGATGGAAACCGCGGGTTTAACGCGTTGACCCGCTCCGAACGTCTCGCCGTCCTTGTCGTTACGGCATCCCTATGGTTCGTGGCCCGGGAAGGAATGTTGCTCTTGATCCTTTTGCTGGGCGCTTCAAGAACGTTTCGGGAAAAAGGCGCGACAGAAGACGACCCGATCGCCTTTAGCCAATACGTGATCTTGCTAGTGAGCCTGACAGGGCTCACAAAACTAATTCATTAAGAGGTCGCTACACTCCTTAGAAGGCTATAGGCGAAAACTATTCAAATAAGCTTTCTGGAAGCAGTTCTCTGGAAAACCATTTCATGATGGATTTGCGCATTGAGCCTTGGGATTTTATAAGCATGCTGATAAAATCTCGCGTACCATTTTCGATTTTTTCGGGTCGTCGGCGAGAGCAACCGCAACGCTGGCAGATGGGGTGCCCTACGACCCGCATATTGCTGTGGACACCGAGACGTAGGCCTTTAGTCCGTCGTCTCGCGCCGTGAAATCCACATACAGAATGCCTTCTGTGAAAGCTTCAATGCTAAGTTCTGCGACGAATGCCTGAATGAACATAGGTTTGCGACATTGCAGGAGGCAAAGGAATTTTTCGAAGCCTGGCGAAAGGAATACAATGAAATCCAGCCGCATAGCAGCGTGGATGATCAGACACCGGCCGAGCATACCCAGCAATTGCTTAATGAGGCGGCACAGGCAGCCAATAATGGTACAGGTCTAGCAGAGGCGGAATTGCCCGCCTATGGGCGTTAACGATATTATTTCATTGCGTCATTCCTTGGAGGATAGGTGTGCACAGAAGATCGATGGTTTGATCCATGAGAAATTGTCCCGGGATGATAAACCATTGAACGAGGTGGCCGAAGTGGCGATATCGTGTGCCGATTTAAAATCGAAAGCACGTTCGCTTCAGAAGAAATGAGCTTTGATCAAATGGAACTCACCAGACTAGAAGGTAAATCAACTCAGAAATGAAGCTGCTCAACTACTACATTTCGCTTTTCGCTCTTCTGATATGCTTTCTGTCTTTGCCGTACTTGACGTGGGCGGCGGACAAGACTTATGAGGAGTTTCAGAGCGATCTACGGAATGAGGTTCCGAGCGCGAGCGCCCAGAATTCCTTAACTCGCCGTGAGAAGGACGCGCACGGCGTAATGGAACTCAACGCCAGTTCTAGTGCCATCCGGAGGACGATCGCCCCCCGTCAACAGATGGGGAGGGATGAATTCGACCGTTATACCCATGACCCCCTTCCGTCTCTTAAAGTCCAGATTTCCGCTGCCCCGAATCCAGGGCTATTAAGTAGGGATCTGACCGTTAATTTCGTGATTACTAATGTCGGTACGCATGACATGGTTTATATTTCTAAGTCCCCCGGAATGAACTCTTTCCAATTGTTGGCCGAAGACGAAACAGGTGCACCTTTGCCACTTCCACGTGCGAAGCGGGGTATAGTTGAGGGCGATTTAGTTATGAGCAACTTAAAACCCGGAGAATCGTTTTCGACTCGAATTGCCTTGAAATCACGGGCAAAGATCGAAAAGAAAGGTCGATATCGGTTGCAAGGCCACTACCTTTATCGCAATGACCTCAACGTCTTGTCTGAGCCTATTTGGCTTACGATCCAATAGCATGAAAAAAAACGTTTTTCTTTTTCAATTGTTGGTTGCCGTTTCAGCCATGGTGGTTTACCCGCACCCAGGGCGGGCGGCTAAGTTATCCGATAAAGCAAATAATTACTTCCTAGATGACTCCGTAAGCGGGTTCGCGTTGTATCCAGGATCTGGGTACAGGTCCTATGTTGATCCACAATTCATGATTGCATCTCTCATTGACTTGGAAGCTCGGCTCAGCAAACTGCCCAGCGGAGCCCAGCTGTATTGGAATCCATATCGCAAAGACCCCTCTGGCAAGCCCCTTCTGTTCAAAGAAGGACAATTCGACGAATTTCAAAAGTTTTGTGTTAGGCATGGGATCGATCTAAATGTGATAAACGAAACACCATCGCAATCGCAGGCTAACTTGCAAGACGGGACATGCCCCGCAGGAATGAAACCAACTGAAGTTCCCGGGCTGAATCGTGAGATTGCTTTGACATGGGAAGCGAAAGGATGGACCGTGTTTAAAGAGCCGCAGTTGAGAGCAGATTTTAACGGCGATGGGAAAAAGGATTTGGCGCTACTTTGCCGAACGGACACAGGTATTCAATTCATCGTTCTTTGGTCAGGCAAATTCTATGTCGACCTCAACCAACTCATCAGCCAGAAAAAGGCAAAAGGGCAAGAAATTATGAAGACCTACTGCGATAGTCATATAAGAACTGAAGGCGTAACGTGCGATAGCGGTATCAAGCTCGGAAAAGGAAAAGGGATTGATATGGGTGGCGGCGAAGACTATCACTGCCTTGGTGGAAATCTTCGGGTATGGACAAATCTTAATGAGGGGGGAGATTAAATGTTCATCAGTTCCTTTATTGCGGCGGGTTTTTGCTGTGCCGCTGGAAGGAGACGGTCAGGCACTCAGCGAGCAATGGAGTAACTATTGGGGAGATAGCGAAGAAGTCGAAAGATCATGGAAATTGTGCACTGTCCTCGAAGGGCCCCCAGCTTTTTTGAAAGTGTCAGACGGGTTCCACTAAGGGCTGAGCTCCAAATCGAGTTCGCGGAAACGGTTGCCGCCGAATTGCTGACGGTCAAAGAAAAACTCAACCGCATTAAGCACCTACTGACCCTCTCTCCCTTTAAATTGATTCCGTGTGGCAACTGGAGGGATACCGCGGGTTTAAAGCGTTAACCCGCTCCGAACGTCTCGCCGTGCTTGTCGTTGCGGCATCCCGGTGGTTCGTGGCCCGGGAAGGAATGTTGCT
>JBBSDO010000092.1:0-10378 GCA_038241515.1 Elusimicrobiota bacterium | reverse complement strand
CTTTTTCGGAAAGTGCCGGAAGCTTTTGAGACTCCGTTTTTTCCGCCGATTCTTTGTCTTCAGCGTCCGTGTACACTTTGAGGAATCCGGGGGCTTTAACCGTGCGCCCACTCGCGTGGAACACATAGCGTTCCGCCTTGCCCGAAACCTGCGCGTCAATATCGACACCCACCGTATCAAATATGGCGTCCGCCATTTGGCTGGCCAGGAACCGCCGCCAAATGAGGTCGTAAAGCTTCGCCTGTTCAGGAGTGAGAAAGGATTTAATCGATTCAGGCGTTCTCGCGGCCGAGGTGGGCCGGATCGCTTCGTGCGCCTCTTGAGCCCCTTTTGACTTTGTCTTATACACGCGCGGTGTCTCGGGAAGAAACGTTTGCCCAAATCGAGAAGTAATGTACTGCCGAGCTTCTTCTTTTGCGGAGGCTGCCACGTTTAGGGAGTCCGTGCGCATATAGGTAATGAGACCAGTCGACCCCGATTCGCCTAGTTCGACGCCTTCATAGAGCTGCTGCGCAACCACCATCGTCTTAACAGCCGAGTAGCCTAGGCGACGTGACGAATCTTGCTGCAAAGTTGCTGTCATAAAGGGAGGTGGAGGAGACCTGCGGGCCTCTTTTTTCGTGACCTTTGCAACGTGGTAGGCCGCCCCTTTTAAGCGCTCTGCGAGCGCCTGGACGAAGTTTTCTTCCGACAGGCTGGTGGTGGTAACTCGGTAATCATCCGCAAAGAGTTTGAGGACGGTCGTTTGTTCTATTTTCTGCCCGTCAATCTCTACGAGAGCCGCTTGGAACTGCGCGTTTTTGGCGGTTTGAAGGTCGGCTTTTATCGTCCAATAGCCTTGGGACTTAAATCCCTGTATTTCGTGCTCACGCTCCACCAAAAGCCGCAAAGCGACGGATTGCACGCGACCGGCGGATAAACCCTTCCGCACTTTCGCCCACAAGAGCGGTGAGAGTTTATATCCCACCAAGCGATCGAGAATGCGTCTGGCCTGTTGGGAGTGAACAAGCGACATATCGATTTCTCGAGCGTGCTCGAGCGATTCTTTGATGGCCTCCGGCGTGATTTCATGAAAGGTGATACGGGCCATGCGATCCTTCGGCACTTTCAGGGCTTCGGCCACATGCCAGGCGATGGCTTCCCCTTCGCGGTCGAAGTCAGTAGCCAGGTACACTTTGTCGGCGCGTTTGATTGCTTCCTTCAAAGAAGGCATCACCTTTTTCGCTTTCGGAAGAATGACATACTGCGGCTCAAAATTGTTGTTTTCATCGACACCCAAGGTTCGCGACGGCAAATCGCGGATGTGGCCTAAGGTCGCGATTATCGTATAGCCGCTGCCTAAAAACTTCGTGATCGTGCGCTGTTTTGTCGGAGATTCGACGATCACAAGACTATGGCCACCCTTTTTAGACTTGGGGGCCGGAGCGGGCCGTTTTTTGATGCCTGCGGGTTTCTTATTAGCCGTTATTGGCGACATAGCGTTGTCCTGGTAAGTTTCGAATGAGTCCTCTAAGTTCCAACGATAGCAGTGTATTTGCCAACTGGTCAACTGGAACTTTCAAGAGGTCGGACAGTTCATCGACGGAACTAGGTTCACAAATCAGTTTATCGTATACGGTTTTCTCTTTGTTGTTCAGTACAGCGCCGTCACTCCCCACTTTCTTTGGCGGGGAATCCATCGCAATCTTAGCGGCCGCGAGCCTTCCTAGCACGCGCTCGTAGTCCGCTCCACGATACTCCTCAAGAACATCCTGAGCTGTTTCAACCAATTTTGCGCCTTGCTTCAACAGGCGGTGTGTCCCGACACTCCCGCTCATAAAGACATTACCGGGTACCGCGAAAACATCGCGACCTTGCTCGGCCGCATAGCGAGCGGTGATCAAAGCGCCTGAACGTTCGCCCGCCTCCACAACCACAACCCCGCGCGAAAGGCCGGAAATAATACGATTACGCAAAGGAAAGTGGAAAGCTTCGGGTGGTGAGTCGTAAGGGAATTCTGTCACTAAGGCCCCTTTATTCTCCGCTATTTGTTCGGCCAACCGCTTGTTCTCCTTTGGATAGAGGTGCGCGAATCCGTGACCTAGCACCGCTACCGTCGAGCCTTCCTTATTAAGACAACTCTGGTGTACCACCGTATCAATCCCTAGGGCTAAACCGCTAATGATACTCACACCTTGCCCCACAAGACCTTCAGTCAGCGTAGCCGCGATCTTCAAACCGTAGGGGCTGGCTTTGCGTGTCCCTACCGCTGCGATCGCGTCAGCTCCCGGGAGTGGCCAAGCGCCCTTCAAATACAAAACAGGCGGCCGGTCTGAAAGTTCACAAAGGGCCGCTGGATACCCCTCATCAAGCTCCGTGACAATCTGAAACTCGCCTTTGGCTTCCCGTTCCAATTCCATATCGACCGCTTTCCACAAGTTCGGATTACGAAAGGAGTGACGCCAGGATTCCACCTGGCGAGCATCCACGTCCGCCCCTGAAAGTTCAAGCGGCGTCATCGCGAGGATACCCTCTGCTGATTTGGCGATCTCTAAGAGCCGATGAAACCGCAGTCCGCCAAGGCCCAACACTCGATTGAGAAAGATCCAATTACGACGTTCAGATGTCATGCTTCTTAATCCAAGCCCTTTCGGTTGTCAATGCCTTTCATCATTTTTGTTCACCAGTCATGCTCTCCCCCCTTTTTCAAAGGGGGGAATATTAATGAAAATGAAATTCCATTTCACCACAAAGGCCGCTCTTTGTCGAATGCGCGGTACTGAATGGATTCGGCCACGTGCGCGGACTTGATCTTCTCGCTTCCCTCCAGGTCGGCAATGGTTCGCGATACTCGGCGGATGCGATCGAAAGCACGCGCCGAGAGACCGAGCTTTTCTACGGCGCTCTTTAACAGATCTTTGCACGGGGAGTCTAGTTCTGCGTAGCGACGCAACTGCGCACCCTTGAGTTGGGCGTTTGTGCAATGGACGTGTTTTCCTCGTTGACACCGTTGGGCTTGTGTTTGTCGTGCCTGGGTGACTCGCTCTCTTACCGTCGTCGAGTTTTCAGGGAACGTTTGGCTCGAGAACAACTCGTCCACTTTGAGCGAGGGAAGTTCGACCTGAAGGTCTATCCGATCGAGAAGCGGGGCCGAAATTTTGTTGCGGTATTTTTGTATGCGGTGGGGACTGCAGACGCACTCTTTTTTGGGATTCCCCCAGTTGCCGCAGGGACACGGATTCATGGCCGCGATAAGCAGGAACTGGGCGGGGTAGGTCGCCCGGCCCCTGGCGCGATGAATGCGGGTTACCCCCTCTTCCATGGGTTGGCGAAGCGCCTCGAGCGAATCGCGCCGGAACTCAGGTAGCTCGTCTAGGAAGAGAATCCCGCGATGCGCCAGCGACACTTCTCCCGGCATGGGCAGGTCGCCACCCCCGATGAGCGCAGCTGAGGAGATCGAATGATGCGGATTTCGAAAGGGACGGGCGGCTAACAATCCTTTTCGGAGCGTCTCCCCCGCTATCGAATGCACGCGGCTGGCATCGAGAGATTCGTCTAGAGTCCACTCGGGCATGATGCCGGGGAGGGCATTGGCAAGCATTGATTTGCCTGTGCCTGGAGAGCCACTCAGGATCAGATTGTGATTTCCTGCGGCGGCGATTTCAAGCGCGCGTTTTGCCAGCGCTTGGCCTTTGACATCGCACAGGTCAACCGTTGCGCTTTCGGGGTGGGCTTTCCAGTACAGAGGGGCGCGATAGGGAGGAACCTCGATGTCGCCGTGCAGCCAAGAAACGACGTCACCCAATGTGCAAAAGGAGTGCAAAGTCGCCTTTTTGAGGAAAGCGACTTCAGCCAAGTTTTGTTCGGGAATTACGAAAGCGCGCGAGTTTCCATTGCAAAGACTGTGGATGATGGGAAGGGCGCCACGAACAGGTCGGATCGCCCCGTCGAGCGCTAGCTCCCCCAACCAGATACAACGCGGCCAAAGCGAAGGCTGGATGGCTTCGCTGGCCAAGAGGATTCCCACAGCAATCGCCAAATCAAAGGAGGCGCCCTCTTTTTTCACATCAGCCGGCGCCAGATTAACGGTCACTCGTCTCGACGGAAACTCGAAACCCGTATTGCGGATCGCCGCAACCACGCGGTCTTTGGATTCGCGAACGGCGGCGTCTGGCAATCCCACAATCGAAAAGCAAGGCAGGCCTTTGGCGAGACTCACCTCCACTTGTACTATGGAGGCGTCCATTCCAATCAAGCATGCGCTGTCAACTTTGGCGAGCATAAAGGTCTCTCGCTAGTTAGAGGGGAAAAACCGGAATTTATTCTTGAAATTAAGTCAGAGGGGTCAGAAAAAATACGCTTTCGACCTTCTTAACGAGGGAAGTACTTTTCGTCGGACAGGTGGGGAGTAAGATTTAAAAGGTGTAACGCGAAGGAACGTCGTAAGCGGCGGGGAGCCACTCAATGCGGCCGGCCTCGATGGAGATCACATCGAAGCGCATGTTTTCGCCTTCGAGACGATGCTTCTTCATGTACATGAGAGCGGCGTTCACCAGTTTTTTGCGTTTAGTGGTGTTGACGGCGTCGAGCGCTGAAGGTCGGGCGGCACGGGTTCGCGCTTTCACCTCGACAAAAATCCAATTATCGCGGTGACGGCAAATCAGATCAATCTCCCCCCAACGCGTTTGGAAATGGCGCTCGATGACGGCCAGACCCTGTTTCTCGAGGTAGGCAGCGGCTTGGTCTTCGCCCGAGAGCCCTAATTCCTTCCGTAAATTAGTCACAGAATTCCGAGCACTCGGCGGCAATCCGTACAGGTGAGAAAGTGCGGCGGTGAATAGGCGACGGGCCTAGCGCATTTAGATTCTTGACGTGGAGGCGGGTCGTATATCCCTTATGCTGCTTAAAACCGTAGCCCGGATAATGGCTGTCCCAGCGCTCCATAATAGAGTCTCGGGTGACTTTGGCCACGATGGAAGCGGCGGCGATGGAAGCGCTTTTCCCATCCCCTGCCACGATTCCTGTTTGTGACGACGGACCGTTAGGGATCTGAAATCCATCCACGAGGACGTGTAGCGGCCGAATCACGAGAGACTCGAGCGCCAAGCGCATTGACGCAAAACTAGCCCAGTAAATATTGATCCGGTCAATTTCATCATGCTCCACAATTCCGACTCCGATCGCGCAGGCGAAACGTTGAATGAGTCGATACACCCTTTCCCGCTGCTCCGCAGTTAAGGCCTTGCTATCGTTTAAACCGGGGATTTTACAATCAGAAGGAAGGATCACAGCTGCCGATACGACGGGACCCGCCAGTGGCCCGCGTCCGACTTCGTCAACGCCAGCCACATTACCAAAGCGCTCAATAAATGGCCGGTCGAATTTGAAAAGCGGCCAGGAAAGCTTGCGGACCCGGCTTTTAGCCCTTTTTTGTGTTCCGGACTTGACCCGTGCCCGGCGATCTCCCATCTGAAAGGCTAGGGACGAACGGTTGCTTCGGCAGCAGCGACTGGCTTCGGGGCGCTCACCTCGGCTTTCGCGGCGGGTTGCGTGCGGCGATCTACCTTTTCATCGAGACGTGCGGCTCTACCACTTCGGTCACGCAAGAAGTACAGCTTCGCCCGCCGCACATGAACCGAGCGGACGATCTCAATCTTATCGATGCGAGGCGAATGATAAGGAAGGGTCCGTTCCACCCCAATCCCGAAAGAGATTTTGCGTACCGTGAAACTCTTAGACAATCCGTGACCCCGCATGCGAATTACTGTCCCTTCGAACGTCTGAAGGCGCTCGTTACCGCCCTCGACAATTTTCAAGACGACTTTGACCTGGTCGCCCACTCGAAAATCGGGAAGATTTTTGCGAAGTTGTGCCTCTTCGATCATGTCTACAGTCACTTTCATATGCGTCTCCTAGAATTCGTAGTCAGCAAATCGGGCCTCTTCTTTGAGGTCATTCCGCGCGCCTGCTGTGTTCGCCAATCTCGAATCTTTTTATGGTCTCCGGAGAGTAACACCTCGGGGACCTTCTTACCACGCCAAAGCGCTGGCCGCGTGTAATGCGGGTGATCCAGCAATCCTTGCTGAAAGGAGTCATTGGCGATCGATTCGGCTTGCTGCACCACGCCAGGAACCAGCCGAATGATCGCTTCCGCCAAGACCATAGCCGGTAACTCTCCGCCGGTTAAGACATAGTCGCCGATCGACACTTCTTCGTCCACCAAATCCATGATGCGCTCATCAACGCCTTCGTAGTGACCGCAAATCAAGGTAATCCATGGGCGTTGCGCGAGCTCCAGAGAGATCTTTTGGTTAAGAACACGCCCCTGTGGCGACAAATAGATCACGTAGGGCTTCGAATTCTTTAAAAGATCTTTTGAGACCGAAGCACGAATCGCTTTAATCGCTCTAAAAATGGGCTCCGGCTGCAGGACCATTCCTGCTCCGCCGCCGTAGGGTCGATCGTCGACCGTCTTATGCCGGTCGTCTGCTGAAAAGTCACGCAAGTTGCGGATTCGCAGATCGATCAACCCGCGATCGCGGGCTCTACCCAGGAGACTCTGCGACAACGGTCCTTCGAACATTCCGGGAAAAAGAGTCAGAATATCGACCCGTTTCAACCCGCTAGATTTCATAGACCTCGCGCAGACCGGTGGGCAACACCACTTCTATCCGACGCGCCTGCAAATCGATTTTCCGAACTACCTGCTTCAGCGCCGGGACGAGTATTTCTCGTTTACCCGACTGAACGACAAAAATGTCGTTTCCTCCCGATGGAAGAACGTCCGTCAATTGCCCTAACACTTCGCCTTGCTCTGTGACGACCTCGCAACCGGCTAAGTCCTGAACGGAAAATGCGACAGACCCCGGGGCGAGAGCTCCTAGTTTGTGTAAGGGTTTACGCGGAGAGCCGCTTCCAAGCACCGGATTCCACGAGGAGATTCTTTACGGTTTCGCTCGGTAGCGCGCCTTTTCCATGCCAATACTTGAGACGTTCTTCATTCACCGTCAATTTTTCTTTTTCTAAGCGTGGATTGTAATAGCCAATCGTCTCGATCGGCCGGCCGTCGCGTTTAGAGCGCCGGTCTATGGCCACTAAGCGGTAATGCGCCTGTCCCGGTTTACCTTCACGTTGGAATCGAATTTTTACCATAGAGTCCTCTTTGTCAATACAACAGAAAATAGATCCGCGGAGTTGAGCCCCCGGACCCTGTGTTACTGGTTCGGGGGTCATCCTCCACGAACGCCCCGGAGGGATGCCCCCCGGACCTATCTCAAAATCGTTTAAGCGAGTTATTCTACTTGCGCGTGCGACGAGAAGTCAACTATTGGCGACGAGTTTTTGCAGAGATTGGAAAGCGAAAGTCGGATCTTTCTGACCGAAAACAGCGCTACCTGCGACAAGCGAGTCGGCGCCCGCCTTTACCGCCAAGGGGGCGGTGTTTGCATTGATCCCGCCATCGACTTGTAATTTACAGGAAAGGTGCTGCTGGGTGATCTCCGCCCTCAAGGAAGCCACTTTCTTGAGCATGTCAGGCATGAATGCTTGCCCTCCGAAACCGGGCTCAACCGTCATGACAAGCGCTAAATTGAGATCTTTCAAATAGGGGAATAGAACGGAAGCCGCGGTTTTAGGTCGGATCGCCATTCCGGCGTCGGCGCCGAGTTTTTTAATGTGCCGAAGGGTCTCCCCTGGATCCTTGCAGGCCTCGTAATGCACCGTCAGCAAATTCGCCCCGGCTATGGCAAAGGCCTCGAGGTAGTGATCGGGATTTTCGATCATCAGATGGACGTCCAGATAGATCCCCGTGGCTTTACGCAGTCCTTCGACAACAACGGGTCCAACGGTGATATTCGGCACGAAGTGGCCGTCCATCACATCAATTTGCACAGACTGCGCTCCCGCCTTTTGGATCGCTTGGACGTCGCGCGCGAGGTTGGCGAAGTCAGCAGAAAGAACCGAAGGCACAATTTGAGGGGTCATTGCAATTCTTGCTCCTGGACATTAATTCCATTACTGAAAATCCGCGCGCGGGCATGACCTTTGGCCTGCACATTGATATCGATTCGATTCCCGGCCGCCTCGGCTCTTCGGTACACCTCATGCTCCCCCGCTTCATCGATAACGACGATCTTTATATCCTTATCACCCGGTCCAGCAGGCACGTCATAGTGAATATGGGGGCCTTGTCCGTTAGAAGCGCTCGAGTTGGAAACAACTGTCAGCGTCTCTCCCGTGCGCAGCGGAGAATCCGCCGTCGGAGCCTGCATAATAATCTCACCTACCGACTTCGTAATGTCGTTTTCTTCGCGTACCGACAGCAAGACCTGATGAGCCGAGGTCCAATTTCTGACTTCTGAAATAGTCTTACCCACGAAATCGGGAGTTAAGAGCACATCCGCCCCAGGGGAGCCTTCCGACAAGATCACGTTGACGAGAGCATTCTTAGCGACTACGGCACCGGCTGGTGGGTCCGTCGTCATGACCACGTCCTTTTCAAATCGCAGTGAAGGACGGTGCTCGACTTCGCCGACTCCCAGCCCAACGTTTTGAAGACTGGTCTGAGCGTTACGCAAAGGCTGCCCTACAAGATCGGGGACAAATAACGTTTCGCCACCTTGGCTAAGCGTGACGCGAATGATGCGGCCTTCACGAACCACCATCCCCGCCGGAGGATTTTGGCGAACAATCGTCCCCGCCGGATAGCGTTTATCGAACTGCTCTCCATCCTTCGTCAATCCAAGGTGGGACGCCGCCACGAGATTGAGCGCCTCACCCACCGTCTTTGACGTGATGTCCGGGACTGGAACCACTTTTCGGTTGTGCACGACAGCACCCACCGCCCATTCAAACGAGAAATAAATGGCCCCACAGAGCACAACGAGAGCAACGATCGGTAGGATTTTTGCGCGAAACATGGCTTAAATTATAGCTAACCCTGGGCTAACGCCGTGCGGCTTCGGTGGGGCCTAACTGGCCACACGCGGACCCGATATCGAGCCCTTTGGGCTTGCGCACAAACACGGGAACGCCCCGTTCGCGCAGCCAATTTTGGAAACGAAAAATGGATTCGGGAGTCGGTCGAGCGTATGGCAACCCGGCTACCGGGTTGTACGGGATCAAATTCACTTTATTGGGAAAACCTTTTATTAAGTAGGACAGTCGGTTGGCATCTATGAGGTGGTCATTGACCTCATTCAACAATATGTACTCAAAGGTGACCGGAGCTTTCGTTTTGTACGTGTAATATTTCGCCGCTTTTATAAGTTCGCGGACGCCGAACTTTCCAGAGACGGGCATAATTTTTAAGCGTAGATCGTCGCGTACCGCGTGCAGTGAGATCGCTAGATTAACTCGGACCATGTCGTCTGCCAGTTTAATAATTTGCGGGACAAGCCCCGACGTCGAAAGGGTAATCCGTGATGGACTCATCCCCAACCCTTGCGAAGAGGTGATCCAACGAATGGCTTGCACGACCTGCGTGTAATTCGCCAGCGGCTCCCCCATTCCCATGAAGAGGAGATTCGTTGGAGCGCGCTTTTGGTCCTTTCGAATGAGCAAAATCTGGTCCACAATTTCCGCCGCGCTCAGTTGACGCTGGAATGGAACAAGCCCAGAAGCACAAAAGGTGCAGCGGTAAGCGCACCCGACTTGCGTGGAAAGACACAGAGACAAGCGGTCCGCGTCAGGAAGGAAGACGGTGGAAATTTCCTTGCCGTCATGCCCTGTAAAGAAAAACCGGATCGTTCCATCGAGAGCCGAATGTTCTTTCCGCCGCAAAACGAGAGGATGCAGTCGGAAATAGTCTCCCAATGCCGTGCGCAGGCTCGCGGGCAAGTCGGACATTTCTTGAAAGTTATCCGCGCCTTTGACAAAAAACCATTCGTAGATTTGTCGTGCACGGAAAGCCGGCGCTTGGCTCTTCTCAAGGAAGGCGATTAAGTCGTCAGGAGGTACGTCCAAGAATGTTTTTCGCAGATCAGGCATTGTAATCTCGTGTCGTATTATCCCTTCTTTATCATCCTCCGCGTTCGTTGGCGGAGGACCCAGCGATAAAATCTACAACCTAAGCCGTTCTGATGGATCCCTTATCGGCGGCCGCAGGGGAAGACAGATTTTGTGACTGCAGTATGTAACTCATTGTGAGGTCAGGTAGCGGACGGTTCCGATCAGCGGTGCGCCAATCCAGTATATCGCCAAATAGCCGAGAAAACTTCCCGCCACCAAGCAGAAGTAACTGCTGCGTTTCGGAATGCCGAGACCGTGTGCGAAGAAAATCGCGGACCACATTCCCCCTCCAAACGTCGGCAAAGCGGCAATTAACAGCACTCCGAGTCCTCCAAGAGATGCTGTCCATTCGCCGAGGGTTGAAGCGCTCCAATCGCGGCTGAGCCAATTT
>JBBSDO010000091.1:0-10505 GCA_038241515.1 Elusimicrobiota bacterium | reverse complement strand
TGGATCAAATTGCGTTTTTCCTGGTCTTTGGCTCCAAAGTGGAGTAGCAGCGAGAAATACTGGGTGTCTCCCAAGTCCCCGTACGGCAGCCAGGCATAGGCGAACTCTTGACCCCAGACGTTGATGCCGACGCCAGTCGTGAGGCCCGCTAAGGCTGAAAGCTCCTTGGTGGTGTCCGTTTTGTACCCGCCGCGGATGGCTACCGCTTCGATCGGGCGCCACTCCATACCGAGGCGCCCGTTGGTTTGTCCGACTTTGGTCTGCAGCCCCTCAAGGGCCAATATCCAATGCTTTTCCGGCTGGTAGGCCGCCGCCAGGTGGAAGGCCAGCGGCAAGGAATCAGATTGATCCGAGAAAGTGAGTTTGCTGCCGAGGTTCGTGACGGTTGCGGCGAGACTTAAGTCATTGCGTGCCTTATAGAGGGCTCCCAGATCGGCCGCATAGGCATTAGCCGAGACATCCGCGATCTGCGCGTTAATGACCTTGCCGGTCACACCCAGGGCCAGTTTTTCGGTGACCTTCTGGCCGTAGGCTAAGGAATAAGCTCCGTAATGAACGGAAAAGTCACCTATGGGTTTACCACCAGGGTCTGTGCCGGCAATATCGCCGGATCCTAAGTACTGGGCCGCAGCCGCCAGGCCCGCCGGTAAAGATGTCTTGAGAGGTAGGGCGAAGGAGGCAAATTCGTCGTGAACCGACTCTATATAGGAAAGATGCTGACCGGCGATTTCCGGAGCGGATAAGAATCCAAGACCGGCCGGGTTCCACACCGGGGCGTAAGCATTGGTGGCCAGAGCGGAATAGGCTGATCCCAGGGCCGCAGGTCCAGCGCCTACGGGAATGTCCAGGAAAGCGGCGCCTTCGGTGCCGGAGGAGGCATGGAGCGGAAGGGAACAAGCTCCCAGGCCGAGGAAGAACGCCCATGTTTTCAAGAACTTCATCGGTACAAGGATGCGGAACGAATATTACAGCGATATAGCGGGACTGTTACATTTGGGTTTCAGAGGTGTTGTCGCTGGCGATGATGGTTAAGCCCGCCCGGGCCTAATCGATACTGCATTTGAAGATAATGGAGCTCGTGGCGTATGAGGCGCGGCCCCAGTGGGGCCCTATCGAATCAATACGAACTAACCGCGCGTTTTGGAGAGTATGGAGTTTAGTCACTGCTGCGGGCGAAGAGCTGGCCGCCGGCTGCGCGAGAGCGTTGTGGGGGCCCACGGGAGAACCAATACAGTGACAGGCAGAGTTACCCAAATACAGGGAACTCCGCCTGCCAGATTATGAATGGCTAGTGCGAAAAGATTGTTCGAAGAAGGTTGTTTTCGCCTTCGACGGTCGATTTAAACATCATGCGGTCGAAGACCCTCTTGAGGGTTTCGAAAGAAAGGGTAGTACGGGCAAGAAATGATCCGCGGCGGTTGTGGCGTTTGCGTTGAGTTTTCACGATGGGCTCCTTTAGCACGTCAAGAATTTTAGTAACACGTCCTACCACGTAAAGGGTAGCTTATCGAAGAAAATGCGAATATCAGCGCTGGACCTTTCTTTCCGTAGGTGAGATCCTACAGGGTTTGTAAAAAAGGGCCCGAACAATATCGGCATAGGCGATGTGCACGTTATTGAACCGGGACTGCGGATGAACTTTTATTTTACGCCAACCAGGTAAGCGCGCGAATCGAAGGAGTAGCGCGTTGAAGACGCAAAGTTAGTAGTCGGCCTCGGATTCTTCTTCTGCTTTTTTCTTGCGCGCAGCAGCGGCGGCAGCCCACTTGCGTTGGATCTGGATTCGGCGATTATTCTGTTCTTCCAACTTGTCTTTTCGCCAAGCGTCGTATTCGTCTTTGCGCGCCGGATCCACTTCCATGCCGCCGCCCTCTACCAGATTAGATGACTTTTCTATTTTAGGAGAAAACTTAGGTTCCTGGCTGCGCCACTTGTTCGTAGGCCTGGCGGGCCCTTTGGGCGAGACTTGAACCTTTTCTTGTTTCATGAGTTTTGTCAGTTTCATCAGTTTATCTAACGGATCTTCTACCTTTTTCTTCATCCCGTCCTCCTCCCAGCGTGGGCCAATCCATGCGGCGCTCTACTATAGAATCAATTATCTAAAACAAAGTGAACACTTCATACGGTTTTCCGAGGGGACAAAATGAACGAATAACAATTTCGTGGAAATTCGCCCTGTAGACTATGGGCATGAATTATTTGATCTGGAAGCGGCGCCGGCCTGGAGCGGCGCTGTTACAAGGACTACCTCTTTTGTTTGTCCTGGGGGCCGGGTGCAGTAAGGAGGACAAAAAAGATTCGCCAGGCGCTTCCCTCCCCTTGATGGGTACAACGGCTGCACCGATTCTTCCATCGTCCGGTACGTTACGTTCGGATACGGCATCGACAACATCGCCTTCCGTGTCTTCCGCTACCGTCCAAACGGCTGTTCAGGTCTCTCAAGGGGTCGCTGTGCCTCCCACGGTTCTGTTAAAGCCCACTCTGCCGAAGCCTTCTGTGATTCCGAAGCCAGTTCCCCCGTCGCCCCCTCGCTCCTACTTTGATACGTCGCTCGTTAACGCCATGAACGACGTGCGGCGCGATCCTGCGGGATATGCGAAACGACTTCAGGCACTGAGGAACAATTTTAACGGATACGAACGCCAGTTATCCAATGGAGATATTATCTCCACGGACGAAGGGTGGTCAGCGGTCGACGAGGCCATCCAGGTGCTTCGAAAGACTCGCCCGCTTCCGCTTTTCGCAGCGGATTCGCGTTTAGCCGCCAGCGCCCGAGAACATGTCAACGACATCGGGCCCAAGGGCCTGTTAGGACATAATGGTTCAAACGGGGAATATTTTGCCGACCGCATACAACGATTTTTGGGGAAAAGTGATTCCGTGGCAGAAAACATCCAATATGGCGTTGACAGCAACGAAGAGGTCGTGATGGCTTGGTTAATCGATGATGGCGTTTACGATCGAGGACACCGAGTCAACCTTCTAAACGGAAGCTACAATTCCGCCGGTACGGCGAGCGGCCCGCACCGAGTCTATAGGCAGATGTACGTGGCCGATTACGCCCGGGAATAAAATGGCTCGCTTTGACGCGGACATCGGATGGATCGGCACCAGAGCCATGGCGCGCTGCGTTTGCTCCCATTTCGAGAAAAGCCACCGTCCGATGAGCCGAAAATGCAGTCTCTGCCCCTGCCCTCATTTCGAAACCCCAGACTCGACCTCTCAAAATTCAAAAACGGATCCGTTGAACTAACCTTCTTTTATTCCTTTCGTCTTCGCTCCGTTCTGGAGGCGTCCGGTGTATTTCCAGAGAAGCTTCGATGGGTTCTGTCGGAGTCGGCACGATCCTTCGGGTAGGCTTTATGGAATGGCTATAATTTTTTCGGCTGGTTTTTTGGATGGTCGCTTTTTAGCCGGTTGCTTGTGAATCACTTTAGGCGCGTGTTTAACAATTGGACGTTTTTTAGAAGTGGGTGGCGCTACCGAATGAGTCGGCCGGCCGCGAGGTTTTGCAGTGGAAGCGGCCGGCACCTTAGCGGCAGACGGAGCGCTACCCTTTGTTGAGTCCATAGGCCGGGTGGGCGCCGAATCGCTGGGAAGGCCCGGCGTGTCTATTAAGGTTTCGTCAGAATGGGCAGTCGTTGGACAACACAGCGCCGAAGCTATCAGAGCCCATAGACCGAAATTAAAATTTCGCACGATGCTCCACCTCCGTCCCCACCAAAATCCAGAGTACTTGTCGCATCTTGGTAAGGTTGTATCAAAATTGGACTGGGTGCAAATGTCATAATAACGTTTATGCTAATACCCACCGTCATTGAACATTCGAATCAGGGCGCGACACAAAGTTACGACCTTTATTCAAAACTGTTTAAGGAACGCGTCCTTTTCTTGGGCGATGATGAAGGCGCAATGACCGTTGATTCGGCTAATATCGTCATCGCCTCCTTGCTCTACCTTGACTCCATTGATCCAGGCAAAGAAATCCAAATGTATATCAATTCGCCGGGCGGTCTTGTGACGGCAGGGCTCGCGGCTTACGATACGATGCAGTACATCAAATCCCCTGTGACAACGATTTGTATTGGGATGGCGATGTCCTTTGGCGCTGTGCTTCTCGCGGCTGGGGAAAAAGGAAAGCGTTTTGCCTTGCCCCATGCGCGCATTATGATCCACCAGCCGCTTACGAGCGGTGTCAACGGACAAGCGAGCGATATCGTTTTAGAGGCAAAAGAAATTTTGGATAACAAAAAAAAATTAGCCGAGATTCTCGCCCGCCACACCGGTCAAACGGTGAAGAAGATTACTGAAGATTCCGAACGCAATTTTTACCTTTCCGCGGAAGAGGCCAAAGCCTACGGCCTCATCGATGCCGTAATTCAACGCCCCCCCAAGCTTTAACGGCCCACGGCTGCCAAGCAAAAAGAAAAAGAGTAGTCAGATCAAATCGCAAAAAGCGGTCTTTTTGATTTTTGATCTGACTATGCTTTCTCTGTTTGCTCTGCGGCCGTAAGCCCCGCCTCCCATCACGCAAGAATTTTTTTTCACTTTCTTACTCTAAGGAGTAAGGAGGTGTACAAATGGACTTATTCGATGAAGAATTGAAAATGGCGTTGCGAGCACTTCAGGCGGCGGGTGGAATGACATCCATGGATCAGAGCGCTCCGCGGGAAGTGAAACAGGCTTTCCTGCAAATGCTGCTCGATTGTCCGGACTGCCGGGCTTTGCTTCCAAAATCAAACTAGGGCGGAATGGCGGGGTTTTAGCGAAGACTGGGAATCAATGCGCGAGCGGCGTTGATATGAGAGTAGAGTTCATGACGTCCGGCAAGGCAGGCTCGGGATCATCTGACTTGAACATGGGGATGGCCTTTGGAGGCGGTTTGGGAACCATGGGATCCGGATTCATCTCCGCCGGGCTGGGCTTTTGACTCTTCACTACGGGCGACAGTGACGGAACGGCTTCCGTTGACACTAATGGTGACTCGGGAGGTCTGGTGTGATGAATTTCGAGCCGATTGTAGTCTGGAAACTTGTCCTTCTCCGCGTCGCGGCGACCCATCGCTTGTAGGTTTTGCGAACCGGCGAGGAGCACGGCAAAAAGCCCTAACGATCGAAGTGGAAAACCCATGGGCGAAGTCTATCAGGAAGTTGCGCCTTTCGCTACAAGAATTCTGCGAACATGGAAGTACCTAGGGTTGAGAAATCAGACAACTGGTCGCAAAGCCTGCAATCCTAATCTGCCCATTGGCGTCTTGGCGAAGACTCAAAATCGGCGCGGCTTCCATGCGGCAGGGTTGCCAAAGTTCGGAGTAACTATGAAGTACCCACCGCACACGCAGAGGGTCATTCTCCTCAATCTTGAATTCCCGCCAATTCGGATTTTCCAGAATTTCCGGAAAGCCTTTGAGGGCTGATGCCAACCGGGAAAGATCGGAGGGAACAGGTTCCGAAGTGGATTGACAGGAGACCGCTTGAACGGTGAGATCGACGGGCGCGCAATCGACGTATTTCTCTAGGGCGCTTGTGTCGCCCGATTTAAGCGCCGCAAGAATCGACTGTTCCGCCTTCACTAGTTCAGCGCTTTCCCAGTGCGCGCTCTGCGGGCGGTTTTTCACGCATTGGCGGGCCGTTCGAAGGGCTAAGGAAAACTGTTTCACTTGGGCGCGAACGTCGCATCCCTCCTGTTCAATCAATGAGTCGGAAGGTGAACCGAGTTCTTTGAAAGTTCGCAAAAGCGCGCGCGCGTTAGCGAAATCGCGGTGTTCATAAGCTTGGCGTGCCCCCCAAAAATATTTTCGATAGGCCGACGTGCGCAGCGAATGGCTTCGTGCCTGCACCCGAACGTTGAGGCAAGAAAGAAAGAGCGCCGAAATCAATGAAATAGAGTTCGCTTTTCGGATCACGACCGTAAGTTTAGAAAAAATTTGCACGGTCAATGGGGGGAGACTTCTCTTTGCGAATTGATCTGACTACACTTTCTCTCTTTGCTCTGCGCCCGCCTAAGGATGGGTCATTTCTCTAGGCTGGACCCATTTGTCGAACTCATCGGCGGATAGATAGCCTAGCTTCATGCAGGCTTCTTTAAGACTCAAACGATCGTGATGGGCCAGGTGCGCTATTTCCGCGGCTTTGTCATAACCCACTTTGGGGCTTAAGGCCGTAACCAGCATCAGGGAATTATTGACGTACCAGTCTATTTTTTGTTGATTTAGCTGAATACCTTCCACGCAATGTTCCGTAAACATCCGACAAGCGCCTGTGAGCAGGCGCACGGAGTGCAAAAAATTGTGAATCATGACCGGCTTGAATACATTCAGTTCAAAATTGCCTTGGGAACCGGCAAATCCTATGGCAGCGTCATTCCCAAAAACTTGAATCGCGACCATCGTGACCGCTTCATTTTGGGTGGGGTTCACTTTCCCGGGCATGATGGAAGATCCGGGTTCGTTCTCCGGCAAGGAGAGCTCTCCCAACCCGCAGCGCGGTCCAGAGGCCAGCCAACGGATGTCGTTGGCGATCTTCATGAGTGAGGCGGCTAACGTCTTAAGAGCCCCACTCGCAAAAACGATTTCGTCATGCGCGGAAAGCGCGGCAAATTTGTTGGGATGGGACTGAAAGGGAAGTCCGGTCAGTTCGGCCACCTTACTTGCGGCTCGCTGAGCAAACTCGGGATGCGTATTGAGTCCCGTTCCCACGGCTGTCCCTCCGATCGCGAGCTCGCGTAATCCCGGCAGGACCTGTACGAGCCGATCGGCATCTCGGGCGAGTAGGGAGACCCAGCCGGAGAATTCTTGACCTACCGTCATGGGAACGGCGTCCATCAGGTGCGTCCGCCCAATCTTCACCACCTCGTGAAAGGCGCGCCCTTTTTTTTCTAAGGCGGATCGGAGATTTGCAACCGCAGGAAGGAGAGACCTTTCCAATTCGGTGGCCGCGGCAATGTACATGGCTGTTGGGAAAGTGTCATTGGATGACTGCGATAGATTGACGTGATCGTTCGGATGGACCGGCTTCTTACTTCCCTGCTCTCCGCCACCCAGCTCGATCGCTCGATTCGAGATGACCTCGTTGACGTTCATATTCGTTTGCGTGCCCGATCCCGTTTGCCAAATGCGTAAGGGAAAGTGATCGTTCAAGTTTCCGGCAATAACATCGTCGGCGGCGTGTACGATCAGATCGGCCACTGGAGCGGACAATTTTCCGAGATCCTTATTCACGAGCGCGCAGGCTTTTTTTAATATTCCAAAGGCCTTGATAAGCTCGGGGGGCATCACATCGTCGCCAATAGCGAAATGAAGGAGTGAACGTTGGGTTTGTGCGCCCCAGTAGCGGTCCGCGGGGACCTGAATGGAGCCCATGCTGTCGGTTTCGGAACGGGTTTTCGGGGTCATCTCCTACTGCGTAAAGCGAACCGTGATGGAATCCCCTGGACTGGCATCCAAGTAATTGATTTCGCGTCCGCGCAGGTAGATATGCGCCTCCGGTGTATTTAAGATCTCTTCGAGATTTCCTAAGGAAGTGCGCAAATCGACCGTGTGGATCGTTCGGTCCAAAGACTCCACGATTCCCGAGATCTCTTCCGAGGTCCTCGAGCCTTTCGCGGCTACAAAGGTACGATCAGCGGATTCCACAACCGTAAGCGGATCCTGGAGTTTAATCTCGAGCCATGGAATAGCGTGCCCATGGAGAAAAGCGCGCATATGGTTGTTGTAGTGGAGCCTCACGTCTTTCCCCGACTTGGTTAGAAGTTCGATTTCATAATTCTGGCGGTCATGCGAAGCCACTTTTCCTTCATAGCGAAGGACGCTGGGTGCAATCCCTGAGATGACAACGGTGCCCGTGGACGCCGCGAAGACCGCGCTCCCGGCGAATAAAAGACTGATCAGAAGAAATCGATTCATCGCATTAAACGAGATAAAAACGCTCCGTTTCCAGTTTTGCTTCTAAATCCACGATTACTTACGTGGAGTCCGTTGAGGGGGGCGACGACGGTGGCGTGGAGGGGGTCGCCGGCCGCCCCGGTTTTCGATATCGCCGGAATCTTCCATGTAAGGGCTGGCTTCTACGGGTGAGCGACGAGGCGGTTCGCTCGGAGTCGGATCGGAGCTGACTTTCTGCCCACGGGGGAAAAATTCATAACCGCCTGTATTGATAACGCCGGCTTCGTCATCGCGTCGCGGAGCGGTTCCTGGAAAGCGTCCGCGGACTTCGCGTCGGCCTCGACTAGGGGCTGGGCGACCGCCGGGATTCGAACGACGGCGAATCGGGAAGCGTTCATTACCGGGACCCGGGGCGGCCTCGTCTCCTCGGCGGGCGCTGCGCGGCGCCTGATTTCCAGGCTCAGGCGTTTCAGGTCCTTCCAAGGCTTCAGGCACCGGATCTGGAGAACCGGACAAATCCGCAGTTGCCGGATCCGCAGAAGAGGGACGTGGGCTCCGGTGAGGGGGACGTTCGGAGGGACCTCGGCTTTCTTTGGGACGCGAGGGCCGCACGACAATTTTCCGCGTGCCGGCCATGCTGCCGTGCAGCTTATCGATGGCTGCCTGCGCCTCGATTTCGGATGCCATTTCGACGAAGCCAAATCCGCGGGAGCGGCCGTTGCGTCCGTAGCGCGCGACTTCGGAGCTTTCTATTTGCCCCGCTCCTTTAAAGTGTTCGCGCAGCTGCTCATCAGTCCAATCAAAAGGAAGATTTCCAATGTAGAGCCGCTTGGAGGTCGTGGGGCCTGTGGACGGCCCTGGTTCCGCTATAGGGGGTTCATCTCCCAAATCGGAGGGCGGGATAGAGGACGCTTCGGCCGTTTCGTCGGCTTCTACAGAAACTCTGGGAAGTTCGGCTTTCACGGAGGGGGAATCTATCGGGAGTTTTTTTAGGCCATGAATGGCCTTTTCCGCCCAACGCATGTGTTCCTGGTAAGCTTGGTCCGAAAGACCAGGGCTCTGGATTATCGTAAAAACGACTTCGGAACCGCTGCCATTAGGCAGGACGCGCATCGCTAAGGTTAAGTCTTCGCCGGCATTTTCACGCAGCACCAGATCAAGGAGACCCGATCGGTCATCACGCAAAAAACGAATCGGAATGGGGCCGCGCCTAGAGGACGCAATCCAGCCGCTGGGCGCGCGCTGGATCGAACGGCAAAAAACGCCATGCCAAAGAGGCAAATTTTCGGGGGTTGCGAGCCATTCCAGGAGGGTAGCCGGGTGCCGATCGACGCTGACCGTGAGTGTTTTGGACTTCAATGTTTGAACCATGTCGGATATTATAGACCAAAAACCCCAAAATCCATTCGGATTTCCGCCGCCTCGTCTTGGACGTACCTCGTCAGCCGCCGAACCGGCTCTTACTTTTCGAAACGGATCTCGTCCAGAAAGAAAGTGGCGCCGTTGGGGTTGTCGAGCCGATTAATCGTCCACCCAAAGGGAGCGGCGATGTGGGAAAGATCGATGGTTGTCAGGTCCATCGTATAGATTTTCCATTGGTTCGTCAGAGTAATCGGTCCACGACTGAGCGACCCGGAGTCCCGATGGTGGCCGATGATTCCGCCCATACGAACGAGGCTAATGATTTCGCCGCCCTGCGCTCCCCGCGCCCAGAAGGTTAGGCGAGTCATGCCGCTTAAATCGTAGCCTCCCAGGGCCGCACTCCGCCACTCATTGCCAGGAAGCTCCCAAACGAGGCCGGCCCATTGGTAGTCGCGCGAACCATAACCCGCATAGGCGACTTTAATACAGGTTTTCCCTTCTTTGGGATGTTCGCGCGAGCCCAATTCGAGATGAAGGTCTTTGAAGTCCCCCATGAAGCCGATCGGAACGAAGACGGCCTTGGGATCGGGATCGTCGTGGTAGACGTAGATGACCGTCGGCAATTCCTTCCGGAGTCGGATCGGTTTGACCCAAGGAGATGAACTTGGTGAAACGATTGGGGTGCTGACCACGGTTTCGGTGATCGTTGCCGAAGTCAGATTGACGTTCTCCAGCGAATTCGGCGTTTCGGAGCGGCTCGAACTCGCCGACATAAATACGAGCATGAAAAAAAGTGGGCGGAGCTTCATGGCCTGTTCAAATAATAGCCAATAAACACAATAAGTCTTGCCTTTCGTTCCCAAGAGTTGTTTGATCAAATGAAGTTTGTAGGTCATGATTCATTGAGGGGGTGCTTGATGGCCAATTCGTCAATCGTTGGAGAAAAGACCCAAGTTGTTATTCCGCAGTCCGCTGAATCCGTGCAATCTCGTCCGCCTTTGGAAACGCGTTTCCTTTTCGATGCGCTGGAGAAGGGTTTTGATTCCTCGGAGCGGACCAAAAACACCATCGGCCGAAAGATCATTGGGACGACCTTGTGGGTTGCCTATGCCGGTCTTGCTATTGGTGTTTTGATGGTGATCTGGTCAGCCGTGACGCTCTTCAGCCGTTTCTTAGAGCGATAATTTAATTAGGCCGATTCGCTGAACCTCGTTTATCCGGCGCTCCGGGTCAAACGAGGTTCAGTTTTTCTATGATGGGA
>JBBSDO010000090.1:0-10532 GCA_038241515.1 Elusimicrobiota bacterium | reverse complement strand
TGCTGGACGAGCCGACCAACCATTTGGATCTGGAATCCCTCTTGTGGTTTCAGAACTATCTGCAAAACTACCGTGGCGCCATTTTTCTTATTTCGCATGATCGCGAATTTATCAATTCCATCGTCAACCGCATCGTGGAAGTACGAAATCCAAATTTGCATATTTACACGGGAAGCTTTGAAGATTATGTCGCCCAAAAGAAAAGCGAAGAGGTGAATTTGATTTCCGCCTACAAGCGGCAGCAAAAGGAAATCGAAGAACTCGAAGACTACATCAACCGCTTTCGGGCGAAAGCCTCGACGGCCTCGAGCGTACAGAGCAAGATCAAATATCTGGAACGCATGGAACGCGTTGTTCTCCCGGAGGATTTGAAGACGGTGGGGTTTTCGTTTCCGCAACCGGCGCGCAGCGGCCAAAATGTTCTCGTGCTGAAGGATATTCGGCAGTCTTACGATGGGAAAAATTGGGTGTACGACGGACTTGATTTGACGCTCGAGAGGGGCCAGAAAATCGCCCTCGTCGGCCCCAATGGCGCCGGCAAGTCCACCCTGATGAAACTCTTGGCGGGAACCATCCCTTTCCAGGAGGGGGAAAAGAAACTGGGATATTCTGTCGAAGTCGGTTATTTTTCACAACACCGGGCGGAAATGTTTCAGGTCGGCCACAACGTTCTAGATGAAGCCATGAACACCCCTCGCCGCAATACGGAGTTGACGGTGCGTACCGTTCTGGGGTCATTTCTTTTTCGCGGAGACGCCGTGTTTAAAAAGGTGGAGGTTTTAAGTGGCGGAGAAAAAAGCCGGTTAGGCCTCGCCCGTTTACTTCTGAATCCTCCCAATCTTCTGCTGCTGGATGAGCCGACAACCCACTTGGATATGGCGAGCGTCGATGTGCTTGTCGACGCGCTCAAGCGCTTTGAGGGAACGATTTGTTTCATCAGCCATGATGTTTACTTCATTCGTCAGTTGGCGGATCACGTGATCCATGTTAAGCAGGGAAAAGTGAGTTGGTATCCCGGCGATTACGATTATTTCATGCATAAACAGTCTTTGGAAGAAGGGGAAGAAGCCGAACTGTTCCGTTCGGAGGAGAGGATTGAGGCCGCCCACCATCATAACGCGCCAGGATTGAAACCAAAGACGGTCGATTTGGAGAAACCGGTCTCCTCCGCTTCAGTCCCAAACCCCAAAAAAAGTAAAGAGCAGAAAAGGCTTGAGGCGGAGCAGCGCCAAGCGAAGTATCGTCTCGAACAGGAGCGTAAGCGTCGAGAAGAAGTCTTCAAGCAACTGCAAGAATCGGAATCTCTCATCTTGAGCGAAATGGCTCGGCTCGATACCCATAAGGATCCGGGCCGAGTGGCCGAGCTCTCCCGCCGTCTCGGCGAAATCCAAAAACAAATAAAAACCCTACCACCGCACTAATTTTGGATTGTGTGGGGTGCGTTGCGCCGCGGATAAATTTGAAGTCTCTTTAGTAGTTCCCCAAATTTCCCCTCGCCCGGGACGCCGTTAGGCGGACACCGGGAGACCAGCGCTTCCGCAATTCCTATAGCGCGCTAGTCCCGCGGTCGTATGCGGGAGGGCTAGGCCGGACAGGCGCGGGTGAGGGTTGTGCTGATTTGCATCAGACGTATATGTTGTCTACGATTTTGGTGCGTTCAAAAGCGATCCACTGCTGCCAATCATGTTTAGGCCTAACACCGCCCTCACCCGCGGCTCTCCCTGCAGTCGGCCTTCCCCTCTCCCGCAGTCCGCCTAGCGGCGTCCCGGGCGAGGGATCTTGGGGAGCCACTAAAAAACTCTATAGTTGAAGGACTGCAGGTACCGGTGGCGAAACCTACGGCGTGACAGCCGCCATTCCTGACGTAGAGGGGGGAATTCCTGGAAGGTCGGTCAACACGGGTTCCACTCCCACAGACAGCTCTAAGCTTCCCTCCGAGGCATGGGGTGGCACAATGGGCTGAGGTTCCGGCGAGTAAAGGTTCAGAGGCGGCGTGTACGGAAGGCGTTCTTTTTGAGATCTTGCCAAAGTGAACCAGGTTTCCTCCGCCCGTTTTTGAAGACCCACGATAAAGAGTGCTTGAATCTCCGAAGACCAGAGGGGCAAGGTTTCCCCCATGAGTTGAATTAGAGGCCTTTCTAGGGGAGCCCGCAGATGCGGCGCACTAGTGACTCGCCACCTCGTATCCGGCTCTTTGGGATGAACAGAGGCAAAGTGGTTGGCTGAACACCCGACGCAGGCTGTCAAAACCGCACTACCAATGAGATTAATCGTTTTCAAAGCCTCTACAAGAAAAGATTAAAGTATTTATTTTTTCCGCAAGCAAACGCTTTATTTGAAAGTATTACTTTAAGGCGTCTGTCCGCCACCATAGAACCCCAGGGCCTTGTGGCCTATTCGAAAAAATGGGGCCTTTTGGTCTATATCTACTACCGTCCCGAAGGTTGTATAACGAAGTTCACCGTATGCACTTCTTTTGGTCGAATAACCGACATCGAATTCGTGAGCTTAGCGCCGCTGATATGGCGGGCGCCGCGACCCTGCTCAGTAAAAGCGGAAGACGATCGATGGCCTTGCGCTTCACCTATCATGCTTTGGTCCTAAACCCGTACGAACCTACCGCTTTGTGTCGATTGGCCGCCTTCATTGATGACAACGCTCACACGCAATCGCTGAGCGTGGAGCACTTACTGGCGGCTTTGGTGTTGGAATACGGTCTTCGTTCTGACAGCCTGGTTCCGTTTGAGCAAAAGCGGGAATTAGAACGCTCAAAGGCGCATCGGCTCGAGAAGTGGACGAAGGCGGCCCCCCCACTCAGTGCAAGGCCTATCGCGTCGGACGCGATTGAAGAATCGCTCAGTCGCCAAATTTCCGAGATGGGCTATACGCTTGCCGTCAATCAGGCCGCCAATAAATTTGGTAGTTATCAGAAAGCCTTTCGCATTGCGCATACCTTACTTGGCCTCAATGCCGGTCTTCTAAGATCCAAAATCGTGGTCTCAGTGGTCAGTCCTTTTGAAGTGCAACCCTCCGATTACCGTCCTACCACCGTTTACCAAGAATGGCTCCAAAGCGAAAGCGGCAACTTTAAGCAACTCGAACGTTCTTTGCACTAAAACAGCCTCCCTAATCCCCGTATAAACCCTTGAGAACCCCCTGTATTCCTGCTAGGACTGGAACGCTATGGCCTCCCCTTCTGCAGACGGACCGCACTACCAGCCGGACATCAACGATCGTGACGCGGCTCAGCTAGCCCTTCGTGGGGCTGTTGCCAGTGTTCGCAGCCTCCAGGACGTCAATGCCTCACTCAAGGCGGAGCTGCAGGACGTTTCTACCCGCGAACGGGCCTGGAAACAGCGCGTAGCGGAGCTGGAAGGCCATGTCGCCGAATTCCAGGCCAAATGGCAGGCGGCCCAAAAGACCCAGGAAGAGTATCACGCTCAATATTCCAATCAAATCCGCGCTGAAGTGGCCTTAGCGGAGCAAAAGAAGTGGCAGGAACAGTTCGATACGCTTCAGAAGAGTCTTCAGGAGTGGCGACAGTCGCGCGAAGAGCGGGAAGACGAGATGAAAAAGCTCGAATCCGTCCTCGTTAGGCGCGAAGAGGACGTTGCCCGGCTGCAAAAGGAGAAAATTGCTTTTGAACAACGCGCGAACGAGGACCTTAATTCGGCTTTGGAAAAGGCGCGCGAACAGCTACGCCGGTCTATCCATGACCTGACCGAAGAGAAAAACCGCGAACTCGCAGTGCTCAAAGTAAAGTGGCTCCGTGAAGTCGAAGAGCTGCGCGGCGTCCTTCAAGCTTCCGATGCCGATCTTGAGAACCGTCAAGACGCCCTCGATAGACAGTACCATGAGCGGCGTCGTGAACTAGAGGGCCTTTGGGTTAAACGGGAAGAAGAGCTTTGGCGTCAAACGGGCGAGGCCCGAACCCAAATCGAAACCGCTTTTCAGGCCCAGCTTCAGCTGCGCCTTGACTCGCTTGAACAAGAGAAGGCCCATCAGAAGATCCTGGTTGACCAGCGGATTCAGGCGCTCGAAGCGTCACGTCGGGAAACGGAAGTAGGACTGCAGAGCTCTTTTGAAGAGAAAGAAAGCAGGATGCGAGGACAGCTGGAAACCGATTTTCAGGCTCGCGCGTCCGTTCTTGACGACCAGCTGCGCACAGAGCAGTCAAAACTGCATCAACGCGAGCTCGACCTGATCCAGGAATTCCACGCTCAAGAAGAAGCCCTCCAGCAGACCACGGTCAAGTTTCAAGCCAACCTCCGCCAGCACGCCAAGGAACAGCTAGCCCTGCAAAAAACCGCGCAAGCCGAGGCCTTGGCCCGAGAAGAGGCTCTGCACAAAACCCGCTGGGAGGACGACAGGCGGGCTCTGACAATCGAGCGTGAACGCTTAGAGCAGCAGCTTTCCCAAGAACGCGCCCAATGGGTGGCCGAATGGTTGGAAAAGGAAACCTCCCTTCAAAAAAAACAGCAGGTCGAACTAAAAGCTCTCCAAGCGAGTTGGCGGGAGCAGGAGCAGACCTGGGTAAAGCGCTATCAACAAGGAATTGAAGAGGGCCAAAACGCTTTAGCGCAAGAGCGCGCCAAAGACGCGGCCGTTCTTGCGGTCCAGCGCCAATCCCTCGAGACTGAATTTCGCGAGCGCGCGAACAGCCTCGCGAAGCAGAACGCCGAAACAGAGGCCCAGCAGCGTCAAGCCTGGCTGGTGCGCGAAACAGAAACCCGTCAACAATATGACCAGATATTGCGCCAAGACCGCGAAAAGCTTGAAGAAGGGTTGCGCACCGAGCGCGAGCGCATGGACCGCGACGAAAAACAGCATTTGGCGCGCCTGGAGCGCGAACGCGCGACGTTGCAAGGCGCATTTGAGGAAGAGCGCGACACTCTGCGCGTCAGTGGGATCGAGAAGGAACGCCAGATCCTGGCTCAAGCCGCCGAAAAAGAAAAGGAAATAGCCGAGCAGTTTAGCCGCGCGTTAGCCAAGGAACGTCAAGCGACCGCGGGTGAGATCGAGCGGGCCCGTGAAGTGGCCGCGCAGCAAATCGAAAAAGGAAAACAGGAGGTCGCCGCCCTGGGACTCGTCCTCCAGGCCGAGTTTGAACAAAAAGAGCGTGCGCTGGTCGCGCGGATGGCTAGCGTCGAGAAAGACCTGATCGCGTCCGCGCGAGAAAAAGAAGCGGCCCACATTCAGCAGCTGAATCTCGACTATCAAAAGAAAACCGAACTCCTCCGAGCTGAGAACCAGGGCCGCCTCGAGTCCCGTTTAGCGCAAGAGCAGAAAGTTCTTAGCGAAGAAATGTCTCGCGAAAGACGCCTATGGGAAGCGGAGTGCATCCAGGCCGATTTGCGACTTAAAGAGCGGGGGGAAGCGCTTGAAAAGGTCTTTTTAGAAAAAGAAGCTCTGCTGTCCCAGAACCTGGAACGTGAGTTACTCACCCTGCGACAGCGGGAAAACGAGCTTCTGCAATCCAATGAGAAGAAGGTGGCCGAGGAAGTCGCGCGCCGCGTTCAAGTCTTGGAAGAACAATTGGCCCATCGCGAAGCGGCCCAGCAGGCGGACCATGAGCGAAAAGAGCAACAGTTGGCGGCGGCTCGCATCAGCTGGGAAGAACAGCTCAAAAAAGAGTGCCAGCGGCTGCAGCATCAACTTGAGAAGGACCGTAAGACCTGGGAAACTGAACGTCAACTTCAGCAAGCGGAAATCGGCCGTCAGCGAAGTGCCGTCGATGCACAGCTGATCGAAAAGGAGAACGAACTCCAACGTCAGCACGATGTCGCGCGTCTGGCGCTCCAAACGGCGTGGGATCGCAGAGAACAGGAATGGATGGCGCAACAGGAGGCCTCATTAGCCAAAGCGCGCGCCGAGATGGAAGCTCAGTGGCGCGAAGCCTGGGCGTCGCTTGAAACCCGGAAACATGTTCTCGAAGAAGACTATCGAAAGCGGCAGACGGAACTGGACAATCGCCAAGAGGAACAAGACACGAAGCACCGCGAAGTCATGGCCGAGAAAGAAGCCAAGATGCATCAGCGCTTCCAGCATTTAATGGATCGCGAGCGCATGCAGGCGGCGCAACAGATTCAGGAAATGAGCCGCAAAACCGAAGAGGAAGCGCATGTGCAGCAGGCGGCCTTGGATGAGCAGAGACGACGAACAGAACGCCACTTCCAGCAGATGCGTTTGGAACTGCAGAATGAGATGCTTGAAAAAACAAAGATTTTACATGCCGAACACGCCGCCAAGGAGCAAAAGATTGCCGCTCAGCTTCGCGAAGACCATGCGGCCGAGCAGCAGCAGTGGAAGGAACGGGAGAAATCCCTTTTAGCGAAGATCGAAGCCCTTCAGCACCGCCGCAATGGCGACGACCTCAAAGAACCCCCCGACCAAACCCGACACGTGGCGTAAACTTTGTTTGCATAACCCGAAACAAAGCGGAGGGCCATTGCTCCTTTGAAGATTAAGGCAAATATCCGGGGACTAGGTTTTCTCTTGAAGCACTTATGCGGCATGCCGAAGCTGCGTTTTGTTTGACTCGACAAGCGCCAAATGCCATCCGAAAGCCGTGGCCAAATGCCGGAGGGTGTCCAGTCGCGGATTCCCATTTTTAGAAAGAATGCGGAAAAGATGTTCCCGGTTCAGCTTGGTTTTGGTGGCCAGCTTTTTAAAGCCGCCATGCGCTTCAGCCACATCGCGTAAGGCCAGAAGAAATACACCTTCATCGGGGTCCTTCAGGCATTCGTTCAAATAACCCAAAGCGTATTTTGGGCTCTTTAAACGTTTCAATAGATCGTCGCGATAACTGTCAGTTAATTTCATTTGTTTTTCCTCCTCAGATAATCCGCCCAATATTCGTGGGCAAGCCTACCTCGGTTTTGATGCTTTATAGTAGCAACCGGGGATCGATTGAAGGTATTGCATGCGGGCGGTATAGTTCGGCAAGTGGCCCAGAGTGCGCGGGTGAAAAGTAGGTGGCCCGCCGTTGCCCCTCGCCCGCCGAAGGCGGGAGAGGGTTGGGGTGAGGGCACGTGCTCCAATTCTGTCGTCCTTCCCATAAGTAATCCCGCCGCTGATTTGAAAGTGCGACCCGGACGTGCAGGAGGGCTTTTTGTTGCACATGACAAACAAGCGCACCCCGCCGCCCAACAGGCGGCCAGGTCCTCACCCGCGGCTCTCCGGCTATCGCCCTCGGCCTTGCCCTCCCGCATACGACCGCGGGACTAGCGCGCTATAGGAATTGCGGAAGCGCTGGTCTCCCGCCTCCCGGCGGGCGAGGAAGAATCCAGATTCCCTACATTTCACCCGCGCACCCTGTGCCCTCCTCCTTACTTCAAGAGTTGGGTAACATTTCCGCTGCACACGCGGCTATGAAAGTATTAATCGCTCCTTGATCAAACGTTGATAGGCTTCGAAGGCGGGTTTCTTGGAGAAGTCTTCGCGGACGAGGCCAAAAAAGTCGACTCCATCGCCGAAATGGTTAGGGGTGTCGCGAAAAAAGGCCCAGAAGATCTTTTCTACGTTGGGCCATTTCAAGGCCTCTTCGAACAGCTTTTTTAGCCAGGAGGCTTGCTGTTCTTCTCCAGGGCTTTCTCCTAGCCACCAGCGGGCGGCTTGAGCTGAACGCTGAACCCAAGGAACTCCCGGACAGCCAATCTCGGTAATCCAGATCGGTTTTTCCAAATCTCCGAAAGCTTCCATCACCTTCCGGACACCGGTGTAGTGAGCCCGCAAGGTTGCGAGGGGATTTTCTTCCAGGGGTGTGACGAAAGGATGAATGTTCACGACGTCGAACGCCGCCCTCCCCGATTTCTCATAAAGGCTCTGCAGATTGTTCGGGAGAGATTCCGCGAGGCCGCCATTCAGCACCAGCGCGAGGGGATCGGCGGCTTTAATGGTTTTGTTGGCCTCCCTCAACAGGTGGCTGTAGACCGTCAAATCGTCTTGAGGCTGCCAATAATTAGGGTGGTCAGGCTCGTTCCAAATCTCCCAGCACCGAATGCGGTCCTTATAGCGATGAACCAGGGCTTGCGCGTATCGGCAAAAAGCGGCTGGGTCGGGTGGGGTATTCCAAGGCTTTTGGGACCAGTCACTGTTGTAATTAAGTACCGCCAGTATCTGGATGTTCTCTGACCTCACGGCGCCGACGATACGATCATAGCGTTCGAACTGCCAGACTCCCTCCTCGGTTTCCAGGTCGCTCCAAAGAAAATCCATCCGCACCATTCCGATGCCCAGCTCCTTCATGAGTGAGGTCGCTTTTAGTACAGCCGCCTCGTTGAAATGGTGCGCGTTCCAATCGTGATTCCATGGGAGAAAGGCGAGGACTCCGAAGGGGTTCGATGAAGCCGGCGGAGCGTTCACTTAAGAAAGGGGTTTTAATTCGAGTCGAACGACAATCGCAAAGTGGTTGGGGCACGGTCTACCGCCATCTTCGTTGCTGAGGCATGGTTTATCGGTCTTGCGTTCGATTTGCCGTTGGGCGATCATCTCCCGCAGCAGGTCTCCAAAGGAGAACCCTTTTCCTCCGCAACGGTGATTGGAACAATTGACGTACTCGCGTGCCGATAACCGGTTAAAGCGTCGCACCCCCAGCCCCTCATTCCCCTCGCCGGTTTCACTAATTTCCGCGTCGATCTCTTGAATCTGGGGAAAGGCTTCGCTGAAAGGAATGGACAGCTCCTCTGAAGAGTTCGAGCGAAAGATTCCGCCTTGCTTCTTTTCCAGGGGCATGGCTGGTATTATAACCGTGTAATATGGGAACCATTCGGCGCACTAACAGTTGAGAGGAGGGACCCCCATGAAACGTTACGTGAAATGGATTTTGCCTGCTTTAGCCGTACTGGCGACGGCCGTCGTGGCCCGCGAGATCGATAAAGTCCGCGTCTATTCGGTGGACAAAGGAGGGTTTATCATGACGGAGAAGGTGGTCAAAACTGACGAAGAGTGGAAAAAGTCTTTAACGGCCCAAGAATTCGATGTCGCCCGAAAAAAAGGGACCGAGCCTCCGTTCACTGGCAAGTACTGGAATAATCACGAGAAAGGGATTTATAAGTGTATTTGTTGCGGAAACGATCTCTTCGACTCGGAGACCAAGTTCGAATCAGGAACAGGCTGGCCCAGCTTTTGGCAGCCCGTCAACGAAGCCAACCTTGAACAGGCAGAGGATAAGAGTTTCTTGATGCGCCGGACGGAAGCGGTCTGCCGGAAATGCGGCGCTCATTTGGGGCATATTTTCGAAGACGGTCCCAAACCCACCGGCCTACGCTATTGCATCAACTCTGTGTCCCTGAAGTTCGTCAAAAAGTAGCCCTAAAGGGATCGATGGTGCAGAACCGGCCAAATGCGGCATTTGGCCGCTTACATGTGACGGTGCTGTCAGGGCAGCGTTGCAAGTCAAAGCCGAGACGCCACCACCCTCTATCCATTAAAGGTGGTGAAGGTGATCGACAAAACGATCGCCATTCAGGCGATCGTGTCGATGGCGAGGCAGGAGTTCGGCCCATCGCTTAGCGCGTGCGTGCCACTTCCTTTCCTGCTCATAGGAGGGGTAAGTACTTTATCCGGGTACGGGCCGTTGCGATGGATCCTCAGGATCGGCTCTTCTCTCTACTCGCAAGCGCTAGCCGTGTCCGCTCGTCCTTAACCGAAAACTGTCTAAAAGATGCTGCGCTATGAGGTTTTGACGATGACGTTTTTTGGCTAAAAGCCAAATCGTTTTTGTAATGGGCAAGGGAAGGCGGTGCAATCGTACCAGCCAGCCCGTTTTCACGTCGTCGGCCACCGTTGCTTCGTCCAGGGGGACAATACCGGCCCCATCCAGCGCCATATACCGCAAGAGTTCAGCGTCCTGAACTTCGGCGGCGATCCTCGGCTGAATCCCCTTTTGGTTGAAATAGCGCTCCACATCTCTCCAAACGGGGCTAGCCGGCGTAGGCAACAGAACGGGCACATGAGCTAAATCTTGGGGAAACTTCCTCACCTTCTTCGCTACGAGGGGAGCGCCCACGAAAAAAACCCGCAATTCACCCGCTCGCACTTTAATGTAATCGGTGGGTTCGCCAAGCGGGACATCCGAATCCGAGACTAGGAGGTCCAGAACGTGGCCGCGCAGCTCGACCAGCAAATTGTCCAAAACCCCTTCATGGATCGTGATATGGGGTTCTTTCGCGAATCGCCAAACGTCCCGTAGGAGCGTTCGAGCCACTTGCTTGGACACTTGGTCGACGATGCCGATCTGAATGCGGGAGGTGCGTTGTGAAGGCCGGTCATGCAAGGCGTCCAGCAGTTCTCGACCGGCATCAAAGATCTGTTCCGCATAACTGAGTACCAAGCGTCCATCATCGGTGAGTTGCAGATTCCGTCCGATCCGCTCGAAAAGTTTTTTACCCAACGCTTTTTCAAACTGAGCGATTTGGCTGCTGATCGTCGACTGGGCCAAAAAAAGCTTCTTCGCGGCCCGTGTGACGTTCCCCTCTTTGGCCGCGATCCAAAAGTAATACAAATGATGGTGATTAAAAGGAATCATCGAT
>JBBSDO010000089.1:0-10582 GCA_038241515.1 Elusimicrobiota bacterium | reverse complement strand
TGTCATTATGGCCGGAACCGGAGAATTCCAAGAGAACCAAAGGATTCCAAGCGTAGAGGATGAGAGACGTTTCGGAGAGGTGTCGAAGACGCAAAAGTGCGAGCAAAAGAAACATTGCGACAATGTCAAAAAGGACAAAAAGGAGTTTCTGACTGAATACGGCCGAACGAATTACTGAAACGTGTGCCCACCCCAAAACTGTTCGCCCATAACTTCCGATCCGGAAGATGAGCTGAGTCAACGGGGGATAAAGGGTCGGAACATCTTTGTGATTGATCAGCGGGTAGATCGCATCGCGGAGCCCAAATAGTTCCGGTGCCGACGGCGGGTATTCGTAAGGACTCCACCCGGCTCTCTGAACGCGTCCTTCCCAATCGTAACGATAAATATCGTCCGAAAGGGAGGGCATAGCCGGCAGTAGAGTAAGACGAAAGACAATCCCGAAGAACAAAATGAGGGGAAGGTTCGATGTTGCGGAACCGAGTCGCCATGCCGCGAGCATCAAAATGAACAAGAGAAGGTAGAGGGCGAGAAAAAGATGAAGGTGGTAGCGTAGGTCTCCCAAACAAACAAGTACAAGGCAAACTAACCACATTCCGACCCCGATGAGAAGCGAGCGATTCATCCACTGGCATTCGCGGATGCCGACCGCTGTCGGGGAGACGCTTCCTCAAGTTCCGCTGGTATTCCCTGCGGACTACTAGCGCTATCCCAGAAAGCTTGCAGCACCCCCCATTGAGTCGGATAGCTCAGGAGATAGCGTTCCAAGTGGCCACGAAAGACATCTTGCATCTGCTCCATTTGCCTGCGAAATGACCCTTCCATCGGAGCGATGGGCTCGTGGATGATCGCACGGTAGTGGCCAGGTTTTTCTCGGATGATAAACGCAGGCACCACAGTTGCTTGGGCGCGGACTGCAATGGCCCAAGGTCCGAGTGGAAGGCGCGCCGTATGCCCAGCTATCACCGTCTTGCGGCCCCGCTCACCGAAAGGAATGTCCGCTACAATTCCAAGTATGCGTCCTTTTTCCAGTGCATCGATACAGGCTTCGGCGGCCCCTCGGGTTGATGGAATCCACTGCACATCGCTATTTCGGTGTCCCATAATCCATCGCACGATATTGTCTTCCCGGTAAGGCGCGTACAATCCGCTAATCGTATATCCTTTTTCAACCAAACACGGAAGGCCCAGCTCCCAATGCCCGAGGTGGGCGGTCACGGCGATCACGCGCTTTGTTTTGCGATAGGCCTTATCGAGATGCCCCCAATTTTCAACAGGCGTCGTTTTCGGCAAATCCGCCCGAATGCAAAAAAAGTCTACGGCGGTCATGAGGAAATTCCCAAGCAACTCCGGGGCCATCATCATGGCTTTCTCTTTGCCCACAAGGGGAGTTAGATTCCCTACGATCACTTCGCGCCGCCCTTTATTTAGACGACACACGAGGCGACCAATTCCCCGAACAAACGGATAGCGCAAGGACGGCGGCACCAGGTAACGAAAGACGAATTTAAAGAATCTGTAGAGAATTAACATAGTGAGGGGTCACTCGACATTCCCCGCAGTCACAGGCGCGGTGACGACCGGGCTAGCTATACCGTCATCCGGCGTTGTCTCATCCGCCGTTTCGAATAATTTTAGTACTTTTCGAGAATGTCTTTGATTTTCTTCAGGAGAGTTTCGGGGCAGACTTCTTTATGGCAGGACTTGCGAAAGCGTTCTTTGAGCCTTTTCTCAAATTCAAAGCGGTCCCAACAGGGACGACAGTCCTTCAAGTGAATTTCAATCTGCGTAAGGGTTAACCCATCTATATCTTTATCGAGAAACCCGTACAACTTTTCGAAGGACTCTTCGCAATTCATCGCGACGGGTTCTCCTGAGGTTTCCCATGCGACTCTTTTTTACCGGGAGCGTGGTTACCACCCCGACCGATGTTCTGTGGAGTCTGGCCGTCCTTCGCCGACGCACTGGAGAGATGGTCGTCGGGAAACGCACTGGAGGGATGCACGACGCCGGCCTCAATCGCCTGCTTCCAAAGGATTTGCTGCAATAACCGTCGCCCCCGCCAAAGCCTTGAGCGCACCGTTCCAATCGGAATCTCCAGCATTTCCGCAATGTCCTGATAGGAGAAATTCTGGATGTCGCAGAGCACGACCGCCATGCGAAATTCTTCGGGCAATCCATCAATCGCCTTTTTGAGGTCCTCATCGAGAAAGTGATTCGAGAGAACGTGCTCAGGGTTTTCCGCCTTATCTTCACGGCCCGTTGTTATGCGATCGTAAAGCGTGCCTCCACCGCCCGTTTCGGAATCGTCCGGTTTATCCAGTTCAAGAATGGGCGGTTGCCGCTGTTTGTGCCGATAATGATTGATGTACGTGTTAGTCAGGATTTTGTAAAGCCAGGCCCGAAGGTTTGTGCCCGGCTGAAATTGCGCGAAGGATTTCCAAGCCCGCGCATAGACCTCGCTCACAAGGTCCTCCGCGCTTTCACGATTTCGCGCCAGCCTCATCGCTGACGCATACAGTTCTTGGAGATGGGGAACGGCCTCTTTTTCAAAAAGTTGTCGCGCTGCGACAACGTCTGTCATCGCGCCCCCGTTAGAACCCCTACGGGCCATGAGAGTTCCTGTAAAATGGCTCTTGTTTTCAATGAAATCGGACAGGTTCTGACATGTGCAAAGCCTGCCGCTCCGAGAAGCCTTCGTCCAATGCGTGCCAAAAGCGAATCTTTTTTTCTCCGCGCTTCCAACAAAGCCAAACTTCTTCCCCGTCCACCTGCCCTGGAAAATCGACGAGTCCCTGTTCAAGATCTTTTGTCACGCCTCCTAAACTCATAATGTGATTAATGTCGTCTTGGACGGCGTCCATGAGAAATCTCACTTTGGAGTGCGCGATTTGGCTCTCAACCATCTGCTCCGCGCTGGGGTTAGAAACCGTAGTAGTCTGGACGCTCAACTGTTCCGCTCTGCTCTTACAATTTTCAATATGCTGAAATACTTTTTCCAGGTCAGGGATGAGGTGGTCAACGTCTTTCGGAGAGAAATATTTCATTTTGGACCTTTTTCCGTTCTTCAAAACCTAACGGCCGTTAATACTGCGGCACAGCCGGATCCACATCTTGCGACCAGGCAAGAATCCCGCCCTTTAAATTTCTCAGCCGCTTAAATCCCATTCCCTGTAAAGCGTGAATGGCTTTAGCGCTCCTCGCCCCAGATCGGCAATGCACAACAATATCATCGGCCGTGTCCAGCTCATTGGCCCTTTGAGCAATCTCTCCCAGAGGAATCAACCGGCTACCCGGTATCTTTGCGATCTGGTACTCGTGGGGTTCGCGCACGTCCACTAGAGTAAATTTCTCGTGACCGTCGATGAGACTTTTCAATTCTCGCGCCGATATTTCTTGGATTCCATTTATGGACACCGCTGCCTCCTCCTGCCCCAGGGCAATTCCGCAGAATTGCTCGTAATCAATAAGCTCCGTAATCGTTTTGTTAACACCGCAAACTGGGCATTCCGGATCCTTTTGAAGCTTGACTTCACGGAACTTCATATCGAGGGCGTTGTAAAGCATGAGCCTGCCGATCAAAGGGTCGCCTTTGCCGAGAATTAACTTGACCGCTTCAGTGGCCTGGATTAATCCGATAGTTCCTGGCAAAATGCCAAGAACCCCCCCTTCGGCGCAAGAAGGAACCATTCCAGGAGGTGGCGGCTCGGGGTACAGACACCGATAGCAAGGGCCTTTGTCAGCCCAAAAAATGGTCGCCTGGCCTTCAAACCTGAAAATACTCCCATACACGTTGGGTTTATGGAGAAATACACAAGCGTCATTCACCAAATAACGCGTAGGAAAATTATCTGTGCCATCAATAATAATGTCGAAGTCCTTAAAAATTTCCATCACGTTTTCGGACGTCAGCTTCGTGCGGAAAGTGGTGACTTTAACATTGGGATTGATCGAGGCGATGCGATCCTTGGAGGCATCTACCTTTGGACGGCCCACATCTTGGGTGCCAAACATGACCTGCCGCTGCAGGTTGGTAAAGTCTGTGACGTCAAAATCGACTAAACCGAGGTGTCCCACACCCGCAGCTGCCAGATACATGCCCAACGGAGAGCCCAGACCGCCGCAGCCGATAAGCAAAATACTTGCATTTTTAAGCTTTTCCTGGCCTTCAACACCCACTTCGGGCATGATCAGGTGACGGCTATATCGCAGAACTTCTTCTTGGGAAAGTGCCATAAACGTTTTTCCTTTACTCTTTGATCAATTTTACGAAATACTCCCGATACCCGCAACGACAGGCTCTATAACGTTTTCGCCTCCGCCCAGTTCCGAGCCCCAATGAGACTAAAACCTTGCGAAAAGGCGATACGGAGGGTACATCCATAGGACCTCTTATGCCGCCCCTACACGTACTCTTTGTTGATGACGACGACTCCTTGCACCTCTTGGCAAGCGCTATGCTGAACACCAAGGAGTTTCGACTATTCAGTGCTCACACGAGCCGGGAAGCGGACCAAATTCTCCAAAGGTCACAGATCGATCTCATCGTATGCGATGTGATGATGCCTGAAGAAGACGGCATTCAATTTTGCAAACGCCTAAACCAAAGGGGAATTAAGATCCCCATCATGATGCTAAGCGCGTGCGGTGATCCTATGTCGGTTCAAAAAGGCCTCGAAGCGGGCGCAGGGCAATATTTGGTAAAACCCTTCGATATCGCCGATTTAAAAGCACGCATGCTGGCTATGGCGGGTCGCAAACTCTCATCCGAGACGCTCAAGACGAATGACAAAAAGGGATCAGGAATTAAACTTCTCAGCTGGCTAAAGAAGTAGGCCAGTCTCACTCTAGCCTTTGCGATGGATAAAGCTTTTAGGGCCTTTTCGGCCCGCTGAAGGGAGCGCTCACTCTTGACACTCTTACGCCGCGTTTAAAGCGGGGGCAACGGACAGGGGCGAATCGTGGTCGGAGACTCTTCATTCATGATCGAGCGGCTGGGCCCACGGCGAACTTCTTCACGAGGCACTTCGATCCGCGAGATTCTCACGGCCGCATCCAATTCCATCGATGGGGCCGCGCGATTAGTAATTCGAACAATTCCTCCCTCACTTTCGGCCCTCATCTCAAAAGGTGACCGGCTAAATTGGTTGCTTGTCTCAGCAGCCGTGACGACATTTCGCAATCGCTGAATTACTCGATTCGGATCGGTCGCCTGACCAACCGACTCGCCCATGCTGACTAGCTGCACTAGCTCCGGCGACGGTTTCTCAACGTCAGGCAAGCTGATTTCGCGAGGCAAGCCGGCTTGGGCGGCTACTTCTGGCAAGGGTTTGGACGTTTCCCTCGACTTGATGAGTCTCAAGTCTTCCCGAATTTCCTCCAAAATCCTTACACTGTGCGAAAAAGTGGAGAACATCGCGAAAAGTTCTCGAAAAACAGCTATTACTATAAGCACCACGCTAAAGGCCCCAATCCCTATTGCGATTCCTGTGGAATGGCCACCCATTTGAACTTTGCTCAATACGTTCATGATCATAGTGATCCTCTCTTAGGAAAGCATCCGAACCGATTCAAATTGAGGATGACGGATGAATGTTACAGCAAGATGACGTTTATGTTAAATAGGGGTTTGCGTTAACAAACGGCTCGCCACCGCCGGGGGGGTAGAGTTGTGGGCAGACCGGTCCGTTACGGCCTTTACATACCGGTCGACCCAGGTCAAAAGGGATTGAATTCTCGGCGAGTTTCGAGAACTATGCAGCGGACTCGGGCGCGGCGGAGACCGGTTCTGTTGCTACCACCTGCTTCGAAGACCGGTACCGACGTTTATCGAGCTGGAAGGAAGACCAAATAAACGACTGGACATCAATCATGTCCTTGGCCTGGAGGCCGACCTCCTTCAAAGCGGCAGTTAGCTTTTCGGAGAGTTTGGCCAATGACGAATAGGTGAGCCAATTCGGTTGTGTTTGGTAATTGAGTTCGACTCCGCAAGCCAGGGCAACTGTTTTTGTCGCATCGGGTTTTAGAAACAGATCTTTTTCGGGGAAAGCCAGGAACGGAAAATACGTGACGATTGGCCACTTGGCGACGCGTAAGGTAGCGAGACACGCAACAAATTTCTTAAACGACGCTTCGCGATCCTCTTCGCCGAACAGGAATTCGAAAAACGACTCGCTGAAAGGTTGCCAGGAGGTCTCGGCCTTCAAAGCGCCCCGTAAAGAAATCACGTCAAACTGGGCCAAGTGCGTTGCTGAGAGCATCGCCTGCGCGCGGCGGACGATTTCCTCAAATCGGCCTCCGGTCAATAAAGTTTGAAGCTGATCTTTTCCGAGTGTCGATTTCATGAGCTCGCTCGCTCGCACCTTCGGCACTCGTTCTTCCTCATGGTATTTGCGGCCTTCAAATCCATCGGGAAACTCTTCTAAAAAGATATGGATCAGGTCCGATAAGGGCCGGGCCTTCGCCCCCGCTTTGCGCGTTTTTTCTTTAAAACGTTCGGCAATGGCCCGAGTCTCTTCCCCCTCCTCCACTTTCGTCAACGCACAATACTCCGGCATAAAAATCCGCACACCTTCTCCGGGAAACTGAATTCGTACTTTCCCCAAAGCCATATCCTCTACCACCTGTCCGATGGCGCCTCCGAGTTCCGCCGGAAGCCTAATAAATTCGTCTTTTAAAAAATTCATTTTTTTTGTTCCCCCTCCAAGATCGTTCTCTTCTGTACGAGTATGGGAGGTTGGGCGACCTATTACAAGGGAATTCCGATGGGGGTCGACTCTTTTAGACTTTGATAAAAATGCGTTTTCGGTAGAGTATCCAGACGATGGTTAGCCAAAGCAATGTGTAGCTTAAGGCGTAAAAAAATGAAGCGTTTTGGGCTCCCGTCCAAGTGCCGAATACATGCTCCGACACATAGATGCGAATATTGCCTGGGGTTCCGTCCATGCGCGGCATATGAATGAGATTTTGCACTTTCAAGAAAAACACGTGCAGAAAATACGCACCGATAGCGTTCACTCCGAAGACCTCGAAAGGTTTGCTCCAGGAGCGGAATCCCTTGATCTCAATCAACCAATAACATGCTGTCAAGAGAAGTAGGGCGTAGCCCACCGTCACAAGGACGTAGGAGCTCGTCCACAAAGCTTTATTGATCGGAAAAAATACCCCCCATTTGATGCCTGCGAGTAGAAAAATCAGGCCTGCTTGCAGCATCCCCGTCACTTTCTGTCCTTTGGTCCAGGCGGATTGTAACCAGTTCCCTGTCAAAATGCCCAAAAGAACTGTGGCAATCGCGGAAAAAGTGCTCAGAAGTCCCTCGGGATCATAGACCGGGCGGTACATATGTCCAGTCAGGAAGAAGCGATCGATGTAAGCGGCCACGTTTCCCTCTTTGGTTAGGTCTCCCAAGCTAAAACCCGGCACTGGAACATGAGTCATCACCCACCAATATCCCACGAGCAAGAGCAAGGCAGCAACGATTTGCGTGGCAATTTTCGAAAACAGATAGAAGACCGATCCGAAAAAGTAACACATAGCAATCCGCTGCAAAACTCCGAGGATCCGGATCCCCTCCAGTCGCTCAAGCGTAAAAGGAAAAGCATTTAAAAGAAGGCCGAGCCCGAAGATCATGGCCGTGCGGCGAGCCACCTGTCCCATGAGCTCGCTTCGCGAGTCCCCTTTTTCAATCCGCTTCCGGAAGGAGAAGGTCAACGAGACGCCCACAATGAATACAAAGAAAGGAAAGACGAGATCCGTTGGCGTCAGACCGTTCCACTCCGCGTGATCGAGCGCCCAATAGTGCGCGTCACTGCCAGGGCTGTTCACGAGAATCATAAAAGCGATCGTGATCCCGCGAAAAACATCGAGGGATAACAATCGCGGCGCGCTCTCTTTCGGCTCAGTCACGTGCTGAGTTTATACTTTATGGCGCGTTATTTCGAGGAATTTGTCGCCGGCATAGAAACCCCTTCCCGTAGAGAATTCATAGCGACCCTAGTTTGTCTCCACGTTACGAATTGTCTACCCTAAAATAGTTAATTAGTAGAAGTCGTGACTGGGCACAGTCTCGGCGATTTGGAGACTCCAAATGCGCGTGGCACGGATGGACAAATTTTTGTGTTCGATTTGCAACAGGCCCTCGATCATGAGCGCTGAAGACCCTAAAACGGCGGCGCGTTCACTTTTAAAAAGAGCGGGGCGGATAATGGCTTGGGACATGCCTGTTTCGTCTTCGAGTGTTATAAAAACAAATCCCTTGGCGGACTCCGGACGTTGGCGAACAATCATCGTTCCTGCCGTCCGCACCAAGGCTCCATTGGGTTTCCCTTCCAGCTCGGCCCGTGTGCAAACCCGTTTTTTGCGGAGTTCATCGCGAAGGTAGGTCATGAGATGCGGTCCTGTCGTCATGTGTGTGGACTGGTAATCCGCAAAGGTCTCTTGGGGTGGAGACATTTCCGGCAAGGGCGACTCCTCTGACACCGAGCGTCCTTCAAAGAGCGGACCCAGCGGCCGTCCCACCTGAGCGACCTGCCATAGCGCGCCCCGGCGACTCAATCCCAAAGAGGCCAGAGCCCCGGCAAAGGCCAGGCGTTCCAGCTCGTTGCGTTGCAACCCGCAGCGATGACGGAGATCTTCGGAGTCGCGAAAGGGCTGAATTTGCTCTCGCTCGATGGAAAGACCGCGAGAAGGGTGGAGGCCTTTGACGAAGCAAAGACCGAGGCGGACAGAACCGGTGGGAAGGACGGATGATAGAAAACCGGATGACAAAACAGCGGATGGTAGAAAATCGGATGGAAGAACCTCGGATGAAGGCCGGACAAACTGATTTTCTGTCATCCGCTGTTTTGTCGTCCGGTTTTCTATCATCCGTTCTTCTTTCATGTACTGATTTTCCGTCATCCGCTGTCTTGTCATCCCGTTTTCCATCATCCGGCCTTCTTTCATGTACTGATTTTCTGTCATCCGCTGTTTTGTCATCCGGTTTTCTCTCATCTGCTGTTTTGTCATCCCGTTTTCTATCATCCGGCCTTCTTGCATGTGTTGCTCCCTTTTCTCCCATCGACACTTCCACCCCGACTTATTGACATCAATCGGCAAGACCTCAATCCCATGATGCTGCGCGTCTTTGACGATCGTCGCGGGATGATAGAAACCCATCGGCCAGGCATTTAAAAGCGCCACATAAAAGGCCGTCGGATGGCGCGCTTTGAGATAGGCGCTGGCGTAGGCGATAAGAGCAAAACTCGCCGCGTGGGATTCGGGAAAGCCATACGAAGCAAAACCTTGAATCATCCGCAGAATGGCCTCGCAAGTCGATTGGGGGATCCCTTTCGCCCGCATGCCTTCCACCAGCTTCCTTTGCAAAGCCTGCATGCGTTCCTGCGAGCGTTTCCAGCCCATCGCCCGCCGGAGCTCCTCGGCTTCGCCCCCTGTAAAACCAGCGGCTTCGATGGCGATCCGTAAAACCTGTTCCTGAAAAAGGGGGACGCCTAAGGTCCGTTTGAGAATGGGCTCTAAGAGCGGGTGCGGGTATTCGACCGGTATTTTTCCCTGCCGGCGGTCGAAGTAGGGATGGACCATCCCCCCTTGAATAGGCCCCGGCCGGATAATCGCGACTTGCACCACAATGTCGTAAAAGACTTTCGGAGCGTTGCGCGGCAGAGAAGCCATTTGCGCGCGGCTTTCGACTTGGAAGAGTCCCACGGTATCGGCCGCGTTGAGCATTTTGTAAACCAGCTCGTCGTTCGGCGGCAAGTGCGCGATGTCCACATGGATACCTTCATGACGTTTGATCAGCGGAACCGCTTCCTCCAAGACCTGAAGCATGCCTAGACCCAACAGATCCACCTTGATGATTCCCAAGTCAGCACAATCTTCTTTATCCCATTGAATAACGACGCGTCCCGGCATGGAAGCGGGTTCGAGCGGTACAACCTCATCCAATCGGCCGGCCGCCACCACCATGCCACCTGAATGCTGACCGAGATGGCGGGGAAGCCCTTGAAGACGCAGCCACAAATGGCTAAGTTGCTTTGTCTTTCGCTCTTGCGGATCAAGACCTGCCGCGATGATCTGACGATCCAAAAGTGCAGGCTGCCCCCGAATTTCTTCATAGGAAAGCGATCCCGCATATTTCGCCAATTTATCGACCGTCGCTGAAGGATATCCCAGCACTTTGCTCACCTCCCGCATCGCTGAGCGTGGCCGGTAGGTAATGACGTTAGCCGTCATAGCAGCGCTTTGCGTGCCGTACTTATGATAGAGATGCTGGATCACTTTTTCGCGTTGCTCGCCCGAGGGCAAATCAAGGTCGATGTCCGGCCATTCGCCGCGTTCCTCAGAGAGGAAGCGTTCAAAGAGTAATTCCATCTGAATGGGATCAACGGCCGTAATCGAGAGGGCGTAGCACACCGCGCTGTTAGCCGCCGACCCCCGCCCTTGCACGAGAATCTTTTCCTTCTCACAAAATTGGACGATATCCCAGACGATGAGGAAATAGCCGGCGAGGTTGAGTTTTTCGATGACCGCCAGTTCTTTTTCTAGCTGGGTGCGGATCCGTTCTCTAAAAGCGTCATCCCCTGCT